>NZ_JAAKOV010000010.1:0-166363 GCF_049171595.1 Aeromonas sp. 603607
AGAGGGACTCGAACCCTCACATCCGTGGGACACTAACACCTGAAGCTAGCGCGTCTACCAATTCCGCCACCTTCGCATCACTGCGGAGGGGGATTCTATAGAGTTTTGGGGGAGCGTCAACAGCCAAAGGGGACTTTTTTCGCTGTTGACGCCCAAAGTGGCGCCAAGGGTACAAAACTTCAGCAATTAGCCGACGTCTGGCATTCAGTAACGGCCCAATGCGTTCTGATACATCCGTTCATACTGGGTGACCGAGTCAGGCCAGTTGAAGCGGGTGTTCATGGCATTGCGCTGCACCTTGGCAAAACGCTCCTTGTCCTGCAGGAAATAGAGCAGGCTGCGGCGCATGGTATCGAGCAGGATGGCGGCAGTCGGATCGTTGAAGCAGAAGCCGGTAGCATGCTCGGGATCCGCATCCCAATCCACCACGGTATCTTTCAGACCCCCCACGGCGCGCACCAGTGGCAGGGTGCCATAGGCGAGACTGTACATCTGGTTGAGGCCGCAAGGCTCGAACAGAGAGGGCATCAGGAAGAAGTCGGCACCGGCTTCGACCAGATGAGCCAGCCGATCGTCATAGGTGTTGATGAAGGCGAGCTTGCCCGGATAATCCCGGGCCATGGTTTGCAGTTGCGTGGCGAGCGCAGGATCGCCAGAGCCGACGATCACCACTTGTACCTGATGGTGGAGGAATTTCTCCAGCGCAGGGAGCAGCAGGGGAACGCCCTTCTGCTCGGTCAGGCGGCAAACCATGCCGTAGATGGGCAAGTCCGCCACGGCCAGCCCCGCCTCCTGCTGCAGGCTCTCTTTGCAGATCTGTTTGCCAGCCATGTTGTCGATGCTGTAGGTCGCAGGCAGGAATTCGTCGAACTCAGGATCCCAGTCCTTGTAGTCGCAGCCGTTGAGGATGCCGCAGAGATCTGCCGCCCGCTGCTGGAAGATATGCGCCATGCCGTGGGCGCCGAGGTGAGTCAACAGCTCCTGGGCATAGTTGGGACTGACCGCATTGATCTTGTCGGCGTAGAGCACCCCGCATTTGAGCAGATTGACGTGGCCGTAGTCGTAGTTGATGCGGCGTTCGTAGTCGGCGATCTCGGGCATGGCCCAGAACTGCTCCCGCCCGAATACTCCCTGAAACGCCGCATTGTGAATGCTGATCACGCTGCGAGTCTGCTGGAAGAAGGGGTTGTGGGCGTGACGGGTTTTCAGCAGCAGTGGCAGCAGGCCGGTGTGCCAGTCATTGCAGTGGGCGATATCCGGGGCAAAGCCGAGCTGCTCGCAGGCATGGAGGGCCGCGGCAGAGAAGAAGGCAAAGCGCTCGCCATTATCCGGATAGGCCTGATTGTTCTCGGCGTAGAGCTGGGGACGATCGAAATATTGCGGGCAATCGAGCAGATAGACGCAGACGCCATCCAGCTCCATCTGGTAGATGCGATAACCGATATCCGGCAGCCCGGGGTGGGTTGGCAACCAGCGAGAAGCGACCAGTCTGGCCTCATCCCGTCGCTTTATCGTCTTGTAGAAGGGGAGCATGATCCTGACATCATGCCCCTTCTGGGCCAGGTACATCGGCAGGGCTCTGGCGACATCCGCTAGGCCCCCGGTCTTGACCAGCCCCTCAACTTCCGAGGCAACAAACAGGATTTTCAGTGGGTTAATAGCCAACTCTTGCTCCCTTAGGTACCACCACGATACCGCCTTCGGATACGGTAAATCGCTCTCTATCGTGGTCCAGATTTTCACCGATAACGGTGCCGGGCGCAATTTCAACATTTTTATCTATAATCGCGCGCCGGATGGAGCACCCCTCACCAATCTTGATATCCCCCAGTAACACCGACTCACTGATGTGGCTGCAGGGGCCAATATTGCAGCGGAAACCGAGGATGGAGCGCTGGATCTGGCTGCCCTGAATGAAACAACCGGCGGAGATCAGGGAGTTGGCTATCTTCACCTTGCACTCGTCGCTGTCGATGAAGGTAGCTGGTGGCAGCGCCGGATAGTGGGTGTGCAGTGGCCACTTGCGGTTATAGAGGGAGAAGGGGGGATTGTCGGCCACCAGGTCCATGTGCGCTTGCCAATAAGAGTCGAGAGTGCCCACATCCCGCCAGTAGACGTGCGGTTTCTCGCCGGGGATGACGTTGGTGCTGTAGTCATAGACATAGACGGGGGCGCGCGGGTAGAGGCTCGGGATCACATCCTTGCCAAAGTCGTGGCTGGAGTTCTCCTCGGCGGCATCCCGCTTCAACTCACGGCAGAGGGCATCGGTCTCGAAGATGTAGTTGCCCATGGAGACCAGCGCCTGGGTCGGATCGCCGGGAATGTGCTTGGGCTGCTTCGGTTTCTCCTGAAAGCCGATCATCCGTCCTTCGGTATCTACCTCGATCACCCCGAAGGCGCTCGCCTCTTCGATGGGCATGCGCAGGGCCGCGACTGTCATGGCAGCATTTTTTTGTTTGTGGAAAGTGACCATCTGGCTCACATCCATCTTGTAGATGTGGTCGGAGCCGAAGATGCAGACGTGATCCGGTTCGGCCCGCTCGATAAAGCCGAGGTTCTGGTAGATGGCATCGGCGGTGCCGTCATACCAGCGTTTGCCCATCCGCATCTGGGCCGGGATGGGATCGATAAAGCGGTCGGTGATACCGACGATATTCCACCCCTTCTTCATGTGCAGATAGAGGGACTGGGATTTGAATTGGGTTAGTACATAGATGCGTAGAAAGTCTGCGTTGACGAAGTTGTTGAGGACAAAATCGATCAGCCGGTAGCTGCCACCGAAGGGGACGGAAGGCTTGCTGCGGGTGGTGGTCAGAGGCTGCAGGCGAGTACCTTCGCCACCAGCCAGGATCATGGTCAAAATGCCAGCCATCGTATTTCTCTCCCTGAATGAACAACATGAAAAGGTTTTCAAAGCTTGGTATAAAAACACCCCTAAAGGGGTGGTTTTTATCGTGCTCTTAGTACCTTACCAGATCCCGTATGGGGCTCTCTAGCTGTTTTCTTGTACTGCTTACACTTAATTACACTTTGCTCAGATAGACCTTGAATTTGGCATCACTGCTGATCACTTCAGTCCGTTTGAAGTGTGTCTCCAGTATAGGCTGGTAGCGCAAGAAGGCGTTGGCAACAATGGTCAGCGAACCATTTGGCAGCAAAAATTCCGGCGCCTTGGCCAGGAACTGCTCGGTCGCCGCATAGAAGGTTTTGAGACCCGCATGGAATGGCGGGTTGGAGACTATGTGCTGGAAACGGGTGGAGAGATCCGAATAGACATCGGAAGCGGTGACCTTGCCCTGCAGACCGTTGATCGCCAGGGTGCGGCGGCTCGATTCGAGCGCCAGCGCGCTGATATCCACCATGTTGACCCGCAGATCCGGATTGCGCTTGGCCAGCACAGACCCAATTACCCCGGCGCCGCAGCCAAAATCGAGCAGCTCGCCCTTCATCGGTGGCACGGCGGCCAGCAGCATCTGGGTGCCGAGATCCAGCTCGGCGGCGCTGAAGACGCCGGGCAGCGCCAGCACGGTCAGCTCGGTATCACCCGCCTTGCACTGATAGCGGCCAAACCAGCTATCCAGATTGAAAGGTTCAACCGGCTTGCTCAGCTCACCGTGATAGAGCGAGCAGCGGCGCGCCGAATCGCGCTTTATCGGCTTTTCGCCATAGGGGGCCAGCAGCTTGTCGGCGCCATTGATGCCGCCGCGGTTTTCACCGGCCAGGAACAGATCGGCACCCGCTTCCAGCAAGGGGGTCATCATGGCCAGCAGATATTGTGCCTCGGCCTTGGCCTTGGGCATCAGCAGCAACAGGGCATCGAAGCGGGGGGCACCACCTAGCTGGTGGTCAAACAGGATCGCCTCGCCGAGGGCGGCCTGCTGGCTGCGGTAGTAGCAGTAATCGGTGGTAAAGACGGTCAGGGGCCGGGCCAGGCTCGCCAGCTGGCGGGGGTAGTCATCCTCCAGCGCGCCACAGACAAGTAGCCGCTTGCCGACAAAGAGGGCTTGGTTTCGTTCCAGCATCTGGCTGACGGCACTGATAGGGCTGCTCATCGGGTCTCTCCACGCAATTTTGGGCGGCCATTATACATAGCCCCTTTCGCCTTGACATTTATGCCGTGTTCCCGAAATATGCCCAGACACCATTTTTTGACCAGAGATGACGAAATGCGGTTCAACGGGTTGAAACGAAAGCACAAAAAAAGCCTGAATTTCGGGCCTGCCGACGTTCGCGCGTAACCTCTCATCCCTGAGAAGCTTCAAACCCCGGTTGCGCACATCGTACCGGGGTTTTTTATTGCCATATGCGCGTCATTTAGGAGAAGGAGATCCCATGTTTCAAGGTTCAATCGTTGCGTTGATCACCCCGTTTCGACAGGGAAAGCTGGATGAAGAGGCGCTGCTGCGTCTGGTGGAGTGGCATATCGAACAGGGCACTCACGGCATTGTGCCGGTGGGTACCACGGGTGAGAGCCCGACCCTGACCCACGACGAGCACTGCCGGGTGGTGGAGCTGGTGGTCAAGCAGGTCGCTGGTCGCATTCCGGTGATTGCCGGAGCGGGCTCCAACAATCCGGTCGAAGCCATCGAGTACACCCTCCATGCCGAGCGGGTGGGCGCCGATGCCACCCTGCATGTGGCCGGTTACTATAACCGTCCCAATCAGGAGGGGCTCTACCACCACTTCAAGGCGGTACACGACTCCACCGCCAAGCCGATCATCGTTTACAACATTCCGCCGCGCGCCATCGTTGACGTGCAACCGGCGACCCTGGCCCGTCTGGCCGAACTGCCGCGCATTGCCGGGGTGAAAGATGCCACCGGCGACTTGGCCCGCCCCTGGACCGAGCGCCAGCTGATCAAAAAGCCCTTCGCCTGGCTCTCCGGTGAAGATGCCACTGCCGTGGCCTACAACATCGGCGGTGGTCAGGGCTGTATCTCTGTGACCGCCAATGTGGCCCCCAAGCTGGTAGCCGAGGTGCAGAACCTCACGCTGGCTGGCAAGTGGCAAGAAGCGCGTGAGCTGCAAGACAAGCTGATTCCGCTCCATCAGGCGATGTTTGCCGAGCCGAGCCCGGCTGGTGCCAAATATGCCGCTTCCCTGCTCGGTTTCTGCAGCGAGGAGTGCCGCCTGCCGGTGATGCCGCTGTCGGAGGCGACTCGCGAGCGCATTCGCAGCGCCATGCAGCAGCTCAACCTGCTGTAATGCAAAACGGGTGAGCCAAGGCTCACCCGTTTTGTTTTTGGCTTTTGTTTCTGGCCTTTATTTACGACATCGCCCCACTCAGGCTGCGTGATGCAGCCAGGCGGCGATGGCCAGCTGCAACTCGACATACGCCGGATAGAGGAAGAGATCGGCCAGTTCGGCAGGCCACTCGTTTTGCTCGTCCGATTGGGCTTGCAGATGGGCGTGCAGGCTGGTCAGAGCTGGCAGCCAGGGTGCGGGTTGTGGCAGCGCGGCCGCACTGCGGGCGACCAGATCGATCCCCTGGCACAGGGCTGCGAGTGCCTGCTGTTGAATGCCTTTATCCTGAGGATGCTCCAGCCTGAGCTGCTCGTGATGCTGCCAGTGGCGCAGCCCCTCGCTTACCCCCGTTATGCGATCCATACCTTCATGTTCGACCAGCGCCTGCAGGGCCAGCGGTTTGCCAAGACCAGCCAGTCGATAGCCGCGCTGGGCCTTGGATTGGGCGCCAAGGCGCAGCCCGCCGCTCCTGGCGAGGCGTTGGGCCAGTGCAAACAGCGCCACGGTGGCACCGGATTTGAGCTCCAGTTCCAGCTCGTTGATGGTGGTGCTGCCCTGACTGCCGACTATCTCTCCCTGATCCCAGGCCAGCTCAATCTCGGCCCCCTCGAAGGCGATCAGCCAGTGGCGGCGCAGGAAGTCGGTGCGAAACTGGGCGACCAGCTGCTGCTGAATGTGGTCGCGCTCGGTCAGGGTCGGCCAAATCTCATCGGGAAAGGCCGCGAGGGTCGGCAGATCGCCGCTCACGGGGGCGTTGTACTCGGGTCTGGCGTGCAGGCCGCCCACCACCTGACCGCGGCATTTGATGGTCTGCTCGGCGAAGGTGTCGCAGCGGCGAATGCGCAGTCCCATCTCCAGCTGGCGTAGAGCCAGGGTCGGCGTATCGAAATAGACGTTGCCGAGCTGCTGTTGTGATGATTCTTTAATCTCAAGAGAATTCAGCAGGTTGGATAACTCGGGTTGAATGTCGCGGGCGACAAAAAACTTTATCTCGATCTCAGTTTGCATAGTCATTCCGGGCTGGCAGGCAACTTTGGGGGGCAGGATTCGGGTCGCGGGGATATAATGCCCGCGAGACGACTAGATTAATTCGCGGTTTAATTGAGGGCGCAGTTCGGTTACCATGCGCGCCTCATAAAATCGTATCGAGTGTTTTTTCACCGACACAGGTTTGGCCATGCCAGTAAATACTATTTTGGGGCTTTTTGCCAAGTCCCCCATCAAGCCGCTGCAGAAGCATATCGTCAAGGTTCACCAGTGCTCCCAGCAGTTGGTTCCTTTCTTTGACGCCGTTGCCGAAGACCGTTGGGAAGATGCCGAGAAGATCCGGCAGCAGATCGCCCAGCTGGAAAAAGAGGCAGATACCCTCAAGCGTGAAATCCGTCTGAAACTGCCTCGCGGCCTGTTCCTGCCGGTTGCACGTACCGACCTGCTGGAGCTGTTGACCCAGCAAGACAAGATTGCCAACCGTGCCAAGGATATTTCCGGCCGCATGCTTGGCCGTCGCATGGAGTTCCCCGCCGAAATGCGGACGGATTTCATGGCTTACCTCAAACGTTGTATTGATGCGACCGCTCAGGCCGAGAAAGCGATCGGGGAGCTCGACGAGCTGCTCGAGACCGGCTTCAAAGGACGGGAAGTGGAAATGGTTGCCGAGATGATCCACCAGCTGGATCTGATCGAGGACGATACAGATACCATGCAGATCGGACTGCGCCAACAGCTGCAAGCGGTTGAGCACAATTACAATCCGATCGATGTGATGTTCCTTTACAAGATCCTCGAATGGGTAGGTGACCTGGCAGATCAGGCCGAGCGCGTAGGCGCCCGTCTGGAACTGATGCTGGCTCGTTCGTAATCGACTGATTGGGTAAACACTATTAATGGACATTATCGCGAATTACGGCACCACTCTGGTGCTCGTGGCGGCCTTGTTCGGCTTTTTGATGGCTTGGGGTATTGGCGCGAATGACGTGGCCAACGCTATGGGGACATCGGTCGGCACCAAATCCCTGACCATCCGTCAGGCGATCATCATTGCCATGATCTTCGAATTTGCCGGTGCCTATCTGGCCGGTGGCGAAGTGACGGCCACTATCCGTAACGGCATCATCGACAGCAACGCCTTTGCCGATACGCCGGATCTGCTGGTGCTCGGCATGATCGCCTCCCTGCTGGCGGCAGGCACCTGGTTGATCCTCGCCTCCTACTTCGGCTGGCCCGTCTCTACCACTCACTCCATCATCGGCGCCATCGTCGGTTTTGCGGTGGTGAGCATTGGCCCTGAAGCGGTGCAGTGGAGCAAGTTTGGCGGCATCGTCGGCTCCTGGGTCATCACCCCGGCCATCTCAGGTGTTATCGCCTACTTCATGTTCATCAGCGTGCAGAAGCTTATCTTCAACACCGATGATCCCCTGAACAACGCCAAGCGCTATGTGCCGTTCTACATGTTCCTGACTGCGCTGGTGATCTGTCTGGTGACCATCAAGAAGGGGCTGACCCACGTCGGTCTGCACCTGAGCGATGGCGAGGGCATTCTGCTCTCCATCGCCATCTCCATCGCAGTGGCGTTTGCCGGCTGGATCTACATTCGCGGCCAGAAGTACAACCCGCAGGATGACAGCAAGATGCACTTCGCCAACGTGGAGAAGGTGTTCGGCATCCTGATGGTGATCACTGCCTGTGCCATGGCCTTTGCCCACGGCTCCAACGACGTGGCCAACGCCATTGGCCCGCTCTCTGCGGTGGCCTCTATCGTGGCTTCCGGTGGCGAGATTTCCAGTCAGGCAGCCATTGCCTGGTGGATCCTGCCCCTCGGCGGTATCGGTATCGTGATCGGTCTGGCGACCATGGGCGAGAAGGTGATGGCGACGGTCGGTACAGGCATCACTCACCTGACCCCGAGCCGTGGTTTTGCTGCCCAGCTGGCCACTGCCGCGACTGTGGTGATTGCCTCCGGTACCGGTCTGCCCATCTCCACCACCCAGACCCTGGTCGGTGCTGTGATGGGGGTCGGTCTGGCGCGCGGTATTGCGGCGCTGAATCTGGGGGTACTGCGCAACATCGTGGTCTCCTGGATCATCACCCTGCCTGCCGGTGCCATTCTGGCTATCGCGATCTTCTACGTGCTGCAGGCCTGCTTCTCCTAATCGAAGCGACATTCAGCAAAAAGCCCGAGTCATCGACTCGGGCTTTTTTATTGCGCGCGGGAGAGAGGTGCTGCTCCCTTTGCACATCAGCCTTAGAGGCTGGCGCAGATCTGCCACAGATCGTACTGGATAGCGGCGGCGGTCACTTCCCGACCCGCCCCCGGTCCCTGGATCACCAGCGGGTTGGTGCGGTAGCTGTCGCTCTCGATGGCGAAGATGTTGTCGCATGGCAACAGGTTGGCAAACGGGTGGTGGGGCTCCAGCGCCTCCAGTCCGACCCGCGCCTTGCCGTCATGCTCGAAGCGGGCCACGTAGCGCAGCACCTTGCCGAGGCGCCTGGCCCCTTCGAAGGCGGTCTGGATCGGGCCATCCAGCTCTTTCAGTCTGTCCATGAACTGATCGGCGGTCACCTTGCGCAGCGTAACGGGCACCAGATTCTCCAGCTCGATATCGGCGGAGTCGAGCTCGAAGCCCGCCTCCCGCGCCAGGATGAGCAGCTTGCGGCGCACATCCTGACCGGAGAGATCCTCCCGGGGATCCGGCTCGGTCAGGCCGTGTTGCCACGCCTCGTCCACCAGTTCGGAGAAGGGGCGAGTGCCATCATACTGCTGGAACAGCCAGGAGAGGGTGCCGGAGAAGATGCCGGAAACCCCCTGGATGCGGTCACCGCTCTGGCGCAGCATCTGGATGCTGGACTGGATGGGCAGCCCGGCCCCCACGGTGGCGTTGTAGCGCCATTGCACCTGGTGGTCGCGACAGGTCTGCTTGATGCGCTGGTAAAACTCGCTGTCGGCGGCACCGGCAAACTTGTTGGCGGCGATGATGTGGATGCCGAGCTGGGCAAAGTCCGGGTAGTAGCGGCTCACCGTCTCGCTGGCGGTCATGTCCAGCGCAATCAGCGCATCGAAGCCGTGCTGTTCAAGCTGGGAGAGCAACTCCGGCCAGATCAGCGGCTTGGGATTGAAGTTGTCCTGTACCTTGAGGGGGTTGAGCCCCTCTTCATCCAGCAGGCCCCCTTCCGAGCTGAACACCCCGTAGAGGGTGAGCGCCAGATTGAGTTCATGTTCCAGCCGTGCCTTTTCGCGGGCGTAGAGGCTCAGCCAGTGGCCGCCGATATTGCCCTTGCCGAACACAACCAGTCCGACCCGGGTCGGGCGGCTGAAGAGGGCGCTGTGCAGGGCGATGAGCAGCGGCTCCAGCACCACTTGGCGCAGCACCGCCACCAGACTCAGGCCATCTCTGGCCACCTGTACGAACTCCAGCGGTTGATCTGCCAGTAGCTGATAGAAGCGGTGGCACTGCTCCGCGTTATCGGTGACACCGGCCCCCACCAGCGCCACCAGACTGTACCCCTCCTTCTGGATCAGGCCAGTGAAGCTCCCTTGCAGCTGGAAGTCGCGCAGCAGCTCGAACGCGCCTTGTGCCACCTCGAGGGTGTAGGCGAGGCGCAGGATCCGACGATCCGGCTGGCGCTGCAGGGTGAGCGGGTTAAGGCGGTGACGGGCCAGATGGGCCTCGATGGTGGCGACCGTCTGTTCATAGTTGGTTTGCGGCAGCACCTTCAGCTCGATGAGGGCGATTTGATCCACCGAGGAGACGATGCGGGCGCCACCGGAGCGGGGGGCGCGGCGCAGGATATGGGTACAGCCCTCGTCCGGGTTGTAGCTGCAGCGCAAAGTGAGGCGCTGGCGGCTGTCGGCCACCGGTTGCAGGGTGCGCGAGTGCAATACCGAAGAACCAAGGCGGGCCAGCTCGTTCGCTTCCGCGAGGCTCAGGCGTTCCAGCAGACGCGCTTCTTTCACCCGGCGCGGGTCGGCGCTATAGACACCGGCCACGTCGCTCCAGATGGTGGTGGATTCGCCGTCCGCCAGCAGGGCCAACAGGCTGGCGCTGTAGTCGGATCCATTGCGACCGAGCAGCAGGGAGCGCCCCTCCATGTCGGCGGCGATAAAGCCGGTTACCACGATGCGACCGGCATGCTCCGCCAGCCGCGCCTTGAGCAGTTCGCTGGAGAGGGCGGTATCCACCTTGACCAGAGCGCCATCCTCGGCGCGCAGGAAACTGCGGGCATCGAGCCAGATAGCCTTGTCGCCGCGGCTGGTGAGCAGGGCCGCCAGCAGGCGCGCCGACCACACTTCGCCAAAGGCGAGCAGTCCGTTGCGGGCGAAGCGGTCAAACTGTCCCTCCAGGGTTTTGGCGATGAGCTGCATGTCGTCGGCCAGCTGCTTGCTCAGATCAAGCTGTAGCTCGCCCTCCAGCAGGCCGTCGATCAGGCTCTGCTGATAGGCCTGCAGGGCCGAGATGGCTTCACCGGCGGCTTCGTCCCCCGCTTCGGCCAGCTCCACCAGCTGGATCAGCCGGTTGGTGGTCTTGCCGGCGGCGGAGACCACGATCAGTTCATCCCCGCCCACCTGTTGTTCAACGATACTGGCTACCCGGCGATAACAGACCGGATCCGCCAGACTGCTGCCACCAAATTTGTGGACGTGACGCCGCTTCAATCCTGCTTCTGTGGCCACCGCGATCTCTCCTTGTTGCTGCTGTTCCATTACTTCGCTACCTGTTCTGCCTGCTGCGCCTGTTCAAAAGCCTGAGCCAGATCGGCCACCAGGTCTTCACCGTGTTCAATACCGACCGACAACCGCAGCAGTTGGGCGCTGATGCCTGCTGCCTGCTGCGCCGCCGGGGTCATGGCCCTGTGGGTCATGCTGGCTGGATGGGCCACCAGACTCTCCACTCCGCCGAGGGACTCGGCCACCGAGAAGAGGGTGAGGGCCGTGAGGAAGGCGCGAATGCCGACCTCGCTGCAATCGAGTTCAAAACTTAGCATGGCGCCGAAGCCGGACTGTTGACTGCGCGCAATATCATGGCCCGGATGGCTCGGCAGGCTGGGGTGATAGATGCGTTTCACCAGTGGCTGCTGTTGCAGGAAGGCGAGGATGCGATCGGTGTTCTCCTGATGGGTGCGCAATCTGGGGGCCAGAGTGCGCAGGCCGCGCAGGGTGAGGTAGGAGTCGAACGCCCCGGAGGTGAGCCCCAGACAGTTGGCCCACCACACCAGCGACTCGGCCAGTGCTGCCTCCTTGGCAATCGCCACTCCGCCCACCACGTCGGAGTGACCGTTGATGTACTTGGTGGTGGAGTGCACCACCACGTCGGCACCAAGTACGAGCGGCTGTTGCAGCAGGGGGGAGAGGAAGGTGTTGTCCACCACTACCTGTGCACCCACCTCGTGGGCGGCGCTGGCAATGGCGCTGATATCCACCACCCGCAGCAGCGGGTTGGAGGGGGTCTCGACCCATACCAGCGCAGGCTTCTGTGCCAGCGCGGCGGCCAGTGCGGCCTCATCCCCCTGATCGACAAACTGCACTCGGTAGTGGCCCTTGGCCGCCAGATACTCGAACAGGCGCCAGGTGCCGCCGTAGCAGTCGTGAGGGGCGAGCAGCAGATCCCCCGCCTTGAGCAGTGCTGTGGTGACCAGATGGACGGCCCCCATGCCGGTGCTGGTGACCACGGCGCCTACGCCCCCTTCCAGCGCCGCCAGCGCGTCCGCCAGATTGGTGCGGGTCGGGTTGCCGGAGCGGGCATAATCGTATTGACGGGGCTCGCCAAAGTCGGCAAAGGTGTAGTTGCTGGAGAGGTAGATGGGGGGCACCACGGCACCGTGTTGCTGGTCTGTCTCAATCCCGGTGCGAACCGCCAGGGTAGCCTTGTGGGTCATATCACTCTCCTTGATGTCTCTTCACACGCCGGCATCTTGCTGCCACGCGCCATCCCGCCATTGCGGGCTCATGGTCAACCACACTACGCCAGCTTAAAAAAGCCGTCAACACTTCCAGACGTCTAAATGGCTTTGCTGTTGGATTGCCATTAATTTCCTTAAGGGTTAAAATCCGCGCTCACGGCTAAATGAGAACAGGTGAGTCATGGGAACAGAGTGGAACGGCGACTACGTCAGCCCCTACGCGGAACACGGTAAGAAGAGCGAACAGGTCAAGAAGATTACCGTCTCGATCCCGCTCAAGGTGTTGAAAGTGTTGACCGATGAGCGCACCCGCCGTCAGGTGAACAACCTGCGTCATGCGACCAACAGCGAGCTGCTCTGTGAAGCCTTCCTGCACGCTTTCACCGGCCAGCCGCTCCCTTGCGACGAAGACTTGCGCAAGGATCAACCGGACAGTGTCCCGGCCGAAGCGCGCGCCATCATGGAAGCGCTGGGCAAAGAGATCGAAGATTTCGACAAGGAATAACCCCCAATGACGCGGCCCTGGCCGCGTCATTGCTATCTGCTATGTCCCGCTTCAGCCTGCGCCACTATCACCACCACGTCTGCAGCCATAGCCACGACTTTGCCCAACTGGTGATCCCCCTCGATGGCCCCCTCGAGATCGAGGTGCAGGGCCATGGGCGCCGGCTTGCCCCCGGTTCTGCCTGCGTCATCGCCCCCGGCGAGCGGCACGACTACGCCGCCGATCCTGCGCTTTCGTTTTTGGTGCAGGAGAGCGACTGGCTGCCCGGAGATCTGGCAGCTCACCCCTTTATCGAGCTGGATGAACCCCAGCGCCACTACCTCGCGTTTCTGCACCGCATGGTGGCCGAAGGGCGGCAGGTGGCGGGCATGGAGCAGGTGTGGCTCTCCCTGCTGGCTGAAGGGCAGGGGATGCAGAGCGCTGTCATCCCACGCCTTGCCGCCCGCATCCTCAAGGTGCAACGCCATATCGATGCCAACCTCGCCGCCCCGCTGACCAATCAGCAACTCGCCGCCATCGCCTGTCTTGGCCAGAGCCAGTTCAAGCTCGCTTTTCGCCAGCAGTTGGGGGTGAGCGTCTCCCACTACATTCGCAGTCGGCGCATGGCGCGGGCGCGCACCCTGCTTGCCGGTACGCAACTGCCCGTTGGCGAGATTGCCAGCCGCTGCGGTTACCAGAATCAGGGGGCCTTCGGCGAGCGCTTCCTGGCCGAGACCGGGCTTACTCCGTCCCTCTGGCGCCAGCAAAACAGCCACCTGCCGCAACGAAACGGCTGATCGCCGAAGACAGGTTTCTCTCTTTGGGCCATGCTGCGGGTCATGCAAGGTGCACGATAAACAGGAGCAGAAATGGAGACGATTAGCTGGCAGGATTTCGAGATGGTGGAGCTGAGGGTGGGCACTCTGGTGCGGGTCGAGCCGTTTCCCGAGGCGCGCAAACCGGCCTACAAGGTGTGGGCGGATTTTGGCCCTGAACTGGGGATTCGCAAGAGCAGCGCCCAGATCACCGCACTCTACCAGCCAGAGCAGCTGGTGGGCCGCCAGATCATCGCCGTAGTCAACTTCCCGACCAAACAGATAGGGCCGTTTCAGTCTGAATTTCTGCTGACCGGTTTCTATCGGCCGGATGGCGCCGTAGTGATGGCCATTCCCGAGCGGGCGGTGGAGAACGGCGCCAAGCTGGGCTGAGTTCACACCCGAACAGAGACAAGAGAGGCGACCCAAGGTCGCCTCTCTTTTTGTTTTCTGCTGCGAGTCGTTACTTCAACAGGCTGAAGATCAGCGCCGATACCGCCAGCGAACCGGTCAGCAGGATAAAGCCGTTGGTCCAGCCGTGATGGAAGCGGGCCAGCGCCTCCACCTTGTAGATGGCAATTACCGGCATGATGAACAGGATCATGGCGATAACCGGGCCGGAGAGGGTCTCCATCAGCCCCAGAATGCCCGGGTTGATGACTGCAGCACCCCAGATAGAGAAGAACATCAGGGCGATACCGACTTTGTCCGCCTTGGCAAGCGGCAGGCCGGTGGGCTTGGCGATCAAGCTTTTGAGGCTTTCGCGGGCACCGAGGAAGTGACCGAGGAAGGAGGAGCTGATGGCGATAAAGGCGATGAGCGGCCCCAGAGTCACGATCACCGGGTTGTCGGTGATGTTGGCGAGATAGGAGAGCACAGAGACGTTCTGGGCCTTGGCTTCGGCCAGCTGGGCTGGCGAGAGGCTCAGCACGCAGGAGAAGACGAAGAACAGCACGAAGCCCACCAGCATTACTGTGGTGTTGCGCAGGATCAGGCCGCTCTTGGCTTCTGCCTGCTCGCCATATTCACGGCGCTGCACGTTGGCAAAGCCGGAGATGGCGGCGGCGTGGCTGAAGGCGAACACGGTGACCGGCAGCGCCAGCCAGACGGTGTTGAGGAAGCTGACTCCTTCAAACGCGGTCACTTCCGGCCACTGCCACTGAGGGATCAGGTAGCAGGAGAGAGCCGCCAGAATGGCCGCCAGCGGATAGACCATAAAGGCGAAGGCGCGCAGCATCGCTTTCTCACCCGCCAGCATCACGGCGATCATGGCAAACACCAGTACGCCGGAGAGCATCACCCGATCCGGGGTTGCCATGCCGAGCTGGTTGATCATAAAGCTCTCCACCGTGTTGGTCAGCCCGACCCCGTAGATGAGCAGGATCGGGAAGATGGAGAGGAAGTAGAGCGCCGAGATAAGGCGACCGGCCATCTTGCCGAAGTGCTCCTCCGCCACTTCGGTGAAGTCGGCGTGGGAGCGTGACGAGGAGAGCACGAAGCGCGCCAGCCCGCGGTGGGCGAGGAAGGTCATGGGCCCTGCCAGTACCGCGACGATGACGAGGGGCCAGATGCCGCCCAGACCCAGATTGATGGGCAGGAACAGGATGCCGGCGCCAACGGCGGTGCCAAACAGGCTGATGACCCAGTGGGTGTCGTGACGGCGCCAGCGGGTGGTGCTGGACGTGGTGGAGCAGGAACCGGATAGCTCCTTGGTAGCCTCTACAGATAAACTCATTACTAATTCACTTTTTGTTAGTGTTTTAATCTGAGTTCATTGTGGTTTATCGGGATTTAATTCTCAAAAAGCGAGGCTGAAACATATCACTGCCGTTGCGGGGTTTAGCCAGCGAGATTGGGAATGGAATCTGGTTCACAGAATGGAACAAAACTGATATTGGTGATTTTTGTGAAATATAAAACCAAAATTTGATCTACTATCATTTTTTTATTTTGGCTAATCAGGTGTTTTCAGGATTACGTGAAAAATTGCACTATTTCTCGCCGACCGATTGTGATGTTTCACTATCATTATGCCGCTTTGCCAGCGTATCACGCTGTTCAAGAGCGCCTTGACCAGCGGATCACACCGGCCATCACCCGGGGCAACTTCCCTGAAAAAGCAGGCGGCCATCGGGCCGCCTGCTTGTCTGGTGTGATGATATTGCTATCCGTCTAGTGGGCCAGAATGTTGTCCCAGGCGAGATCCGGATCTCCCATCACGATAAAGTCAGGGTTCTCCAGCGACTCGGTTTCGTTGTAACTGAGCGGCTGCAACGCCAGGCTGAGGATACGGCCACCGGCCGCCTCGACGATGCACTGGGCGGCGGCGGTGTCCCACTCGCCGGTGGGGCCGAGTCGCACGTAGCAATCGGCCGCCCCTTCCGCCACCAGACAGGATTTGAGGGAGCTGGAACCAAGCGGGATCAGCTCGTAGTTGATGGCCGGGTTGAGGCGGCGGGTGAGGTTTTCCAGCTTCTGGCGACGGCTGATGGCCACCACCAGCGAGTCAGGCTGGTCATGCTCGTGGTGCATGGCGCTGATGGGCAGTACCTCGCCATTCACCTCCTTGAAGGCGCCGTAGCCGCGCACCGCCCAGTAGAGCACGTTGGACTCGGGAGCATAGATGACCCCGAGCACCGGCACATTATCCCGCACCAGGGCGATCAGGGTGGCGAAGTCGCCGCTGCCCGCGATAAATTCGCCAGTGCCATCAAGGGGATCCACCAGCCAGTACTGCCGCCAGTTGGATCGCTGGCTGAAGGGGATGTCGGCTGCCTCTTCGGTCAGCACGGGAACGTGGGGAGTGAGCGCCGAGAGCGCCTGTTTGAGGTAGGCATCGGCAGCAAGATCGGCACTGGTGACCGGGGTCGCATCCTCCTTCAGCTGACGCTCGAACTGACCGCCGTGATAGATGTCGTGAAGGATCCTTCCGGCTTCGCGGGCAATCTCCTTGACCCCCGGCACCCAGGCCAACAACTCCTGCATCTCGTTATCCTCTGTCTGTTAACTGCCCGTCTGCGGGCTACTCTGCCTGCTCCGCCAGCCACTTCTGGGCCAAGAGCAGGGCACTGATGCTGCGCGACTCGGTGAAGTCGGGCCGTGCCAGCAATTCGTCGATCCGGTTTAGCGGCCAGGGGATTACCTCCAGCGGTTCGGGTTCGTCGCCGATCCGCTGCTCGGGTAAGAGATCCCGGGCCAGCAAAATATCCATCCGGCTGGAGAAGTACCCCGGCGCCAGCGACACCTGCTTGAGCAGGGTCAGGCTGTTGGCGCCAAAGCCCGCCTCCTCCATCAGCTCCCGGTTGCCCGCCTCGAAGGCATCTTCACCGGGGTCGATCAGCCCCTTGGGAAAGCCCAGCTCGTAGGAGTGGGTGCCGGCGGCATATTCGCGCACCAGCAGCAGGGTCTGCTCATCGAACAGCGGCACCACCATGACGGCGCCACGATTGCCGCCGCGCATCCGCTCGTAGACCCGCTCTTCGCCGTTGGAGAATTTGAGGTGTAGCGATTCCACCTTGAACAGTCGGCTCTCGGCTACGATATCGGCCTTGAGGATCTCCGGCTTGCTCTTGGGGTGATCCAGTTGGTCGGCAGAGATGTGCTCGGGTTTGCTCTTGTGGGGATCGCTCATCAGACGCTGGCTGCTCGTTAAAAAATCGTGCTTCAAGAGTAAACGACTCTCACAACGAACACCACGGGCCAGGGAGGGCAAAGGGGGAGGAAAATCCGCTATACTGCCGCTCCATTTCTTCCGCGACACCGAGATCAAGAGACCCGATGCCACACTCCCGCTCTACCACCTTGCCCTGGCACCAGATTGATACCGTCTTGCTCGATATGGATGGCACCCTGATCGATCTCCATTTTGACAACCACCTCTGGCAGCAGCTGGTGCCGGAGCGTTACGCCGAGCGGCTCGGCCTGCCGCTGGATGAAGCCAAAGCGCAGATCGATGTCCACTATCACGCCGTCAACGGCACCCTCAACTGGTACTGCGTGGATTACTGGAGCGAGACCCTGGGGCTCGATATTCGTGCCCTCAAGCAGGAGCTGCTGGCGAAGATCCAGTGGCGTCCCCATGCCATCCCTTTTCTGGCCGAGTTGCGTGCCGCGGGCAAGCAGCTGGTGCTTTTCACCAATGCCCACCCCGCCAGCCTGTCGGTGAAGGATGCGCAGTTGGGGCTGAGCGACCATCTGGATCTGATGGTGAGTACCCACGAACTGGGCTGGTCGAAGGAGAGCCAGCACTGCTGGCAGGCGCTGGCCGAGCGGCTGGCGTTCGATCCGGTCCGTACCCTGTTTGTGGATGACAGCGAGCGGATCCTGCGGGCCGCCGCCGACTATGGCATCGGCTATCAGCTGGCGATCCAGAATCCGGATAGCTGCAAGCCGGAGCAGAGCATCACCGCTTTTCCGGCGATCCGCGACTATGCCGAGTTGCTGCCGCTGGCAATCTGAGTCTGCTGAAACGACAGAGGGCTGCATCATGCAGCCCTCTTTCTTTGATTTGAATTTTGGTTATCTGACGCCTGATGGCGAAAAATCACAGCTCCCGAAACGGGCGCCGTTTCTCCTCTTCGATGACGATCGCCTCCAGATTGGCGATCCGCTCCTGCAGCTCCCGAATGACCAGATCCTGCTTGCCGAGGCGGTCGGTAATGCGGACATCCCCCATCTGATAGCGAGCCCGTTTGCCGAAATATCCGAACAATAGGCTGATAAATACGATCAGGACTATGCCTGTCCACATGGTCATGTCACGACTCCTTGTCGTCTATAAACGGCGAAAACGCTGATGGATCAGCCCTGTTTTCTCATAGCCGCCAATTGGCCGCAATGGGGCCCGTTTCGCCTTTGTGATGCAGTTGGCTATTGCTGCCAGAGAGGGCGGCCAAGCCACCACCTAGTTACCCGGGTTGCTATTGCTGCCAGAGGGGGCGGCCAAGCCAGAGTCCCCACAGGGTGAGGTGCAGCAGCACGATAAACCAGAAGACCAGCCGGTAGCTGCGCTTCTGGGTCTTGAGGCGCAGCCACTGGCGTGCCACCAATGCGCCCGGCCAGCCGCCGCACAGCTCCAGCAGATGGAGCCTCGATTCGGGAATGCGCCACTCACCGCGCACTGCCTGCCACTTGTCCCAGGCGTAGGCGGCCACCGTGAGCAGGCTCATGGTCAGCAGTGCAGCCAGCGGCCACCATTGCTGCTCGCCGAGGCCGAGCCAGAGGGCGGCGCCCAGTGGCAGCAGCGCCAGCGCCATCACTGGGCCAGCTCCCAGCAGCGCTCCTCATCCTGCTTGAGAGTGCGGATCACCTTGGCCGGATTTCCCACCGCCACCGAGTCGGCCGGGATGTCGCGGGTCACCACGGCGCCTGCGCCAATGATGGAGCGCGGCCCTATAGTGACGCCGGGGCAGATGATGGCACCACCGCCAATCCAGCAGTCGTCACCGATCCGCACCGGCTTGTTGTAGGCGGTCCAGTTACGTCGCTCCAGATAGTTCATGGTGTGGGTGGCGGTGTAGATCTGGACGTTGGGGGCCAGCAGCACATGGCTGCCGATGTGCACTTCGCCCACGTCGAGAATGGTGACGTTGAAGTTGAAGAAGGTCTTCTCGCCGATATGGATGTTGCGGCCGAATTCGCAGGTAAATGGCGTGCTGATCCAGCAGGAGTCGGGGCAGTGGCCAAAGAGCTCGCGGCAGATCTGCTGGCGCAGAGGGGCATCGCCTGCAGGTGAACCATTAAGCTGGGCCAGCAGCGCCTGACCGCGGATCCGGTCGTTCGCTATCTCCTCGCTCTGGCCATCCAGCGCCCCGCCTGCCAGTACCTTGTCCCAGTCGCTCGCCATTGCTACCTCCTCATGCTGCAAGAGCAGGCAGTATACGTGACTGTCAGGGGCGCCGTCAGTCTGTCACTTGTTGCAGGTGATCCCCGTCAACCTGTGGGCCAGATCAGCGGCAGGATCAGCAGGGCCGAGACGAAGTAGGGGAGCAGCACCCGCAGTCCCAGCCGGCGGCCGCCTATCCCCAGGGCCAGCAGCCCCTTCACCAGCGAGTTGACCAGCCCGGCCAGCAGGATGCCACGGGCCGCCACCTCCAGCGCCAGCTCTTTATGGGAGAGCTGGGAGAGCGACAGCGTGATGGCGTCCACATCGGTGATCCCCGACACCAGCGACAGCAGATAGACCCCGGAGTTGCCCACCTTGTCTTGCAGCAGAGTTGCCATAAAGCCGATCAGCGCCAGCAGCAGGCCGAACTTGATGGCGGTGGCAAGATCGAGCGGGTTGCTGGTTTCCGGTTTTACCGGGCCGTCGGTCAGCTCCTCGCGCTGACGCCAGAACCAGAAGGCAAAGCCGTACACCGTGGTCGCCAGCAACACGAACGGGGCGACGAGGCGCATCGCCAGCTCGCTGTGAATCAGCAGTACCAGTACCAGCAGCCGCAGCCACATGGTGGCCCCTGCCAGCAGGATGCCGGTAGCCAGCAGTCGCTCCAGCCCTCCTTGTTCCTTGTTGAGGCGGGCAAACTGCAGGGTGAGGGCGGTGGAGGAGGCCAATCCCGCCAGTATGCTGGTGAGCACCAGCCCGGCGCGGGTGCCGAGCAGCCGCACCGCGAAGTGGCCACAAAACGAGATGCCGGCGATAACCACCACCATCAGCCAGATCTTGAAGGGGTTGAAGGCATCGAGGGGCCCCATCTCCTCGTTGGGCAGCACCGGCAACAGCACCAGCGAGATAAGCAGAAAGCGCAGGGTGGCGTGAAACTCGGTCTCGCTGAGAAACAGCATCCCTTGCTGGATCTGCCCCTTCAAGCCCATCAGCAGGGCGGCCAGCACGGCGCAGGCCACCGCTTCGCTCGGGCTCAGCAGCACCGACATCAGGCCCAGCAGGTAGGTGAGCAGCATGGCCACCGAGCTGGTGAGACCGAACTCCCCCTGCCAGCGCTGGGCCAGCCAGACCGATAGGCCGCAACCGATCACCACCGCCAGCAGGCCGAGCAGCGGCAGCCAGGGGCCCAGGGTCGGCAGCAGCAAGCCGCAGACCCCGCCAAGCAGACCGATGAGGCCGTAGGTCCGCATCCCGGCGATGCGCTGGTTGTCCCCCAGCTGGCGCACCTGCCAGCCCCGCTCCAGCCCGATGATAAGGCCGATGGCCAACGAGACCAGGGCTCCGTTGACCGGTTCTGCATTGATCCACATAACGACTTCCTTTTCGTCATCTGCCTGCCTTGTTCCCATGATGGCACAGCGAGCAAGGGGCCAGAGGGGCATGGCTCACAGAGTCTGCGTCCGGCTCCCGGTGCGGGTGGCTGAGTTGATATGAGAAAAAGAGATAAGCAAAGAGTTATTTCTTTCTTCTGGGCATAACAACTCCACGGCATGCTGTTCTCAACCCAACAAGATATGGAGAATCACCATGAAACTGCGAATGACCGCCCTGACCCTGCTCTCTCTGCTGGCATTTGGTCAGGCCAATGCCGCCGAGATCCGCCTGCTCAACGTCTCTTACGATCCGACCCGCGAGCTGTTTCAGGAGTACAACGCCGCCTTTGCCAAGGAGTGGAAGGCCAAAACCGGCGACGACGTGGTGGTGAGCCAGTCTCACGGTGGCTCCGGCAAGCAGGCCCGCGCTGTGGTGGATGGACTGGAGGCCGACGTGGTATCGCTGGCGCTGGCCTACGATGTCAACGCCATCGCCAAGGAGGGGCTGACCGCTGCCGACTGGCAGAGTCGCCTCGGCAACAACGCCTCGCCCTATACCTCCACCATTGTCTTCCTGGTGCGCAAGGGCAATCCCAAGCAGATCAAGGATTGGGATGATCTGGTGCGCAAGGATGTCGCCATCGTGACTCCCAACCCCAAGACCTCTGGCGGGGCACGCTGGAACTATCTGGCCGCCTGGGGCTATGCCCTGAAGAAGAGCGGCAGTGAAGAGGGGGCCAAGCAGTTTGTTGGCGATCTATTCAAGAACGTGAAGGTGCTGGACTCAGGCGCTCGCGGTGCCACCACCAGCTTTACCGAGCGTGGTCTCGGTGACGTGCTGCTGGCGTGGGAGAACGAAGCCCTGCTGGTGCTTGGTCAGGCGGGTGCCAGCGACAAGTTCGAGCTGGTGGTGCCTTCGGTCTCCATTCTGGCGGAGCCGCCGGTCGCGGTGGTGGACAAGGTGGCCAGGAAGCACGGTACCGAAGCGGTGGCCAAGGCCTATCTCGATTATCTCTACTCTGACGAGGGGCAGCATATCGTCGCCAAACATCACTATCGCCCCAGCAACCCGGCGATCCTGAAGGAGACGGCAACCCAGTTCCCGCAGCTTGCCTTCTTTACCGTCAAGGATCTGGAAGGGGATTGGGAGAAAGCCCAGAAGAAACACTTCGCCCAGGGCGGTCTGTTTGACCAGATCTATCAGCCGGGTCGTTGATAGCTTCGTTATCCATCACTGAACTGGCCCCTGTGCCAGCCGATAGGAGCACCAAGATGAACAAGATCCTCCTGGTTCCCGGTCTGCACAACAGTGGGCCGGATCACTGGCAGAGCCGCTGGCACGATCATTTTCCCCAATGGCAGCGGATGACCGGGCTACCGTGGGACAAGCCGGACCTCAGGGTCTGGAGTGCCAAGCTGGCGAGCAAGCTGAAACGTCGCCGCAGCCGGGTCCATCTGGTGGCTCACTCCTTCGGCGCCCTGACCGCCATCGCGGCGGCCCGCTTGCAGCCGGAGAAGGTGGCCTCGATCTTTCTGGTGGCGCCCGCCGATCCCGCCCGTTTTGGCATTGCGGATGAGGCCTTGGCCGGGCCGCTGCAGGTGTCGGCCCAGCTGGTGGCCAGCCGCAATGATCCCTGGATGAGCTTTGAACGGGCCGAATACTGGAGCCGTCAATGGCAGGTGCCGCTGTTCGATGCCGGTGAGGCGGGCCATATCAATGCCCAGTCAGGTCATGGGGACTGGCATCAGGGGCTGCATTTGCTGGGGGCACTCTACCGCCGTGGTGAGCTGGTAGTCGCACCGGTCAAGACCGCATCGACCCGGCCGGTCGTATTGGGCTTTCGCTAGGTATCTGTGAAGTGGTTGGAGGGTTGTCGGGCGCGCTGTTCGCTGGCTACTCCATGCCCCCGTTCTTTGAATGCTCCGCTCCGTATTGCTCCATTTCTTAGGTCTTTTATTTATATAAAAGACCTTTTTTTATTTGGATCGCTCTAAAAGCCTTGTCCCACCGTTGTTAGATAAAAAAGTAATTAGCAAAGTCGCAAATGGTGTTTGTTGCCGATGAGGGGAGTGAGCAGAATCACCATATCGAAAATTCTTCATAACAGATGGATGTGTTATGCGATTTGGTTCTTATTCTGTCCTGCCCGGTTTTGGCCCCACCTTGGGGTTCAGCCTGCTCTATCTGGGCCTGCTGGTGCTGTTGCCGCTCTCGGCCCTGGTACTGTTTGCGATCAACAACCTGACCGCCGCCGAGTTCTGGCAGGTGATCGGTTCACCCCGGGTGCTCGCCTCCTTTCGCCTGAGCTTCGGTGCGGCCTTTGTCGCGGCGCTGCTCAACAGCCTGTTTGGCCTGATCCTGGCCTGGATCCTGGTGCGCTACACCTTCCCCGGTCGTCGTCTGGTGGATGCGCTGATCGACCTGCCATTTGCCATGCCGACCGCCGTTTCCGGCATCGCCCTGTGCGCCATCTTCGCCCCCAACGGCTGGATCGGCCAGTTGCTGGCGCCGCTCGGCATCCAGCTCGCCTACAACCCTATCGGGGTGGTCATCGCACTCACCTTTATCGGATTGCCGTTTGTGGTGCGTACCCTGCAGCCGGTGCTGCGGGAGGCTGAGAGCGAGCAGGAGGAGGCCGCCGCCAGCCTCGGCGCTGATCGCTGGCAGACCTTTCTGCGAGTGCTCTGGCCCACCCTGGTGCCTGCCCTGCTGACCGGTTTTGCGCTGGCGTTTGCCCGCGGGGTGGGGGAGTACGGCTCCGTCATCTTCATCGCCGGCAACCTGCCGATGGTCTCGGAAATCGCGCCGCTGATGATCATGAGCCACCTGGAGGAGTATGACTACGCCGGTGCCTCCGCCATCGCAGTGGTGATGCTGCTGATCTCATTCATTTTGTTACTGCTAATCAACAAGTTGCAGGCCTGGAGCTGGTCTCGCATCGGAGGGAGCCGGATATGAGTTCATCTGCTATCGCCATTGAGGCGGCCTCTGTGGAGGTTGCTCCCGTGCGCAAGGCTCCGACCGTGATCCGCGAGCCCCAGTGGGTCAAATGGCTGCTCATCACGGTGGGTCTCGGCTGGTTTGCCGCCCTGTTGCTGCTGCCGTTGGCCACCGTCTTTATTCAGGCGCTGACGCCGGGGCTCGCCTTCTTCTGGCACGCCATCAGCGAGCCGGATGCCCTGAGCGCCCTCGGTCTCACCGCGTTGGTGACCCTCTGTGCGGTTCCACTCAATCTGCTGTTCGGGATTGCTGCGGCCTGGGCCATCGCCCGCTTCCGCTTCCCCGGTCGGCAGCTGCTCATCACCATCATCGATCTGCCCTTCTCGGTGTCGCCGGTGATCGCCGGTCTGATGCTGGTGTTGATGTTCGGCAGCCGCGGCTGGTTTGGTGACTGGTTGAGCGAACATGACATCAAGATCATCTTCGCCACCCCGGGGATCATCCTGGCCACCACCTTCATTACCGTGCCCTTCGTAGTGCGCGAGCTGCTGCCCCAGATGGAGGCGCGCGGCCCGGAAGAGGAGGAGGCGGCCATCATGCTGGGGGCGAGCGGTCTGCAGATGTTCTGGCGCGTCACCCTGCCCGGCATTCGTTGGAGCCTGATGTACGGCCTGCTGCTCTGTACCGCCCGCGCGGTCGGGGAGTTTGGCGCGGTGTCGGTGGTTTCCGGCCATATTCGCGGCCAGACCAATACCCTGCCGCTGCATATCGAGATCCTCTACAACGAGTACCAGACCGGCGCCGCCTTTGCAGTGGCAAGCCTCTTGGCTCTGTTCGGGATCTTCACCCTGCTAGGTGAAACCCTGTTGGCCCGGCTGCGTGCCCAGCCCACCAAATCTCACTGATCACTGTTTTAAAGAGGCAGCCATGAGCATTCAGGTTCAACAACTCAACAAGCATTTCAATCAGTACGCGGCGCTGGCAGACATCAACCTCGACTTTCACGACGGTGAGCTGGTGGCGCTGCTCGGCCCCTCCGGTTGCGGCAAGACTACCCTGCTGCGGATCATCGCCGGGCTGGAGCAGGCCGACAGTGGCAGCGTCATCATCCGCGGTGAGGATGCCTCGGATCTCCATGTGCGCGAGCGTAACGTCGGCTTCGTGTTCCAGCACTACGCCCTGTTTCGCCACATGACGGTGTTCGAGAACGTGGCGTTTGGCCTTAGGGTCAAACCGCGCAGTGAACGCCCGGCCGAGGCGGCCATTCGTGCCCGGGTCAAAGAGCTGCTGGATCTGGTGCAGCTCAGCCACGTGGCCGAGCGCTATCCGACCCAGCTCTCGGGCGGTCAGCGTCAGCGGGTCGCGCTGGCCCGCGCGCTGGCGGTGCAGCCCAAGGTACTGCTCTTGGACGAGCCCTTCGGCGCCCTCGATGCGCAGGTGCGCAAGGAGCTGCGCCGCTGGCTGCGCGAGCTGCACGACGAGCTGCACGTCACCAGCCTGTTCGTCACCCACGATCAGGAGGAGGCGCTGGAGGTAGCAGATCGGGTGGTGCTGATGAACGCCGGACGGGTCGAGCAGATTGGCACCCCGGCCGAGGTCTATGACCAGCCCGCCAGCTCCTTCGTCCACAGCTTCCTTGGCAGCGTGAACCAGTTCCGCGGTCGGGTGGCGGAGCAGGGATTCGGTGTCGGCGAGCAGCTGCTCGGCGGGCCGTCGGCTTCTCATCTGGCCCACGGCAGTGCCGCCATCGCCTATGTCCGTCCCCATGAACTGGAGATTCTGCCAGCCGATGCGCCGGGCGGGATCCGTGCCACCATCACCCGTCTGCTGCCCATGGGGCCACGCATTCGGGTGGAGCTGCGTGGCGATGGCGAAACCAAAGGGGCCCACTATGAGGCGGAGCTGAGCAAGGAGGCGGCCAAGCAGTTTGCTCCGGGACAGGGGGTGCGGCTGGTGGCCAGACAGGCGCAGTTCTATCCCGATTACCAGATTTGATGTTTTGTTGCGGGTGGCATGGCCGCCCGGTTCAGGCTGTCAGCCGGGCATGATCCGGCCAAATAACAAAAATGAGAGGGGCGAGCAGATTGTGTCGCCCACTCTTCGCAGGAGGCGACAAGGTGAATTTTCAGCAGTTACGCATTATCCGGGAGGCAGCGCGGCGGGATTACAACCTGACCGAGGTGGCCAATGCCCTTTTTACCTCGCAATCCGGGGTGAGTCGCCATATCCGCGAGCTGGAAGAGGAGCTCGGTATCGAGCTCTTTATCCGCTACGGTAAGCGGCTGCTCGGTATGACCGAGCCTGGCAAGGAGCTGCTGGTGATTGCCGAGCGCATTCTCAATGACGCCAACAACATCCGCAAACTGGCCAGCACCTTTGCCAACCGCGACTCGGGCCGTTTGCTGGTGGCGACCACCCATACCCAGGCGCGCTATGCCTTGCCGCGGGTGGTGAAGGCGTTTCGCGAGCAGTTCCCGCTGGTACAGCTGGAGCTGCGTCAGGGCAGCCCGGAGGAGATAGTGCGGCTGGTGCAGACCGGCGAGGTGGATATCGGCATCAGCAGCGAGCAGCTCGACAAGAGCGAAGGGGTGGTGGCATTCCCCTACTACCGCTGGCACCACAATATCGTGGTGCCTGAGCAACATCCGCTTACTGGCGAGCGGGATCTGACGCTGGCGGCGCTGGCCAACTGGCCCATCGTCACCTATCAAGCCGGGTTGACCGGGCGGGTGCGGGTGGATGAGGCGTTTGCTGCGGCTGGCATCGAGCCGCAGATCCTGCTGACGGCGCAGGACTCCGATGTCATCAAGACCTATGTCGAGCTGGAGATGGGGGTCGGCATACTGGCCGATATGGCGTTCGACACCCAGCGCGATCAGGGGCTGGTGCAGCTTGATGGCAGCCATCTGTTTGCCCCCCACACCGCCTGGATTGGCCTCAAGCAGGGGCAGTTCCAGCACAATTTTGCCTGGCAGTTTATCCAGCTCTGCAACCCCGAGCTGGCGCTGGCGGATATTCAGGCCCGCGCCATGGGCAGCGAGCCCGCCCTCGACTTCCAGATTTGAATCGGAAGAGACGACAGAAGGGGAGCCAATGGCTCCCCTTCCTTATTGCTGGCAGATGAGATTGCCAGCGAAAACAGACGGCTTCATATGAATTTTTTCACTTAGGTTTGCCAGTTAATTTTGTTTGTTATCAGGTACTTGGGTTGCAGGATGGAATAAGTGACTGACCAAAGTCGATCCATTCAGGATAAAGCATGCCGTATAGCTACCTATCACATCTGCGTTGCAGCAAGAGTGGCGAGATCCATGAGGCTGACCAGCCCTGGCAACTGAGCCGGGCAGGTGCGCCACTGCTGGCCAGCTACGATCTCGATGCGCTGAAGCGAGCATGGCACCCGGCGGCATTGCTGGGGCGCCCGGCCAGCCTGTGGCGTTATCACGAGTTGCTGCCGGTACGGGATCCCGCCCACGTTGTGACGCTGGGGGAGGGATTCACCCCACTGCTACGGCTGCCTACGCTGGGCAAGCAGATCGGTATTCCGGATCTCTGGATGAAGGATGAGAGCGTCATCCCCACCGGCTCCTTCAAGGCTCGTGGTGCAGCGGTGGGCATCTCCCGCGCGCGTGAACTCGGCGTCACTCACTTCGCCATGCCGACCAACGGCAACGCAGGGGCTGCATGGGCGCTCTACGGTGCCCGTGCCGGACTGCGCAGCACCATCGTTATGCCGCAGGCAGCTCCCGCCATCACCCGACTGGAGACCTCCCTCGCCGGTTCCCGCCTCTATCTGGTGGATGGCCTGATCAGCGATGCCGGTCGTCAGGTGGCGCAGGCGGTGGCGGAGCAATCCCTGTTTGACGCCTCAACCCTGAAGGAGCCCTACCGGATTGAGGGCAAGAAGACCATGGGGCTGGAGATTGCCGAACAGCTGGGCTGGACCCTGCCGGATGTGATCATCTATCCGACCGGTGGCGGGGTCGGCCTCATCGGTATCTACAAGGCGCTGCGCGAGCTGCAGGAGCTGGGCTGGGTCAAGGGCGCGTTGCCCAGACTGGTCGCGGTACAGGCGAGTGGCTGCGCGCCCATCGTAGAGGCGTGGCAACAGAGAGCCACCGAATCGAGCTTCTGGCCCGACTCCCAAACGCTGGCGTTCGGCATCAATGTACCCAAGGCGCTGGGGGATTTTCTGGTGCTGGACGCCCTTTATCGCACCGAGGGTTGCGGCATCGCGGTGGATGACAAGGCCATCCAGAGCGAGATCCGCCAGCTTGCCTCTCGCGAGGGCCGTTTTGTCTGCCCTGAGGGGGCCGCTGCGTTTGCTGCTGCTCGTCAACTGCGCGAGGCTGGCTGGATCCGTGGGGGAGAGCAGGTCGTGGTGCTCAATACCGGTACCGGCATCAAGTACCCGGATGCGATCACTGTGCTGCCCCAGCGTCTGCAGCGTGACGGGAGGATCCCGGCATGAATCTGGATCTGCCCTTTATCGTCACAACGCTGCCCGCCTTCGGCAAGGCGGTCTGGGTCACCTTGCAGCTGGGAACCATAGTGATCCTCACTTCGCTGGCGGTCGCCTTGCTCAACGTCGCCCTGCTGAGCCTGCACAAGCGGCCGCTCAGCGCCCTGATCCGCGGATATGTCGAGCTGGCCCGCAACACGCCGCTGCTGATCCAGCTCTTCTTCCTCTATTTCGGGCTGCCTGCGCTCGGCTTGTCGCTCTCCGGGTTTACTACCGCGGTGATTGCCATGACCTTCCTCGGCGGTGGTTATCTGACCGAGGCGCTGCGGGCGGGCATTCAGGCGGTGCCCGCCAGTCAGCTGGAGGCTGGCAGGGCTATCGGCCTCTCCCGCTGGCAACTGCTGCGCCACGTGCAGTTGCCCCAGGCCTGGCTCGCCAGCCTGCCGGCGCTGTTTGCCAACTTCATCTTTCTGCTCAAAGAGACAACTGTGGCTTCGGCGGTGGCGGTGCCAGAGCTGCTCTACACCACCAAGAATTACATCGCCCTCTACTACAAGACCTACGAGATGCTGGCGGTACTGACCTTGATGTGCGTGCTGATCTTTCTGCCGCTCTCCCTCGCTCTGCGCGTCGTTGAAAGGAGGCTGCAACATGGTCAGTTCGGTCACTGAATCGCTAATGCAGGCGAGGATCCCGATGTGGGCACTTATCTTCCAGCTGCCGCAGTCATTCGCCACCGAGGCGCAGGAAAGGAGGACTCAATATGGTCAACTCCGTTACTGAGCAGCTGACGCAGGCGTTGCCACTGCTGGCGGTGGGCGCAGGCCAGACCCTCGCCATCTCGCTGCTGGCCATCCTGTTTGCCACCCTCGGCGGTATCGCTTACGGCGTGTTGGCACAACAGGGCGGCCGGTTGGTGCGGGGTCTGCTGCGGCTTTATCTCGAGCTGTTTCGGGTAGTGCCGGTGCTGGTGTGGCTCTATCTCTTTTTCTTCGGGTTGCCGATCTTTTTCGGCCTCGATATTCCGGCCTTCTGGTGCGCCGTGCTGGTACTCGCCCTCTGGGGCGCCAGCGAGGTGGGAGAGGTGGTGCGCGGTGGCCTCAACTCCCTCGCCCGTGGTCAGCAGGAGGCCGGGTTGGCGCTCGGGCTCTCGACCTGGCAGCTCTATCGCCATGTGTTGCTGCCGCAGGCGTTGCAGCGGCTGACACCGCCGACCATCAACATCTACACCCGCATCATCAAGACCAGTTCGCTGGCGGTGCTGATCGGGGTGGTGGAGGTGATCAAGGTGGGCCAGCAGATCATCGAGCGCACCTATGGCTCGCTGCTTATTTACGGTCTGCTGTTTCTGTTCTTTTTTCTGGTCTGCTATCCGCTCTCGCTCGCCTCGCGCCGGCTGGAGCAACAATGGGGTAATGCGGTATGACACCTCTGCTTGAACTCGGTTCTGTCAGTAAACAGTTCGGCCCGAATCTGGTGCTCGATCGGATCAGCCTCAGCGTGCGCGCCGGGGAGGTGATCGTCATCCTGGGGCCAAGTGGTTGTGGCAAGAGCACCTTGCTGCGCACTCTCAACGGGCTCGAGCCCATTCAGGGGGGCGAGATCCGCTTCGATGGTGTGTTGCTGGACGGCGCTACCGACTGGCAGCGGGTGCGCCAGCGGATCGGCATGGTGTTCCAGAGCTATCACCTCTTCCCCAACCTGACGGTGCTGGAAAACGTGCTGCTTGGCCCCCTGCAGGTGCAAAAGCGGGAGCGGGCAGAGGCGCTGCTGCAAGCCGAGCAGCTGCTGACCCGCATCGGCCTGTGGGAGCGGCGCCATGACTATCCGCGCCAGCTCTCCGGTGGTCAGCAGCAGCGTATCGCCATCGTGCGGGCGCTGTGCATGAACCCGCAGGTGATGCTGTTTGACGAGGTAACCGCTGCGCTGGATCCCGAGATGGTGCAGGAGGTGCTGGAGGTGATCCGCGATCTCGCCGGCAGCGGCATGACCCTGCTTATCGTCACCCACGAGCTGGCCTTCGCCCGGGCGGTGGCGGATCGCATCGTCTTCATGGATGGTGGCCACATTCTGGAGCAGGCCGCGCCCCACCAATTTTTCGACAATCCCAGGAGCCAGCGTGCGCGCCAGTTCCTCGCCAAGTTTTCTTATACAAATGTCATCAAACGAAAGGAGTCAGCATGAAAAAAATCACTTCGGTTCTGCTTAGTGCCTTATTGGGACTGGGTATCGCCAGCGGCGCTGCCCATGCGGCGGACGGTTCTCTCGACAAGATCAAGGCGCGGGACAAGCTCATCGTCGGCGTATTCACCGATAAGCCGCCGTTTGGCTACGTGGACGAGAAGGGCAACTACGTCGGTTTTGACACTGATCTCGGCCGCCGCTTCGCCAAGGATCTGCTGGGGGACGAGAACAAGATCGAGTTCGTGGCGGTGGAGCCAGCCAGTCGCATCCCCTTCCTGCAGAGCGACAAGGTGGATCTGATCCTCGCCAATATGACGGTGACCCCGGAGCGGCGCGAGGTGGTGGATTTCACCAACCCGAACCTGCGAGTGGCGGTACAGGTGCTGGTGCCGGAAGGGAGTCCGGCCAAGAAGCTCGACGATCTGGCCAGCAAGACCCTGATCGTGACCACCGGCACCACGGCTGACATCTGGCTGACCCGTAACCACCCGGAGTGGAAGGTGCTCAAGTTCGAGAAGAATACTGAATCCCTGCAGGCGCTGGCGCAGGGTCGTGGCGACGCCTATGCCCAGGACAACCTAGTGCTGTTCAGCTGGGCCAAGGAGAATCCGGGATATCGGGTACTGCCCGAAAAACTGGGCTCGGAAGATCCCATCGCCCCGGCGGTGAAGAAGGGCAATATCGAGCTGCGTGACTGGGTCAACGACCGTCTCGCCAAGCTGGGTGAGGAGAAGTACCTGCTGAAACTCTATGACCAGTATGTGCGTGACAAGCTGAGCCCTGATACCGATCCGAATGATGTGATTGTCGAAGGAGGAAAATGGCAGGGTTAATGGACAAACCCTGTTTTGAAGAGTGTGTTGAGTGTGTGAAGTAAGTGAAGAGTGAGGTCTTGGTTCTGTTGGTATGCAAACCGCAAGGTTTGATTTTTCCGGGCGTCCCCTGCTAGAGAGGACGCCCTTTTTTATGTGGCCAAGCGTGGGTTAGTGCACTTCATCCCACGCCATCTGCCAGTGGGAGCCGATGCCTGGCTCGTACTGGGTGGCGGTGGTGGTCCACTGCTGGCAGTAGCCGCTGTAGGGGAAGGGCTTGCACTGATAGACCTTGCCATTTTTCGGCTGCTGCACCTTGGTGCCAGCGGCATAGGATTTGAGCGAGTTCGGGAAGACGAAGTCGTATTCGCCGCTGCTCTGCTCCTTGAACATCAGGTCCATGGTCTGCTGGATGGTCTCGCCACCCGCTTTCGGGGTGGCCTTGATCACCAGCTGGTGGTGACCGGCCTTGAGCCCTTCCAGCGCCATGGTGAAGGTGTGGCTGCTGTCCTTGATGTCAGCGCTGCTTTCACCCTTGGCGACGCCGCCGTGGTCATAGAGGGTGTTGGTGACGGCCAGATCGCCCTGTGCGGTGACGGTGAAATCGAGGGTTGCCTTGCCGTTGTCCAGCACATAGTCGCTGGCCAGACCGCTGACGCTGATGCTGTCCACCAACGGCGGTTGCTGCTGTTGCAGGTCAATCTCGACTCGATCCAGTTTGCTGTCTCGATGCAGATAGACGGGGTTCATGCCGTAGATCGGATTGAACTGGCCATCGGCTCCTTGCTGACCGGCGCGGATCAGGCTCTGCTCGGCGTTGAGCTTGCCGGCGAGGGCATGGGCCCAGTTGTTCTTCTGGCCCTGCTCGGCATTGGTGATGGTCAGCACGGTCTGCAGATCGGGGCGCTCGCCGTTGGCATCGAATACTCGGGTCATCGCCTTGTCACCCACCGCGAGGTCGATGGAGGGGTAGATGGTGCCGGCCTGGCTCCACTCCAGCGGCGGCTGGCTACCATCTTTGAACTTGGCATCGATGATGTTGTAGAAGCTGTTGCTGGTGTCGCCCACTTCCCACACGCCGAGGATCACCTGATAACCGGTTCGCTCCGGCAGGACACAGTTATGGGTCACCTGCTTGGGCGGCTGCACCATGTTGCCGTCGATGACGCAGAAGGGGGTCAGGTCGAACGAGTCGCGAGTGAGCGGTTGATTGGGGTTCCAGTCCTGCTTGGTGAGGTAGTAGCGCCAGTTGCGGGTGACGTGGTTGGCGGTGAAGGTCCAGCTGATGGCGAAGGGGCCGGGCTGTATTTCACGCTTGGTCCAGCGGTCGCTGGTCTGGATGTTCAGCTCGCTCCAGCGCGGGCTGCCCGCCGAGGCGATTTGACCATCCTGCGGGCCGGTTTGCGGGAAGCCTGATGGCCCCTCCACGCTCTGGGGTTCCCACTGTACGCCTCCACACTGGCTGTTGCCGCCGGTTTTGCACAGGTAGTTGCGGCTCTCGGGCTGGCTGATGTAGCCATGAGCCAGGGCGCTGCCGCTGGCCAGCAGGGCCAGCACCGCCGCGATGTGATTGAGTTGGATTTTTGCTGCCATACATTCCTCTGTTCGATAGATGTGGGCAGTCAGTTGGCCAGGGAGTTCCCCGATGCACACTTGCGTGTGGCAACCCCGCTATCCTGGACAAAACGTCTGTAGACCGGAGGCTTTGCGTCCCGACCTTTCGGTCAGTTTGCCAAATGACTAGATGGTTAGTGATGGGCCAAATGTTCGGCCATCAGCATTGTGCACCGCATTGATTAATTATTTGAAGTTGAATGTTTAAATGCATAATCCGGTGGCACAAAAAACGTTCTAACTGGCTGTTTTTAAATTGTTCTCTTGTTTATGAATGGCGTCGAATGCCGTTGAATATGCCGATAAGATGCATGCTTGCTGCGCGTTTTTCGGCTTAAAAAAACCTGCCAGCCGAGCTGGCAGGTCGAGTGACAAGGCGACACGGATTGACGCCATCAATGGCGGGCGCGCTGCTCGCTATTGGAGTGATGTAGAGTTGGCATCATAGGAGTCTTGCTGGACTCCTTGCCCAGTTTGAACACCGCAAGCCGCTCATCCAGGCTGCGGGAGAGACCGGCCAGCAGTTCGCTCTCCTGCGCCAGTTGCGAGGCGGACTGGGACATCTCGAGCGCCGAGTCGTTGATGCCGCTGACGTTGCGATTCATATCCTCGGCCACCATGCTCTGCTGTTCGGCGGCGGTAGCGATCTGGGTCGCCATGTCGCTCACATGCTGGATATGGTTGACGATCAGAGTGAGATCCTGACCCGCTTGTTGTGACTGGTTGACGCTGCTTTCGGCCAGTTTTCGGCTGGCATCCATGGCATTGGCAGCAGTGACGGCCCGTTGCTGCAACTGGGCGATGGTGCTCTGGATCTCTTCGGTGGACTGGCGGGTACGACTGGCCAGCTGGCGCACTTCATCGGCGACTACGGCAAAGCCACGCCCCTGCTCGCCAGCACGGGCGGCCTCTATGGCGGCGTTGAGAGCCAGCAGATTGGTCTGATCCGAGATGGAGCTGATGACGGCGGTCACTTCACCGATCTGCATCACCCCCTCTTTGAGCTGGTTGACCTGCAGGGTGGCCTGCTCCACCTCGGTAGCCAGCGCCTTGATGCCGTGCACACTGGCGTGAACGTCACGGTTGCCGAGGCCAGCTTCTCCGGTCGCTTCCTGGGTATCCCGCGCGGTATTTTCGGCATGCCCGGCCACATCGGAGATGGTGGCGCTCATCTCGTTCATGGCTGTGGCGAGCTGGGCCAGCTGATCCCGCTGGCTGCTCACCGCCTGATTGGTTTGCTCGGCGGAGGCGGCGATGCGCAGGGCTGCATCGGCCACGTTGCGGGCACCCAGACTGGCCTCCAGCAGGGCGTGACGAATGGCATCGAGACTCTGATTGGTACAGCGGGCGACCATGCCCAGCTCATCCTTGCCATGTACCGGGATGCTCACCACCAGATCCCCCTGGGCGACCCGTTGCATGGCGTTGTTGATCTGGTTGAGGGGGGAGACGATGGAGCGGGTGATGCGCCAGCCCAGCAGCCCCATCAGCAGGGTCACAATGGCGGTGGCGCTACCCATCTTCATGTACTGGGCCCAGATGGTCTGCTGGATATCCTGCAGCAGCATGCCGGAACCGAGGATCCAGCCCCAGGGTTGATAGCCTGACACCATGGAGAGCTTGTCAGCAGTTTCGCCCGATGGGCCGCTCCAGACATATTGCAGGGTGCCCTGTTTGCCTCCCTTGGCAATATCGACCATCTGCAGCCAGAACTGCCCGGCGGTGGCACCTGTTCCTTCCCCCATGGTCTGGCCGACCAGCTCCGGCCGGATGGGGTGCACCAGCATCTGGCGGTTCTCATTGATCACGAACAGATAGTTGTTGTCGTCAAAGCGCATATTGGTCAGCAGCTTGCGTGCCTCTTGCTGCGCCTGCTCCATAGGCAGGGTGCTGGCCAGAAACTGGATCTGGCTCATGGCCTGGCTTAATACCGCATTGAGCCGCGCCTCTCGCTCACTCATCAGATTGCGCTGGAGCGCGTTGGCCGAGATGAACAGCAGCGAGACAAAACCGACAAACGCCAACGTGAGCAGCAAAAACAATTTGCGGCTCACGGTGATATCACCGAGCTTGAACATGACGAAACCCTCATTCCCTGTTGATTTTCTATGGCTCGTTACTGCGGCAGCCAATTGCTTGATGTAACAACTTATTTACTATTAACCAGTGGTCGCGCGCCCTTAAATGAGCGTTTTGACAACAGTATAGCCAGCAGACAGCACTCCCCATTTTTTGGTAGCGTGTTCAGGCGCATCCCTGCGCAATTTTTGCCAAAGAGTGTGAATCATTTGGCATTTCACTAAAAAAGGAGTGGGCCCCGCTGCGGGTGACCCCATAACAAGAGGGAATTTATGAGTTCCATTGCCAGGAATTACTTCAACCAGCTCAACGCCGACTATCTGCAGGTACACAGGCGCAAGGAGGATCTCTTCTGGTCCACCTATATGGGTACCAGCGACGATCAGGCCGGTTTTACCGCGGCCGAGCAGGCCTACAAGGCTTTTTGCGCCAATCCGGCCCGTCTGCCCGAATTGCGGGAGATGCTGGCGCAGGCCGACGAGGATGATATCAAGCGCGGTCTGCAAGGCTGGATCGCCTTCTTCGAGTGCAATGTGATTGAAGATCCCGCCGCTGCCGCCCTGATGGATGAGCTGGTGGCTGCCGAGGCGGCGCTGTTCGCCCGCCGCAAGGGGCTGAAACTGACCCTGCTGGATGAGCATGGCCAGCAGGTGGCTGGTAGCCTACCCGCCGCCAGTACCTCCCTTGCCGCCAGCCCGAGCGAGGCGGTGCGCCAGAGCGCGCTCGCCATGTTCCACACCCTGGAGCAGTGGGTGGTCGGCAATGGTTTTCTCGAGGTGGTGGCGCTGCGCAACCGCTTTGCCAGCGCCATGGGCTATCGCGACTACTTCGATTACAAGGTGCGCAAGAACGAGCAGATGAGCCCGGAGCAGTTGTTCGCCATCCTCGACGACTTCATTTCCCGCACCGACGCCCGGCTGCAGCAAAGCCTTGCCGAGCTGAAAGCGGCCAAGGGGGAGGCGGCCCTGCTGCCCCATAACCTGCGCTACGCCATCAGTGGTGATGTAACCCGCCAGCTCGATCCTTATGTGCCCTTCTCGCGGGCGCTGAAGGATTGGGTCGAGAGCTTCCGTCGTCTCGGCATCCAGTATCGCGGGGCGACCCTCACCCTGGACTTGCTGACCCGGGAGGGGAAATACGAGAACGGCTTCTGCCACGGCCCGGTGCCGAGCTTCTTCCAGCAGGGGGAGTGGATACCTGCGGTGGTCAATTTCACCAGCCTGGCCGATCCGGCGCAGGTGGGCAGCGGCTGGAGCGGGCTCAACACCCTGTTCCACGAGGGGGGCCACGCCGCGCATTTTGCCAATGTCACCGGCAACGCCCCCTGCTTCTCACAGGAGTTTCCGCCCACCTCTATGGCTTATGCCGAGACCCAGTCGATGTTCTGCGACAGCCTGCTGGACGATGCCGACTGGCTCAAACGCTACGCCAGAAATGCGGCAGGAGAGGCGATCCCCGATGCGCTTATCAAGGAGATGATCGAAGCGCGTCAGCCGTTTCGCGCTTTTAACGAACGTCAGATCGCGCTGGTGGCCTACTTCGAGCGGGATCTCTACGCCATGGATGAGGCTGAACGTACTCCCAAGGCTGTGCTGGCGCTGGCCCGCAAGTGGGAGCGCAAGATCCTCGGTGTCGAGAGCCCGCGCCCGCTGCTGGCCATTCCGCACCTCCTTAATCAGGAGTCGGCCTGCGCCTATCACGGCTACCTGCTGGCGCTGATGGCGGTGGAGCAGACCCGCGCTTACTTCCTCAAGCGCGATGGCTACCTCACCGACAACCCGCGCATCGGGCCGGATCTGGCCGCCCACTACTGGGGGCCGGGCAACGGCATGACTCATGATGAGACCCTGCGCAGCCTGACTGGTGAAGGCTTCAGTGCCGTGCCGCTGGCCGAGGCGTGCAACCTGAGCGCCGCTGAGGCGTGGCAACAGGCGCAAGCCTGCATGGCCACCGCCCAGCAGCGCCCCGCGGCGGGTGAGGGTTCCCCGCTCGATGCCCATATCCGGGTGGTACACGGCGCCGAACTTATCGCCGACAACAGCGAGTCGGAAACCCGCATGCTGACCGATTTCGAGGCGTGGATCGTCAACCATTACCAACCGGTTTCAGCCGAATAATCCGCACAGCTCCCGGTGATCAGGCCGGGAGCTGTGCTTTTCATGGTTATTCGTTGTCGTAACCGTGGCAGTCGCTGCCATATTATTGGCAGGTGCGCGACACATTTTGTCGCCTTGCCGATTGGGTCCGCATTTTGCCATCAGATATGTATTCATATGAGCATGAATAGGAATTGCAGGCTGCAAGATAGTAGATTCACTGAGTTACGCTCTTTTGTCTTTTCTGTTAATAGTGCTTTTTGTAGTCATCTTTGTGCATAAAGATTGATCCATTCAACTATCTGCTAGTTATTCTCATCTTTCCGGGTTGACTAAATTGTCCACAACTGCAAAATCGCCCACCTTGCCACCCCCGATGTGAGTCGGGCTCGGAAAGCTTCAGATCTCTTCCCCCCGAGATGGCTGAGCCGCACATGAAAATGGCGTCAGCTCTCAACTCTTTCTGCGCGTTCGCCTGCTTCATGCTATCCGTCGATAACGTTGACACTGCTGTTGTGCTGTCCGTGCAGGGCAATGCGCATCTCGCGACATTTCCTGAGTCTGCCGATGCATGGCAACAGGCGGGTCCGTTTTATTGGCTTGGTATCTATTTGTCAGTGAATGGAAAGAGGTTATTTCCCCATGATGAGCACGAGTGAACACCCCGGTCAGATTGCGCTGCTGGGAGGCTCGGTGGATCGTGTTGCCTTGCCACTTCTCGATCTGTCCTGCTGGGATCCATTGCAGCAGCCGGTATTACTGCTCAACCTGCCTGCAGATGAGCAGGACAGGGTATTGCAGGCTGTGCGGCGTGACCCGATACGCTATTTGCAGCCGGTATTTTGTGTTGTGAAGAGCCCGCTCTCTCCCATGTTGGCCGACGGTCTCCTGACACAGCTGGATGAACGGGCCTCTGACATGCTTGAACGGTTGGCGTTGTTGACCCCTCGAGAGCATCCGGATGACATGGAAAAGCTGGCTTGGTACAGCTGGCCTCGCTCCCATTTTCGCTTGTTGCCACGTTGGCAGGCTGGTTGCCGTCAGGGGTACAGCTATCCCCTGCTGGATTGCCTGCTGGGCAGCGAAGCAGGGGATGCCCTCCCGCAGCTGGTTGCAGAGCGTTTATTGCAGAGTGAGCAGCTGGTGGACCGGGTACGTCTTTGTCACAGTTGCAACTCGGCACATCTCAATTTTGTCGATGTGTGTCCCGAATGCGCTCATATCGCCATCCAGGCCAAGCCAGCTGTGCACTGCTTCACCTGCGGGCACGTGGATGATCAGGATGCATTCATGCGACAGGGTGTGCTGCGTTGTCCCAAGTGCGTCACGACTCTGCGTCACATCGGTGTTGACTATGACAGGCCCCTTGAGAAATTCCGTTGTTTGTCATGCCATGCCCGTTTTATGGAGGCTGCCGTCCAGGCGCGTTGCCATGAATGTGGCCAGGCGCACAAACCCGATGATCTGGTGGTTGCGCCCATCTATGAATATCGCATCGGCAAGCTGGCCCGCCACATCGCACGGGAAGGAACTCAACAACTGCATCTGCCGTTGACCTGGGGTACCCCTATGGCCATGGAGCACTTCCCCTGGTTGCTGCAATGGAACAACAGCTTGCTGCAACGCCATGGTGGCTGCCATACCTTGCTGGCTATTCGGGTTGAGCATCTGGCGGAGTTGCGTGCCGAGTTGGGCATGCTAAAGACTCAGCAGCGACTGGCCGCTCTGCTCAGCCGTTTGCAAGCTCTATTCCGTGATACCGATGTCGTTTGCCAGTATGCCGATGACCGATTGTTATTGCTGTTGCCGCATACGGATGCCGACGACTGGCGCATTCTGCAGGAGCGCATTCAGGCATTGAATCTCATCGAGGGACTGGATGCTCTGACGCTGGCGGTGAAAGTACAACCTTTGCCCGCCCTGTTGGGCGACGATACAGCGGTATGGCTCGGCCAGTGGCTGGATGGAGATAGCCCGGATGCATGAGTGGATGAATACGGTGCACTACATCCTGATAGAGATACTGGGTAGCCTCCAGTTTTCTCCCCGGATGATTCTGTTGCTGTTGCCCATGTTGCTGTTGATGGAGGTGCCACTGATGGCGCTGACGTTGACCGGGATCCTGAAATGGTATGCGCGCCAGCTTCCCATGGCATCTGAACTGCCGCGATCTCGGCGCTGTCCCAAAGTGTCTTGCATCATCACCTGTTATGGGGAAGGGGAGGCGATCCGCTCCACCATATTGACGCTCAAGGAACAGCTTTATCGCGGTCAAATGGAAATCATTGCTGTGATTGATGGCGCCAAGGCCAACGCGCATACCTATCAGGCTGCGCTCAATTGTGTTCGTGAATTCGAGGGGTGCGAGAACAGAAGTTTGGTCCTGCTACCGAAATGGCAGAGGGGAGGCCGGGTCTCCACTCTCAATGCCGGTCTCTCCGCTGCGACTGGCGAGATAGTGATGAACGCGGACGGAGATACCTCCTTTGACAACAACATGATCGATGAGATCGTGGCTTGTTTCGATGATCCTGATGTGCCTGCTGTGGGAGGGGCATTAAGGGTGCGAAATCTGAACGATGGCGTACTGACCCGGATGCAGAGCATTGAGTACATGATCTCCATGCAGGGGGGCAAGACGGGACTGAGCGAGTGGAACCTCATCAACAATATCTCGGGAGCCTTCGGTGCGTTTCGTCGTGATTTTTTGCGCCAGATTGGTGGGTGGGATACCCATACCGCAGAAGATCTGGATCTGACAGTCCGTATTAAGCATTACCTCAAACGCCATCCGGCTTTAAAGATAGGGTTCGCCCCTCGTGCCATCGGTCACACCGATGCGCCCGCAGACGTGATCACGCTTGCCAAGCAGCGTTTACGCTGGGATGGAGATCTGCTGTTTCTCTATCTGCGCAAGCACAAGCTCTCCCTGACGCCGCGTATTCTGGGCTGGAAGACCTTTTTGTTTACCTTGATCTACGGGGTGGCGCAAAACGTGGTGCTGCCCCTGCTGGTCATGGGTTATAGCTGGTGGTTGGTGCTTAGCTATCCGGGGCAGTTTGTCGCTGCGTTGATGATCTGTCTCTATCTGGTTTACCTGTTTCTTACCCTGGTTAATTTCGCCGTGTTTTTGCTGGCTATATCTGAACGCCCGGAGGCAGATCTACGTCTGCTGCCATGGTTGTGTCTTTACCCGGTGTACACCTTGCTGATGCGCTTGTGGTGCGCCATCGCACTGTTGAATGAGATGTTCCGGCGCGGTCATGAAGAGAGCAGCATGGCCCCCTGGTGGGTATTAAAACGAGGAAATAAATTCTGATGAAAGTCACATTCAATCCCCCCAAGAAGCAGGATGCCACGTCGGATGAAGGGATCCGGGTATTGTATGCCCCCGCCAAGCGTGTCGCCTTCAAGGCTCGCTGGTATCTCATCCTGTTACTGGCATTCAGTCCCGTTATTATTCTGCTGTGGTATCTGGGGCGCGAGTGGTGGCTGACCCAGGCGCCAGCCATCATTACCACCGAGCCGCAACTGGTTGTTGCCAATGGGGATGGCTTTATTCGACACATCTACACAGCTCCCGGCCAGGGGGTGTCACAAGGCGATGCCCTGATGCAGTTCGAATCTCCAACCCTCAAGGCCAACATGGCGGAACGAAAAGCGCGCAGAGCGGCCATCGAATTGAGCAAGGCTGAGGCTGAACAGGCTATCTTGCGCAATCTGGACGAACAGATTGGTATTGCCGAACGGGGGAGCCGGGAGCAGGAGGTCATCTATCAGGAGTATGCCGGTTATAAAAAAGAGAAGCTGGTATCCAGTGCAGAGTACGCAACGGCCCTGCTGAATTGGACTCAGTCACGCATAGCTCTGCAGAAGGCAAGGGCAGAGAAGATAGCGCAGGAACTGCAAATCAGTGAGGACCAACTGACCGGACCGCTAGCCAGTGCTCGTCACTTGCTCGATCAGGAGCTGACCGAGATGGAAGCGATGGCGTACCATCAACAGCCAAGAGCTCCGGCGACAGGCAAGGTTTCAGATGTGCTGGTACAGGAGGGGGACTGGGTATTCTCGGGGGCTCCTCTGGCACTTATCTCGAAGCGAGAAGACCCGCTGGTGATAGCCTATGTGCAGCCCAAATATCTCTCTTCAATGGCTCCTGGACACAAGGCTGTCGTCAAGCTGCCCAGCGGGGAGCGTCTGGCTGCCAGGGTCGCCAGACAGGTCGAGCTGGCGGACAAGTTGCCGGCTCAGTTAGCCGCTCCGTTTGAAGGGGAGAAAGCAACCCTCAAGGTCGCACTCTCGCTGGATGAAAAATTACCCCCGAACCTGCAAGTGGAAGGGTTGCCGGTGACCGTGTTGTTTGATTGACGTCTATGGCGTTGTGATCCTGAATCGCAACGCCTTCTTTTGGGTTTCGGCCATAAAAGGTGGCTGGTGTATGGAAGCCCGCGATTGCCTCTCCCTTTTTCATTCATCAATGACTTTATTTCCGCAATGCTCGCAGATGGCATGTCGTTCAAAGCGATCCATGTTGGCCAGAAAGGGGCCGGCGGCCCAGCCGGTAATGAAGTCCTTGATAAAGGCTTTGCGCTTTTGCTCCGGTGTCGGCTGTTGGCCAAAGGCTTTGTCGACCAGCACCACGACATGGTTGGTCTCGCGCTGACAACTCGGGCAGTAGCGTTGTTCGGTGGATGAAAGCAAGGGGGGATCTCCTTGTCCGGAAGAGTGGGCAGCAGGTTTTCCGCCGCAGACATGTAACGTCCCCATTTGATTCCTTTTGCAGGCGGGTCGTCAATCACAGCGAAGGTGGATTGTGCGCCATCTCCTATGAAGAGGGGCGAGCCAACAAGGGTGATCACGAGGGGCCGGTCGGCTCCTCTTTTGTTTCCGTTTGTCACACATTGCCACACAAGCTTCCCCCTCTGGCAAAGTCTTGTGACCGGACGGGTGTGCAATGGTGCCATGAGCAGGGAGATGAGGCCCTGCCGCGATGGAACCAGGGAGCATGTTATGACGAACAAATGGATGTGGTGGCTGTTGCCACTGCTGGCGGTCGGAGTCTGGTGGCTGGGTTATGCGGGGGATGCCAACGGGGTGTGGCCCTGGCGCCATGAGATGTTGTTACTGACCGGCCTGCTGGGGATGACCTATATGGCGATTTCGTTGTTGCTGGCATTGCGCCTGCCGCAACTGGAGGTGTGGTGTGGCGGTCTGGATCGGATGTTGCGATTGCACCGTCAGACGGCCATCGGCGGTGCGTTGGCGCTGACCGCCCACTGGCTGCTGGTGGAGGTGCCGAAGTGGGCGGTCTCGGCGGGTTGGCTGAGTCGTCCCGCGCGGCGTGGGGCCAGCGGTGCTGGGGCTGATGCAGGTAATGGCATCTCGCTCCATGCCCTTGGCAATACTCTGGGTGAGTGGAGTTTCTATCTGCTAATCGCGCTGGTGGTAGTGAGCTTGTTGGCGCTGGTGAGTTATGGCCGTTTTCGGCTGATCCACCGGCTGGCGCCAATCGTCTATTTGGCGGGGTGGGGACACGGGCTCTGTCTGTTGCCTCAGGTGGGAGCCATGACGCCGGTTGGGGTATCGATCTGGTTGATCGGCGGAATCGGCGCTATCGGGGCCCTCTACTCCCTGCTGGGACAAGTGGGAGCGCGGGATCGCCATCCGGGCCGGGTCATTGCGGTGCGGGCGCTGGCGGATCACACCTGCGAGCTGACCATGGAGCTGGAGCGGCCGCTCGCCCATTACCGCCCGGGCCAGTTTGCCTTCTTCGAGTTTGATGCCAAGGAGGGGCCGCACCCCTTTACCCTGGTGCGGGTGTCGGCGGATCGGCGCCAGCTGGTGATCGCGGTGCGGGCGCTCGGGGATCATACCCGTCAGCTGGTGGCAGAGGCGCGCGTCGGGGATGAGGTGGTGGTGACCGGCCCCTATGGTGCTTTTGTTGCCCCGCAAGGGGGAGGGCGAGCCCTCTGGCTGGGGGCCGGGATCGGTATCACGCCGTTTGTGGCCTGGCTGGAGGGGCTGGCTGCCCGTGGCGAGCGCGGCGAGGGGATCACCCTGATCCAGTGTGCGCCGGATCTGGCGGGGGCTGTCTACCACCAACGGTTGGCCGAGCTCTGTCATCGCACCGGTGTGCGTTATCAGTTGCATCTGGACAAGGCGGCCGGGCGGCTGGATCTGGCCCGCATCGCGCAGGATGCGCCCGAGCAGGTGTGGTTTTGCGGGCCGGAGGGGATGGCAGATGCCTTGACCCGGCTGTTGCCGGACGGGCATCTGCATCGCGAGCTGTTCCGCTTTCGTTGAGCTCGATGGGGGCCGTTATTTGGCGCTGGCTGGCAGCTGCTTGAGGGCGGCTTGTACCGCTGCCTCCAGTTGCGGGTCGCGTCCGGCCACCATGTCGGCGGGGGTGAGGGGCACCTGCAGATCCGGGATCAGCTCCTGATTCTCGTAGAAGGTGCCGTCCGGTTTGCGCAGCCCCAGGGTCGGAATGCCGTAGGAGAGCCCCGGGATAAGCCGGGAGTCGTGGCTGTAGACCATGGTGCCGGTGCCGGGCACCGGATCGCCGACGATGGGGCCGGCCTTGAGGGCACGGTAGTACTCGGGGAAGGCGGATCCTTCCGAGTAGCTGCCAGCGTTGACCAGCACCACCGAAGGCTTGGTCCACTGGCGAGTGGCGGCGTCGGTTTCACCCTTGCCCTGACGGGGCCAACTGCTGGCCATCCCCTTGGTGCTGCCGCTGCCGGTCAGAAACTCCACCAGGGTATTGGCGAGATAGCCGCCGCTGTTGAAGCGGACATCGACGATCAGCGCATCGCGATTGCGCTGTCTGCCGAGGGCATCCGCCACCACCGCATCGTAGACCTCGCTATTCATTGCCGGCAGATAGACGTAGCCGACCCGTCCTCCACTCAGCCTGGCCACCAGCTCCCGCCGTTTCTCAATCCAGCGATCCTGTTGCAGCTGGTACTCCTGCTGCTTGTCGATGGCGGTGAGCACCACCTCGTCAGTTTGCTTGTTGCCCGCCTGCTGGAAGGTGAGGGCAAGCCGGGCACCGGCCTGATGGTTGAGGGCTTGATCCAGCTTGGCCAGATTGGCAATCGGGACGCCGTTGATGGCGAGCAGGCGGGCGCCCGGGGCGATATCGCTCTCTTGATCCAGCGGGCCGCCAGAGAGCAGGGCGGTGAGCTCGACCCCTTGCTCGCCATCCTGCCAGTAGCCGCCCAGGCTGGCGGTCTCGTCCGCCATGCGCGGGAAGGGGGCGGGGCCGCTGCCCCAGGTGTGGGAGACATTGAGCTCGCCAGCCAGCTCCGCCAACAGGTTGCCAAAGTCCCGCGGGTTGCCGATGCCCGGCAGCAGGCGGCGATAAGCGGCGACATAGCTCTCCCAATCTACCCCGTTCATATCGTCCAGATAGAACTCGTCCCGGGTGAGCCGGGCGATCTGATCGAAGGCGGCGGTCATGCGCTCCTGCCAGCGGCTGGTGGGCTGCAAGGCGAAGGGGGCGCTGGTGGTCTCGCCGGAGTCGAGGTGGATCCGGGTGATCTCCCCATCCCGCACCAGGGTCGCTAGGGTGCCCTGCTGGTTGAAGCTTGCCAGCGCTGGGCCGGGCTGCTCGCCAAACAGTTCGCTGGTTTTGCCCTTGCGCAGATCCTGGCTGTAGCCCTTGATCTCGCTCTCGCCGTTGACCCCCATCTCCTCCACCAGATAGATCACTTGGTCGCCGATGATGCGGCTGGCGAGCAGGGTGCCGGTGGGTTGCAGCAGCAGCGCTTCGCGATGGTTGAGACGATCGCTCTCAAAGCCGTATCCCCCTTTCGGCGGTTCCAGTTCGGCAATCGCATCGGCTCTGGCGGCGCGGCTGCTGTAAATGCCGAGCAGGTTGGTGACGAGGGGCTCGCCATCGGGCCCCAGTGCGCCAAACCGGGTCGATTGCCAGTAGAGGATGGCGCCATCCAGACTCCAGCTTGGTTGCCCATCCTGATAGCCGTTGAGGCTGACATTGACCGGTTTGGCCTTGGGATTGGCCGTATCGATCACTGCGATCTCCTGTTCCGCCGCATCGGGGCGGAAGGTGAGCGCCAGATGGCGGGAGTCGGGGGCGAAGGCCAGATGCACCTCGTGGCGCGATGGGTTGAAGCTGGCAGGCACCAGCTCCCGCTGCTTGTTGTTCGCCAGATCGAGCTGGTGGATGGCCTGGCCATCCACCACGAAGGCGAGCTGCTTGCCGTCGGGGGAGAGCACCGGACGGCTGATCCCCTTGCCGGGAATGGCCAGCAGCAGACTCTCGGTCAGAGTGCCGGGATCGCTGAACAGCAGCTCCGGATCACCCTTGCGCAAGCGATAGAGGGCGGCGTGCCCCTGCTGCTCCGACAGATAGATGAGGGCGCGGCCCTGCTCGGCGAAGAGGGGGTTGGACTGCTCGCTCGGATCGCGGGTCAGCTGGCGCACCCGCTCCCGCTCGGGGTCGACGGCAAACAGGTTGCCCTCGCTCACCAGGATCAGCTCATCCGCCTTTTCGCTGACCAGCGCTTCGTCTGCCAGGGTCAGGGCCTCGCTCGCCTCATCCGGCGCGCTCGCCACTTGCGGGGTGAGGGTCAGCTTGCGTGGCTCGCTGCTACCGGCATCAAGGCGATAGAGTTCCCCCAGCCATGACCAGACCAGATCGCCATTGCGAGAGGCGCTGAGCCCCCGCACCGGATGGCCCTGATAGTGGGTCAGCTGTTGCTCCTTGCCGCTGGCGAGATCCCGGCGCCAGACGTTGAAATCGCCGCTGCGCTCGCTCAGGTAAAAGAGGGTATCTCCCTTGTCGCTCCAGACCGGATCGGTGGCCGCCACCCGATCTTCGGTCAGCTGCTTGTGCTGCTTGCCATCAAACAACCAGAGACGGGGCACCGCAAACGAGTGCTGATGCTTGCGAAAGGGTTGATTCGCCGCGGGCATCTGATAGGCGAGCCGCTCCCCATGGGGGCGGGCGAGAGTTGCAGGCAGCGGCAGATCGGCCTGCAAGGTGCCGCCGCTGATCGGGGTCCAGTAGAGCTCGCCCCATTGGTAGCCTTCCGCGACATAATGGTCGGCATCGGGCGCGCCCAAGCGCTGGCTGCTCAGCAGCAGCCGTTTGCCATCGGCGCTGAAGGCTTGCGGCAGATCGGTGCGCGAATCGCGAGTGAGGCGCACCATCTCGCCGCCGTTGGCGGGTACCACGAACACATCCTCGTTGCCGTAGAGATTGGCGGCAAAGGCGAGCTGTTTGCCATCCGGTGACCAGATTGGCCGCTGGCTCAGGTAGTCGCTGCCGCTGAGCGCCGTGGCGGGGCCACCCTCGGCACTGGCGACAAAAATGCGCCCCTGCCAGGTGAAGGCAAGCTGCTTGCCATCGGGGGAGAGGGCGGGCTCGCGCAGCCAGAGCGCATCGGCGGCGACACTGGCGGGTAGCCAGAGCAGTGCGCTGACCAGCAGCAGGCGGGCCAGCGAAGAGTTCGGCAAGAAGTGCAGAGGCATGATGTCATCCTGAATCAGGTTCAATTGTTACATATTTACCGATCTGCGGCATCATGGCTAGCCAGAAAATGTAAGCTATGTTTTTGTTTTTATTGTCAATTAGTCATGTTTGTGCAGGTCGTTCATGGACCATTCACCGTTCGCAGCCAAGATATGTTTTATTGGGTCTATTGAGTATTGATGGCGATCCAATATCATGGCGCTCGCTCGCCAACGGGCGAGCCTATTCAGATGATGTGACAACCATAAAAAGCCCTGCCAGAGGCTTGTCGAGGGATGGAATGAGAGCCGTATTGTTGTGTGTGCTGGGGCTGTGGCCCGCGCTGAGTTTTGCCTTTACCGAAAAAGCCGATTTGGTGGTGGTCAAGAAGTCTACCTACAGCCTCACCCTGATGAAGGATGGCAAGGAACTGAAGCGCTACTGGGTTGCACTGGGCCCGGCGCCCAAGGGGCACAAGCAGCGGGAAGGGGATCAACGTACCCCGGAGGGGCGCTACACCCTGGATTACAAGAAGAGCAACTCCGGCTTTTATAAAGCGATACATATCAACTACCCGAATCTGGACGATATCAAGCGCGCCAATGAGTTGGGGGTGAACCCGGGTGGCATGATCATGATCCATGGTCAGCTTAACCGGATGGGTAACCGTCGGGTACAGCCCTCCAACTGGACCAACGGTTGTATTGCGGTACTTAACCACGAGATGGATGAGCTCTGGAATGCCATTGACCCGGGTACGCCCATCATCATCGAGCCCTGATCCGCACAACGGGGGCCTTGTCGGCAGACAAGGCCCCCGTTCTGTTCTGGTTGTGATCCCCTTTAACGGATGTCTTTTTGAGACATTCGCATTGTTGTGAATGTCACTTCAAAAAAAGCCTGCAAATGGTGAGGATATGTGCTCTGTCCGTGAAGGAGTGTCCCATGTCTTTGACCGAAACCTGTCAGCGCATCGTGCGCGATCCCCATCTCTCCGCTGCTCAGAAGAGCCACGCACTGGCGCTGGCCGCCGAGAATGCGTTGCCCTACCCCGACCTGCCTGCCGCAGTCGCCGAGGCGATGGAGCAGGGATTTATCTGCGACATGTTCGAAGGGCACGCCCCCTACAAGCCGCGTTATGTGCTGCCGGACTATGAAAAATTTCTGACTCAGGGCTCTGCCTGGCTGGAGCTGGCGGCGCCGCAGGATTTCGACGAGGCGCTCAATGCCCTGCGCATCCTCTATCACCATGTCCCCTCCGTCACCGGCATGCCGGTCTGGCTGGGGCGGCTCGACCATCTGCTGTTGCCGTTTGTCGGCGAACTGGATGACGAGACCCTCTATCGCAAGCTGAAGGGGTTCTGGGTCTATCTGGATCGGGTGCTGCCGGACGCCTTCATGCACGTCAACATCGGGCCTGATGACAACCGCATCTGCCGCCTGATCCTGCGCATCGACAACGAGCTCAAGCAGGTGGCGCCGAACCTCACCTTCTTCCACGATCCGGAGCAGACCCCGGACAGCCTGCTGCTGCAGGCGGTGAAGAACATCGCCGAGTGCAGCAAGCCGCACATCGCCAACTACCCGATCCATCGCGATACCTTTGACCAGCGTGGTTTTGGCATCGTCAGCTGTTACAACGCCTTGCCGCAGGCCGGTGGCGCCAATACCCTGGTGCGCATCTCCCTCAAGCGGGTCGCCGAGCAGTGCCAGGGGATCGATGACTTCCTCGGCTGCCTGCTGCCCCACTACTGCCGTCTGGCCTCCCAGTTGATCGAAGCGCGGGCCGCTTTCTTGCATCAGGAGTCCGGCTTCTTCAACAGCTTCCTGGTGAAAGAGGGGCTGCTGGATGAGGATCGCTTCGTCCCCATGTTCGGCATCTACGGCATGGCGGAAGCGGTCAATATCCTGATGGATAAAGAGAATCTGCCGGATCGCTATGGTCACGGCGAGGAGGCGAACCAGCTTGGCTATCGCATCTCGGCCCAGCTCTCGGAATATGTCACTGCGACGCCGCAAACCCATGCCTGGGGTGGTCGCGCCCTGCTGCACTCGCAAGGTGGCCTCAGCATCGATGTGGCAGTCACCCCCGGGGTGCGCATCCCCTACGGGCAGGAGCCGGATCCGGCCAGCCATGTGCTGGCGCTGGCGCCGCACCACACTTATTACCATTCGGGGATCAGCGAGATCCTCACGCTGGATCCCACCATCCGCCAGAACCCGCAGGCGCTGCTGCAGCTTTGCAAGGGGGCGCTCGCCATCGGCATGCGCGAGTTCACCGCCAACGTGGCCGACAGCGATCTGGTGCGGGTGACCGGCTACATGATCCGCAAGAGCGACGTGGCTCGTTTTGCAGAAGAAGGCTCGCGCTTGCAGACCACCTGTCTCGGTGCCGAGGCGAGTGAAGTGACTGCCATTCGTCAGCGGGCTCCGCGAGTGGTCGCCCACGAATCGACTATCGGCGAGTATTGAGTTCGCACCGATGGCTGATGTTTTGCCAACACGCAGCGCCCTGGTAAGCAGGGTGCTGCCGTTCTCCTGTGTCGACGGGCCGGGCAACCGGCTGGTGCTGTTTCTGCAGGGCTGCAACTTTCGCTGCCCCGGCTGCCACAACCCTCACACCATCGGGCTGTGCGACGATTGTGGCGACTGCCTTGCGGTCTGTCCGAGCGGCGCCCTATCCATGAGCGAAGGCAAGGTTCATTGGCAGGCGATGCTCTGTACCGACTGCGACGCCTGTCTGGAGGCCTGCCCGCGCAGCGCCAACCCCAAGACGGCCACCATGACGGTGGCCGACGTGCTGGCTCTACTGCGACGCTACGGCCCCTTGCTGACCGGCATTACCGTCTCCGGTGGTGAGGCGACCACCCAGCTCCCCTTTGTGGTTGCGCTGTTTGCTGCCATCAAGGGCGCGCCGGATCTGACCCATCTCACTTGCCTGCTCGACAGCAACGGTTCTCTGGCCGAAACCGGCTGGCAGCGGCTGCTGCCGGTGCTCGACGGCGCCATGCTCGATCTCAAGGGCTGGCGCGACTCGGTCCATCACACCCTGACCGGCTATGGCCGCGAGCGGGTGCTGGGGTCGCTGCAACTACTGGCACGCCACGGCAAGCTGACCGAACTGCGGCTGCTCCATGTGCCGGGCAAAAGCGATTTTCTGGATGCGAGTGGTGAGCTGGACGTGGATCTCGCCGCCTTCTTGCAGCAGCTTGGGCCTGTGCCCATTCGCCTCAACGGTTTTCGCCACCACGGGGTGCGGGGGGAGGCGGCGCAATGGCCAGAGGCGACCCGCAGCGAGCTGGAGTGGCTGGCGAGTCGGTTGCGTGCTGCGGGAGTGGGGGCGGTGACCTTGCCACCGCTGATCTAAAGAGGTCTGATCGATTCCCTTGCTGTGTAGTAAAAGCACACAACTGTGACTTCTGTCTATTGGAGGGGGCCTTGGGGCTCGTTATGATATTGCCCATCCGTCCCTCCTCCATCACAGATAAATCATGAGTGAAAGCAAGGCGTTATATCGGGTTCAGTTTATTTGCCACAACGAGCGCTACGAGGTCTATGTGCGCCAGGTGAATCAGGGCCAACTGTTCGGTTTTATCGAGATCGCCGATTTTGTCTGGGACAACCACACGGCGCTTATCGTCGATCCCAGCCATGAAAAGCTCAAGAGCGAATTTGCCGATGTGCGTCACACCCTTATCCCCATGCATCAGGTGTTGCGCATCGATCAGGTGAAAAAGCAGGGGGCTGCCCGCATCACGGATCTGGGTAGCAATGTCGCCTCTTTCCCCAGTCCCATTTATACCAAACGTCCCTGATCCCTCATTGCCATGGATGTTTCGCCGTGGCGAAACATCCATCTCTTCTCGCTGTCACCTGGCTCAGGGCTCGACCAGCTCGCGACCCAGTTGCAGGATCCGCTGGCGGAACCAGTGGCGGGCCGAACCATCACCGGCCGGGCCATACCAGACCAGACTGTGACTCACCTTGCCGTAATCGAACGGTGCCGGGCGCATCACCAGATCCGGCTGACTGGCCATGCAGGCCGCCCAGCCACCGATGGCGGTGAGGATCAGATCAGTCTGGGGCAGCAGGGCTGCTGCGCTGGCAAAATCGGGCAGGGTGGCGCCAATCTGGCGACGCACCTGTTGCTGGGCAAGGCTCTGCTCGAAGAAGGGGTTGGCCAGCTCCTGATCCCGGATGGCGATATGGCGCCAGCTCAGGTAGGCATCGAGATCCCAGGGCTTGGCTAGCGCCGGGTGGTCTTTGCGCAGCAGACAGACCAGTTTCTCTTCCCGCAGGGTCTCCCACACCAGCCCGGGCTGGCGCGGTAACGGTTGGCTCTGGTCATGGGGCAGGATCACGAAGTCGAGTTTGCCCGCTGCCAGCGCCTCCAGCCCTTGTTCATCCTTGTTCCAGATCTCCGGCACCATGCCCGGGACTTCTTTCATCAGCTGACCCAGAATGGGGCCCACCGGCCAGGTCATCACGCTCTCGCGCAATCCCAGCCGCAAGCAGCCCTGCCACTGCTGGGGGTTGAAGGCATTCTGGCGAGTGAGGCCGTTCAGCTCCCCCAACAACCGGTGCAGGGTGGGAGCCAGTCGCTCGGCCATGGGGGTGAGCAGCAGCTGGTTGCCCTGGCGGTAGAGCAGTTGATCCCCCAGCAGACCCCGCAGCTGGTTGAGGGTCTTGCTAACGGTGGAAGGCGTGGTGCATAGCCGCTCGGCGGTGCGGGTGACGCTCTGGTTGTCGAGCAGCAGATGCAGGGTGACCAGATGGCGACCTCCCAGCCGAGAGAGTGCGATCAGATCCATAAGTACTCCACAAGCGAAGGGAAGAGACAAGACAAAAAAGCCCCGCCAAAGCGGGGCTGGTGCGGATTAGCCCTTGAGCACCGCGGCCATGGCGTCGGCTACGTAGTCGACGTTGCGACTGTTGAGGCCCGCCACGCACATGCGACCGGATCGCACCAGATAGACGGCGAACTCCTCGCGCAGCCTGTCCACCTGCTCCGGGGTGAAGCCGGTGTAGCTGAACATGCCGCGCTGGTTGATGAAGTAGCTGAAGTCGCGGCCCGGCACCTTGGCGCTCAGCACCTCGAACAGCTTCTGGCGCATGGCCTTGATGCGGGTGCGCATCTCGGTCACTTCGTCGACCCACATGGCGTGCAGCTCGGGCTGGCTCATCACAGCCGCGGTGATCTGGCCACCGTGGGTGGGCGGGCTGGAGTAGTTGCGACGCACGGTGGCCTTCATCTGACCCAGTACGCGGCTGGCTTCTTCGGCATCCTTGCAGATGACCGACAGGCCGCCGCACCGCTCGCCGTAGAAGGAGAGGTTCTTGGAAAAGGAGTTGCTGACGAAGAAGCTTACGCCGGCGGCCACCATGGCGCGAATGGCGTAGGCATCCTCTTCCAGCCCGTCGCCGAAGCCCTGATAGGCGATATCCATAAAGGGGATCAGGTGCTTCTCGACCACCAGCGCGATCACCCGATCCCACTGGGCACGGGAGAGATCCACCCCGGTCGGGTTGTGGCAGCAAGGGTGCAGCAGCACTATGCTCTTGGCCGGCAGGGTACTCAGGCAGTCGATCATCGCATCAAACTGCACGCCGCCAGTGGCCGCATCGTAGTAGGGGTAGTCGTGCACCTTGATGCCGGCGCCTTCGAACATCGCCTTGTGGTTATCCCAGGTGGGATTGCTGACCCATACCTCGGAGGTCGGGAAGTAGCGCTTGAGCAGATCGGCGCCGATCTTCAGCGCGCCCGAGCCGCCGATGGTCTGGATGGTGGCGATACGTCCCGCCTTGACCGCTTCATGGTCGGCACCAAACAGCAGGTGCTGCACCGCAGTGCGGTAGTTGGCGGCGCCTTCCATCGGCTGGTAGGGGCGCGGGGCTGGCGCGGCGGCGCGCTGGGCTTCGGCCTGCTGTACCGAGGCCAGCAGCGGAATGCGGCCCTGCTCGTCGTAATAGAGGCCGATCCCCAGGTTCACCTTCTGCTCGCGGGTGTCTTTGTGGAAGGTCTCGACTAGCGTCAGGATAGGGTCGCCAGCATAGGCATCGACGTGTTCAAACATGGGGGATCCTTGAAATTGACTGTCCAGTAAAACCGGCGGTCAGCCGGGCTGGACATCATGGCGCAAAGCTGGCGGTGGCTCAAGCCCGACGCTGGTCGAGCCTGAAGGGATGGCGCCGCCATCCTGCTTACTTCAAATAGGATCGCAGGACGCTGACCACCTGATCTAGATCCTCCAGCCGCTCGGCCGGGGTGGCATCGGGGGCGCCGAGATGCTCGCGCATGTGTCCCTCCAGTACCTCCAGCATCAAGCCGTTGACGGCGCCGCGGATGGCCGCGATCTGCTGCAAAATGGCGGCGCAGTCGCTCTCCTGCTCCAGCGCGTGCTCCAGCGCACCGGCCTGTCCCTTGATGCGACGTACCCGTGCCAGCAGCTTCTTTTTACCGTGAATGGTGTGTGACATGCAGGATCCTCTCGATCAATAAAACCATACTGGGGTATAGTATATTGCATTGTCGTCCTCAGGAGAAATCCATGTCATCCCTTGTCTCATCCCACTGCCACCAACCCGTCGTCCACGAAGGGAATCCGCTGGCTGAACAGAAAACCCGTTGGGCCGTGCTGCTGACAGTCATCATGATGGTGGTGGAGATCGGCGGCGGCTGGTTTTACAACTCCATGGCGCTGCTGGCCGACGGCTGGCACATGAGCTCCCACGCGCTGGCGCTCGGTCTCTCGGTGCTGGCCTACCGCGCCGCCCGCCACTTTGCCCGCGACCACAGATTCAGCTTCGGCACCTGGAAGATCGAGGTGCTAGGTGGCTTCACCAGTGCTCTCCTGCTGGTGGGGGTGGCCGGGCTGATGCTGTTCGAGTCGGTGTTAAGGCTACTGGATCCCAGCCCGATCCACTATCAACAGGCGATCGCCATCGCGCTGGTGGGGCTGCTGGTGAACCTGGTCTGTGCCTGGCTGCTCAAGGATGATCACGGCCATCATCACCACGGCCATGGGCATGACCACCATCATGGGCATCACGACCACGATCATCATGACCATGACGATCACCACGGCCATCAGGATCTCAACCTGCGTGCCGCCTATATCCACGTGCTGGCGGATGCGGCCACTTCCGTGCTGGCGATCCTGGCACTGGTGGGGGGCATGCTGTGGGGGGCCGACTGGCTGGATCCCCTGATGGGCATAGTGGGGGCCGTACTGGTGGCGGTGTGGGCCTGGGGTCTGCTGCGCGACTCCGGTCGGGTGCTGCTGGATGCCGAGATGGATACCCCGTTGGTGGGTGAGATCCGTGAGGTGATTGCCGACCTGCCGGATGCCGAGATCCGCGATCTGCACGTCTGGCGGGTGGGCCAGCAGCAGTATGCCTGCGTGCTCTCCCTGCTGATGACTGCGCCTGTCTCCGCCAGCGAGATCCGCGCGCGGTTGGCGATACATGAAGAGCTGGTCCATGTGACCATAGAGATAGCCACTCCATAGCCAGATTTATGGCTGTCTATGCCAGATAGCGTGCAACTTGTACTCTGCAACACGAGTAAATCGAAGCAGTTTTTTCTGGGGAGGCCTGTGGCAGGCACGTGCTGACTATGTGCCTGGTACAAGCCTCACCGGGGCTAGGGGTGAGATGTGACGGTTTGAGTTAACGTTCGAAGAAGCGATAGAGGTGTTCTACCTGCATCGGGCAGTCAGCTACCAGATGCACATGATCGCGGGCCTGCTCGACCGTATCGAAACTGACCGGGCAGCCGAGGGTGTCGGTCAGCTCGTAGAGAGCGCCATCATTGCCTCTGAATTCGATGAGCCAGCCGGGGATGGCCACGTCGTGGAGTATTTCGGCCTCTTGCAGGATCTGTTGTTGATAGAGCTTGCGAAGTTCACTGACTGTCATGATGCTCTCCTGTGAAGGGGGATTCAGCTCCAGTCTATGCCTCTCTTTGTGCGGACGGCAACCGGATCATCCCCGCAGGACCTCCCAGGCCCAGCGGATACGGATAAAGGTCTCGGCATTACCACCCCGATCCGGATGGTGCTGCAATGCCAGCTCCCGCCAGCGGCGGCGGATCGCCTCCTGACTCGCCCCCTCATCCAACCCCAACAGGGCCAGCGCCTCGGCTTTGTGCCCCTCACCGTCATAAGCGCGCCAGAAGCGGTTGAGCAGGGCTTCAACTTCGGCACGGTCGGTCTGCCAGAACACCTGCCAGTCGAGATAGTAGCTACGCAGATTTTCGCCAAGGGCAAAGCCGTGGTTGGCCTCCTGATTCCCGGCCAGCGGTTCGAGCCGGATATCCAGGGTGCTGATTACCAGCCACCATCCCTCTTGCCAGAGCTCGGCCTGCAACTGGTAGAGGGCGTTCATGATCAGGAAGTTGACCCGAAACAGCTGTAGTTGCTCATCGTCAGCCAGTACCGGAATTGCCCCCTGCTGGCGCAGGGAGGCCATTAGCTCGTGCACCTTGTAGCTGCCCGCCGCCTGTTGCAATAGCACCAGCAGAGGGGCGATCAGCGGATTATTGTTGGCTTCGCTCATTCGGCGCCCTGTTCTCTGGGCGGTTGCAGGGCGATCAGCAGCTCACCCGCCTGCGGGGTGACGGGGCCGGTAACGATCTGGGGCTTGCCCTTGCCATCCATGATGAACAGCGGGATGGCGCCGGGATTGGCGGTCTGATACTGGGCCCAGTCGAACGCCTCGCTCAGGCGGGTCGCCTTGATCTGGCCACCCCGGCTCAGCAGGCCGCTCAGCCTGGCATAGTTGATATCGGGCCCAAACAGGTTCTGGCGAGCGCGGAAGGTGGCGCTCTCCCGGTTCGCCTTGCCGTGCTGCTCGCTGGAGCGCAGGGAGTAGACCTGCTCCTCGCCATAGAGGTGGGCGAAGTGCAGCACCCCGAGGGCGTTGTTGTGGCGGTTGGGGGAGAGGGCCAGCACGGTACTGATGCTGGTGAGCGGTAGGTGCAGCTCGGCATGTTCCGACTGGGGGTTGCCGAAGTAGCAGGGGAGGTTGCTCATCCGTGCCTGTTTGCAGAACTCCCAGGCGGGATCGCAGAGCTGTACCGGCACCCCCTGATCCGCCAGCGCCTTGCCGATGGCCCTAGCCACCGAGTTGGCCCCTATGATGAGCCAGGTATTGGGGGCGCTCTGGCGCATCTTGAGCAGGCTGGCCAGCGGCGCCGAGGTGAGGCTCTGCAACACCACGGTGGAGATGATCACCGCAAATACCAGCGGTACCAGCTTGTCGGCATCGGGGATCTCGGCCTGATGCAGGCTGATGGCAAACGAGGCACTGACTGCCGCCGCGACTATGCCACGCGGGGCGATCCAGCTCAGCAGGGCGCGAGCTCGCCAGGAGAGATCCGAGCCCCAGGTCGAGACCAGAATACAGAGCGGGCGCGCCACAAATTGCACCACGCACAGCAGCGCCAGCACCATGGGGCCGAGCTGCCAGAGCTGCGCCAGATCGAGGCGGGCCGCCAGCAGGATAAACAGGCTGGAGATAAGGATGACCGCGAGATCCTCCTTGAACGCCAGCACCTCCTCCAGATCCAGCCCCTCCTGATTGGCGAGCCAGATGCCGAACACGGTCACCGCCAGCAGGCCGGACTCGTGGCTGAGCCAGTTGGAGAGGCTGAAGGTGACCAACACCAGCGCCAGCACGCCGAACTTGTGCAGGCTGACCGGTAGCCAGTCCTTGCGAATAAGCAGGGTGGTGAGCCAGCCTGCCACCACCCCGATCAGGGAACCGACCAGCACTGTCTTGCCCAGCGCCAGCAGGGTATGGCTGATGAGATCCCCCTGACTGCCGAGGCGCACCGCCTCGAACACCAGCACCGCAAACAGGGCGCCGATGGGGTCGATGACGATCCCCTCCCAGCGCAGAATGCGGTCCACCTCCCGGGTGGGGCGGATCACGTTGAGCATGGGGGCGATCACCGTCGGGCCCGTTACCACCAGCACAGCGCCGAGCATGGTGGCGACCCGCCAGTCCAGCCCCAGCAGGAAGTAACCGGCGCTGCCGATGACGGCGAAGCTGACCAGCATGCCGGTGGAGCAGAGATTGCGCACCACCTTGCCGATCCCCTTGAGCTCGGCCAGATGGAGGGTCAGCGCCCCCTCGAACAGGATGATGGCTACCGACAGGGAGACCAGCGGAAACAGCAGATCCCCGAGCAGGGCATCGGGGTCGAGCAGGCCGCTGACCGGGCCCAGAGTCAGGCCGGTGAGCAGCAGAAACAGGATGGCGGGTACCCGCAGCGACCAGGCAAGCCATTGGGCCAGCACGGAGACCAGGGCGATCCCGGCCAGAGATAGGGCAATCATGCAGACCTCGATTCAGGCAGTGAGTATGGAGCTAGTGTAGTGGCTAAGTTGGTCAGATTGACACCTGAAGGAGCGTGCATCATGGCCGGGATGGGGAGATGTGCGACAGTCGGCGTCATGGTGGCTGGCGGTGGTGTGCAGGGCGCCAGCCAGACGCCAACCGTGGTGATGGGGTGGCCTCGGGGCCGGATTAGATGGGGCTCTCCTTGTGGAGCTCGCCGACACAGTCGGCCAGCGCCAGTACCAGTGCGGAGCGCACCATCTGATCGAGCCGGTTGAGCTGCATCTGGTAGAAGGCCCAATCCTCTTCGCTGGCGGGGGGCTCCAGCTTCATCATGCCGCCCTGATTGACCCCGTGCAGGCGGTCGAGCAGATCGCGGATCGGCTTGTCGCTGAAGCGGTAATCCTTGGGGTCGCGCACCAGAAAGTCGCGGATCTTGATATAGGCTTCGATATCCTGATAGCGCTCGAGTGAGATGAGGCCGAGGGCGAAGATGAGCTTGAGGCGCACCTCCAGCTGGCCGAGGGGGCCGCTCTGGTTGAGCAGGGGTTCGATGGCGTATTTGACGGCATACTCCTCCTGACGAAACGCGCGTCGCATCAGGGAGTCGACCGCCTCTTCCAGGATGGTCACGGCTTCGAGAAAGAAGCCGCGGGGGCCATCCTGCTCGTTCAGTCGTTCCAGTACTTCATCTTCCTGGTGTGTGGTCATAGGTGCATTGGGTCCAGCTGACAGGGAGAGAGTGGGCCTCTCTCCCGGTTTTTATCATATGGGGCACATTCCCTTGCCATTCAAGCGCTTGGCGCGCTATCAGTGGTGGCTGAATGCGCCGCAAGCAGGGTCATTACAGGGTTTCGTAACGGGCGACGATGGCGCGAACCACTTCGCTCTCTTCATCCAGTCCGGTGACGCGGGCCAGCGCTTTGGCCGGGCCAAGCTCCGCCAGCAGGGCTTGCAGCTCCACCGCCTGCGGGTCATCGGCATTGCGATAGTGGAGCGCCGCGGCGATCCCCTCCTGCAACTGATCGCTCGGCAGGCTGTACTCCAAGGTGCCCAGCAGCGGCTTCACCAGCCGATCTCCCGCCGCCAGCTTGCGCAGCGGCTGACGACCGACCCGGTCAATCTCGTCCACCAGATAGGGGTTGGCGAAGCGGGCCAGGATCTTCTCGATGTAGGCGGCGTGCAGGCGCGGGTCGAAGCCGTAGCGTTTCACCAGCACGGCACCGCTCTCCTCCATGGCGCGGCGCACCTTGCTGCGGATCACCGGATCCTCGATCGCCTCGCGCACTGTGCGGTAGCCCCGCAGCTTGCCGAGATAGGCGGTGACGATGTGGCCAGTGTTGAGGGTGAACAGCTTGCGCTCGACGAAGGCCATCAGGTTGTCGGTTGGCTCCATGCCAGCCACCTGTGGCAGCTCACCTTTGAACTGGGTCTGGTCGACGATCCACTCGCTGAAGCTCTCTACCGTCACTTCCAGCGGATCATCGTTGGCAGCCGTGGCGGGCGGTACGATGCGATCCACCGCCGAGTCGACGAAGCCTATACAGGATTCGAGCGTGGCATGATACGCGACCGGCAGGTACTTGAGTACCTCCCGCTTGAGGTGGCTGGTGCCGCGCACCATGTTTTCACAGGCGATGACGTTCAGCGGTGTCAGGTTGCCGGCATCGAAGCGGGCCTGCAGCCCCTTGGCCAGGGTACTGGCAATCTTGTCCAGAATGTTGGGGCCGACCGCGGTGGTGACCAGATCGGCAGTGATGATACGGGCGATCACCTCGTGACCGGCGGAGCTCACCGCCGCCACGTTGCGCACCACGTCCAGTTTCTGATCCGCCCCTACCACATGAACCTTGTACTCCTGACGGTGGTTGAGCTGGTCGATCAGGATGTCGTTGACGTCGGCGAAGGTGACCTGATGGCTGGCATCTGCCAGCACTTTACCGATAAAGCCGCGACCGATGTTACCAGCACCAAAATGTAATGTTTTCATGATATTAACCTCTTGAACCAAAGACTATGAAAGATGATTACGCAGCCTGTTCGGCACCCAGCAGATCCAGGAAGGCCTGGGGATCCGTGGTGCTGGCCAGCCGGTCGATGAGACCGGGTTCATCCAGTGCATTGGTCAGGCGGGTTATCACCTGCATGTGTTCGTCGTTGCGGGCGGCGATGCCGATCACCAGCCGCGCCACCTCATCGGCAGCTTCGCCAAAGGCTACCCCGGCCGGGTACTGGCAGATGACGATGCCGGTACGCTTCACAAACTCCTTGGCGGCGATGGTGCCGTGAGGCACGGCGATGGATTCGCCGAGGTAGGTGGAGACCAGCTGTTCGCGCTCCAGCATGGCGTTGACGTAGTCGGGCGCCACGTAGCCCCGCTCCGCCAGCAGTCGGCCTGCGGTCAGGATGGCGGCCTCCTTGCTGTCCGCTTTCAGTCCCAGATGCACGTCATGACGGCTCAGGGTAAAGACTTCGGCGGCCTGCGGCTCGTAGCTGTCGTCGTTGGCCGCCACCAACAGTTGCGGGTTGGCGACATCATCGTTGGCGGCCTGGCTCAGGCTTTGAACCAGCTCCTGATAGAGGCCGTTGTCGAGGAAGTTGGTCAGGGAAATATGGTGAGCGTGCGGCGCGTGGCGACGGGCCCGCTCGGTCAGATCCTTGTGGGTGATGACCCAGTCCACCTGATCGTCGAGCTGATCGATGGCGCGGTTGGTCACGCTGATATCGAGCCCGGCGGCCTGTACCCGCTTGCGCAGCATGCCGGCACCCATGGCGCTGGAACCCATGCCCGCATCGCAGGCCACTACGATATTGCGCACTGCCATCAGTTCGCCGCCCGGCTTCTTGGCCGCTGCGGTTTCGGGCTTGCCGCCCTTCATGGCTTTCATCTTGCGAGTGGCTTCACCGAGGGCATCGGCCTCGTCGGCTTCCGGCTGCTGGGCGCGAACGAATACGGCGGCGACCAGGAAGGAGACCAGAGTGGCGCTGATGATGGAGAGGGCGACCCCGATCAGGGAGGCTTTCGGCGTCATCAACAGCACGGCGAAGATGGAGCCCGGCGACGCGGGGGAGACCAGACCTGCATTGAACAGGGTCAGGGTAAAGACCCCGGTCATGCCGCCGGCGATCACAGCCAGAATGAGGCGCGGGTTCATCAGCACATATGGGAAGTAGATCTCGTGGATGCCGCCGAAGAAGTGAATGATGGAGGCACCTGCAGCGGACTGCTTGGCAGCACCACGACCGAACACCATGTAGGCCAGCAGCACGCCCATGCCCGGGCCCGGGTTCGCTTCAATCAGGAAGAAGATGGAGCTGCCGTGCTCGGTCGCCTGCTGGATCCCCAGCGGCGAGAAGATGCCGTGGTTGATAGCGTTGTTGAGGAACAGGATCTTGGCCGGTTCGACGAAGATGGAGGTGAGCGGCAGCATGTGGTTGTCCACCAGGAAGCCGACACCACCGGCCAGCAGGCCGGAGAGCACCTTGACGAAGGGGCCAATCACGAAGAAGGCGAGGATCGCCAGCAGCATGCCGATAAGGCCGGCGGAGAAGTTGTTGACCAGCATCTCGAAGCCGCTTTTGACGCGACCATCCATCGCCTTGTCGAAGCGCTTGATGGCCCAGCCACCGAGCGGGCCGACCATCATGGCGCCCATAAACATCGGGATATCGGTTCCCACGATGACACCCATGGTGGTGATGGCACCGACCACGCCGCCGCGCTCACCACCCATCAGTTTGCCACCGGTGTAGCCGATCAGCAGCGGCAGCAGGTAGGTGATCATGGGGCCGACCAGCTTGGCCAAGGTTTCATTGGGCAGCCAGCCGGTGGGGATGAAGAGGGCGGTGATAAAGCCCCAGGCGATAAAGGCGCCTATGTTGGGCATGACCATATTGGACAGGAAGCGTCCAAAATTCTGTATCTTGACTTTGGTATCCGGTGATAACATGTCGGGACCCCGTTTTAAGCCTGTTTGATTAAAAGTGGTAGTAGGGATGGCCGGTTTTGCCGAACCTCCATCCCGGTCGTCTAAGCAACTTCAATCTACCAGCTTGATATCAAATTAGGCTGAAAACGGGGTATCTTGTGATCCACCTCTCAGATACCCCGTCATGCCCCCTCCAGAACCAGTGATCTGTGTCACATTCACATGCTGTAATTCGGCTACATTTCGATATTTTCTGTTTTGAATGACCATTTTTTGTGATTTAGATCACCATCTCAGCTTTGCCGCTCCTTCGCACAAAGGTGATTTGCATCACAAATTTAGTTTTTGTATTCGAATGGGACAAATCACTCAATTACTCATCAGTGGGTAGTGGCGATGGATTTATCGAAATACTCCATTGCTTACCAATGAATCAATAAATTTGTAACCCGCTTTCAGTTTTTACGGTTGGTGATGAGCTCTCTTTTGCTGCTGGCTGGTGGAGAGTTGAGGGAAAGTGCCGAGGGGGATTGCGCCAATGATGTTTCGGTAGCTTGCTTGCCGTGCAGGGCTGATAGCAGATAAAAACAAACCGCCAGCAGGCGGTTTGTCAGTTTTTGCGAGCTGGCCCCTGTCGAGGCGGCGGCTCAGTAGAAGCCGGCATCCTCGGGAGAGGGGCGGGTCTTGAAGCGGCGATGGAGCCACATGTACTGCTCCGGCGCCTTGCGCACGGCGGCTTCAATCTCGCGGTTGGCGCGGGCGGCATCAACCATGTCATCTCCGCTCGGGTAGTCGGCAAGGGGCGCGCCGATATGCAGGGTGTAACCCTCGCTGGTGCGGATGTTGTAGCAGGGGAGGGTGACGGTATTTTTCACCCGCGCCAGGGTGGCGGTGCCGGTGATGGTGGCCGCCTGCTCTACCGCGAAGTAGGGCACGAACACACTGGCGTGGCTGCCGTAGTCGTGATCCGGCGCGTACCAGAGGGCGTCACCGTTGCGCAGCGCCTTGATCATCCCCTTCACGTCCATCCGGTCTACCAGATATTTGTTGGAGGCGCAGCGACCGTGGTACTGGGCATACTCCAGCACCGGGTTGGTGTTGGGGCGATAGACCCCGACCCCGGGGCGTACCAGCCCGAAACAGCGGGCGTTGAGTTCCAGCGTCAGGAAGTGGCAGGAGAGCAGTAGCATGCCCTGACCTTTTTCCATGGCGGCGATGACGTGCTCTTCCCCTTCCACCTTCATCAGGTTGCGCATCCGCCAGTCTGGCCAGAACCAGGCGATACCCACCTCGAACACGGCGCAGCCCACGCTCTCAAAGTTTGCCTTAAGCAGTTTCTCCCGCTCATCCCGGGTCAGCTCGGGCATCGCCAGCTCCAGATTGCGACGGGCAATCTTGACCCGGGACTTCAATATCCTGGCGGCGAGACGACCGAGCTGACGGCCCAGCCACATCTGGCTACGCCACGGCAGCAGGGTCAGCAGCCAGAGCAGGCCGAGGCCGAACCAGCTGGCCCAGTAACGGGGATGAAACAGGCGGGGCTCCAGGCGGGGAGCGTTGTCATGGGCCATGGCTAATCTCTTGTTCGCAAACACAATCGGGGGATTCTAGCCGAAAAGGGGGGGCGGGGGCGAATGGCTGTGTGCTGGTCAGAGGGGTAGCCTGCGTCCGGTTAGCGTGACAGCGGCGGCATCTGCGGTCGGCTTTTTCTACACCGGACAAAAGAGTGTGATAAAATCGCCCGCTGATTTTTCAGGTTTTGAGAGTCGATACAGATGAAGATCACCCTGCCCGATTTTGAAAAAGCCCGCGTTCTGGTCGTTGGCGATGTCATGTTGGACCGTTACTGGCATGGCCCTACCGGTCGGATCTCCCCCGAGGCGCCGGTGCCCGTGGTCAAGGTTGAACACATTGAGGAGCGTCCCGGTGGCGCGGCCAACGTGGCCCTCAACTCCGCTGCGCTGGGCGCCCACGCCGTGCTGCTTGGCCTGACCGGTCAGGACGAGGCTGCCGATGCTTTGGCTGGCCAGATGGCTGGCGTCAAGGTGGCCTGTGATTTCGTTCGTCTGGCCGACTTTCCGACCATCACCAAGCTGCGGGTGCTGTCCCGCAACCAGCAGCTGCTGCGTCTGGACTTTGAAGAGCCCTTCCACTCCGTCGATGCCACCCTGCTGATGAGCAAGGTCGAGCAGGCGCTGCCGAATAGCGACGTGATGATCCTCTCCGACTACGGCAAGGGTGCTCTCAACGACGTACCCGGCATGATCCAGCGCGCCCGAGCCGCCGGTATTCCGGTGCTGGTCGACCCCAAGGGGACCGACTTCGAGAAGTATCGCGGCGCCACTCTGCTGACCCCCAACATGTCCGAATTCGAGGCCGTGGTGGGCAAGGTGAAGAGCGAAGAGGAGCTGGTCGCCAAGGGGCTGGCTCTGGTCAAGCGTTTCGAGCTGGATGCCCTGCTGGTCACCCGTTCCGAGAACGGCATGACCCTGATCCGCGAAGGTCAGCCAGAGCTGCATCTGCCAGCTCAGGCCCATGAGGTTTACGATGTGACCGGTGCCGGTGATACCGTGATCTCTACCCTCGCCACCTCGCTGGCGGCAGGCAAGAGCCTGGACGAAGCCTGTGCGCTGGCCAATACCGCTGCCGGTATCGTGGTCGGCAAGCTGGGTACCTCTACCGTCAGTCCTGTCGAGCTGGCCAACGCCCTCTACACCGAGCAGGAGACCGGCTTCGGCGTCATGTCTGAAGCCCAACTGAAAGTGGCGGTTCGTGCCGCCCGTCTGCGCGGCGAGAAGGTGGTGATGACCAACGGTTGCTTCGACATCCTGCACGCCGGCCATGTCTCCTATCTGGCCAACGCGGGCAAGCTGGGGGATCGCCTGATCGTGGCGGTCAATACCGACGAATCGGTTCGCCGTCTGAAAGGGCCGGGTCGTCCGGTCAACCCGACCGAGCGCCGCATGGCCGTACTGGCTGCGCTGGGCGCGGTGGATTGGGTTGTGCCCTTCTCCGAGGATACCCCGCAGCGTCTGATCGCCGAGATCCTGCCGGATCTGCTGGTCAAGGGCGGCGACTACAAGCCGGAAGATATCGCCGGTTACGCCGAGGTAACCGCCAATGGCGGCGAGGTGCGCGTTCTCAACTTCGAGGATGGCTGCTCCACCACCGACATCATCAAGACGATCCGCGAGCGTGGCTAACGTTCTGCTGGCCCCGCAATCTGGCGGGGCTCATTATCGGCGGTAGCAAACCGGCAGAAATACGGATAACAAAAAGGCGACCTTGCGGTCGCCTTTTTCATGCCCGATAGCGGCTATCAGCCTTTGGCTTTTGCCGTGGCAGGCATCAGACCCTGGTTCACTTCCACCAGGTCCTGCGCTTCCAGAATACCGGCAGCCTGTTTCAGGCTCAGGATATTGAGGATGTAGTTGTAACGGGCTTCGGAGAGCTTCTGCTTGGCCTCGTACAGCTTGCGAGTGGAGTCCAGCACGTCGACGATGGTACGGGTACCCACTTCGTAGCCGGCTTCGGTCGCCTTCAGGGCGCTGTCGGCGGAGACCACAGACTGGCTGTAGGCGCGCACCGAGCCGATGCTGGCGTTCACGTTGTTGTAGGAGGAGCGCACTGTGCTCTGCACCGAGCGGAAGTTCTTCTCCAGCAGTTCGCTGGCCGCCACGTAGTTGTATTGAGCCTGTTTCACCTTGGAGCTGGTGGCGCCACCGCTGTAGATGGGCAGCTTGAAGGTCAGACCGATATTGGCCTGATTGTCATTGCCGCCGCTCTGAATACTATCCAGCTTGTAATCGGTATTGCTGGTTTGCAGTCCGGCACCCAGATCCAGCGTCGGCTCATGGCCGGTTTTGGCCAGATCGATCTGCTCCTTGGCAATGTCCTTGCTGATGCGGGCACTGTGCAGTTGCAGGTTCTTGTCCAGCGCCAGCTCCAGCCACTTGTCGGAGCCGAAGGCGGTCTTCTGCGGGCTGAAACGATCTGTGTTCAGCACGTCCAGATTGCGGTGATCGATACCGGTCAGCTCGCGCAGGGTCTCGTAGCTGTTGTCCAGCGAGTTTTCGGCATTGATCTCGTCAGCCAGCGCCTGGTCGCGGGAGGCTTCGGCTTCATGGACGTCGGTGATGGCGGTCAGGCCCACTTCGAAACGCTGCTGGGTTTGCTCCAGCTGACGCTCTACCGCAACCTTGTTGGCACGAACGAACTCCAGGGTATCCATCGCCTTGAGCACATCAAAGTAGGCTTTGGCGGTGCGTACCATCAGGTTCTGGATCTCGAGGTTGTAGGCGACATCTGACTGGGTGGCCTGCTTCTCGCTGATATCCAGATTGACCCAGTTACTGCGACGATAGAGGGATTGCGACAGCGTCACCTCGCCCTTGGCGTTGGTATTGCTCTGGGTATCGTTCTTGTTTTGCAGATAATTGAGCCCGGCACCCAGATCGATCTGGGGCAGCAGAGGGGCACGGGATTCGTTGATCTTCTCGAAGGCCTGGTCGCGAACGGCTTTGGACTGCAGCAACTGCGGGTCTTTGATCTGGGCTTGCTGGTAGATGTCGAGCAGGTTTTCGGCATGGGCACCGGCACTGACGCCCAGCAACACCATGACTGACAAAAGTGTTCTTTTCATAGATCGTTTTAACCTTATGTAGTAACCCAAACTGGTTGCTGGAGAGGCAAATATTGTCACCGACCAAGCTTGATTGCAGCTTAATCACTCTACTATAAGCAAAATTTAATGCTAAGAGTCTCAGGTCCGGTGACGGGAACGTCAAGAACCGGACGCAGTTTTCTCCCCGCGCGCCTAGCCAAATGGTCTGTGGCTGCTAAAATCCACCCCTCATTACCATGGCACGCCGAGTGAATGAACGTTCATTCATGTTCCTCGGATTTTATGGTCAAACTGATACAAGTCAAGCTGACGGGAGCCCCGGATGTCGCAGCAACCCTTGCCGCAAGATCGGCATTACGCCGCCGATGATGTGAAAATCATTGAAAAATCAGCTGGATATAACGGCTTCTTCAAGGTGAATGTCTATCGTCTGCAGCATCGGTTATTTGCTGGCGGCTGGAATCAGCCCATCGTGCGCGAGCTGTTCGAGCGGGGCCATGCCGCCGCGTTGCTGCCCTACGATCCGGTGCGCGACCAGATAGTGCTGGTGGAGCAGTTCCGTATCGGCGCCATGGAGACCAGCCCGACCCCCTGGCTGCTGGAGCTGGTGGCCGGCATCATTGACGAAGGTGAGACCGCCGAGGCGGTAGTGCGCCGCGAAGCGGTGGAAGAGGCCGGGATCGAGGTGGCCCGCTGCGAACACGCCATCAGCTATCTGGTGAGCCCAGGTGGCAGCACCGAGCGGATCGAGGTCTATGTGGGCGAAGTGGATGCCAGCAAGGCCGAAGGGCTGCACGGGCTGGCCGATGAGGGCGAGGATATCCGGGTGCACGTGGTGAGCCGCGAACAGGCCTACGCCTGGCTCAAAGAGGGACGCATCGACAATGCGGCCTCGGTCATTGCCCTGCAGTGGCTGGCCCTCAACCATGGCGAGCTGCGCGCCCGCTGGCTGGCGGATCGCTGAGGTGGCGCTGACCCTGCAACAGAGCAAGCGCTATGTGCCTGATCTGATGTCCTTGCAGCGTACCTGCGAGGTCAACTACATGGCATTGATGAAACTGCTGCCGCCAGATGGGGAAGTCGGCGCCGAGCGCCGCTATCGGGTCGGCAACGATCTGCAGTTCCAGCTCACCATCATTGGCGAGAGTCGTTTCACCAATCAGGTGATCCTGAGCCAGCACAACCCCGAATTGCCCGAATATTTACAAGCTCAGATAGAGATTCGTTTGTATCATGATGTGCGGATGGCGGAAGTGTGTGCAGCGCAACAGATTTCCCGTTTGCAACCACGTTATGATTATCCCAATAAAAAGATGCACCAGCGGGACGAAAAGGAGCAGGTAAATCTGTTTCTGGCCGAATGGCTAAAATTTTGTCTCAGACATGGTACCAGCCCGATCAATATATCCAGTTGAACAAATAAAAAGAAGCGTGATTTTGGAAACAGAGCTCCCCCAGGCGCAGGACGGCAGTGTGCGCCTGTTGCAAATTACTGATACCCATCTTTTTGCCAGTGCCGAGGGTCGGCTGCTGGCTGTGCCCACCGCCGAGAGTCTGGCTGCGGTGCTGGAGCGGGTGCAGGCCAACGACCATCCCTACGAGGTGATTCTGGCGACTGGCGACCTGTCGCAGGATCACAGCCCGGAGTCCTATCAGCGCTTCGCCTCCATGATGGCGCCTCTTGGCCGCCCCATCTACTGGTTGCCCGGCAATCACGATGACAGCCCGCTGATGACCGAATATCTCCATGCCGCCGGGATCAGTGAATCCAAACAGCTGGTGGGCGACCACTGGCAGGTGATCCTGCTCGACACCCAGGTTCGTGGCAAACCCCACGGCATGATCGGCGATCACCAGCTGGAGGCGCTCGACCGCGCCCTGCGTCAGTATCCGGATCGCCACGCCCTTATCGCCCTGCACCATCAGGCGGTGCCGGTGGGCTGTGCCTGGCTGGATCAGCACAATCTCAAGAATGCCGATGATCTGTTTGCCGTGCTGGCCCGTCACCCGCAGCAGAAGACCATCCTGTTTGGCCACGTCCATCAGGAGTTTGACGAGGTGCACCGCGGCGTACGGCTGATTGCCAGCCCATCGACCTGCATCCAGTTCAAACCCCTCTCTGATGGCTTCGCGTTGGACGAGTCAGGCCCGGGCTGGCGCTATCTCACCCTCTACCCGGATGGTCGTATCGCCAGCCAGGTGTGGCGTCTGCCGGTGGGGCAGTTTGTGCCCGACCCCAATGCCACCGGTTATTGAGGAGTATCCATGCAGCCCGTTCTCCTCTACCTGCACGGTTTCAACTCCTCGCCCGGTTCAGCCAAGGCGCAGCAGATGGCTGCCTGGGTGGCAGAACACAGATCCGATATCGAGGTGGTGATCCCGGCCCAGCCCAACACCCCGGCGGCGGCCTGGGCGGCCATCGAGCAGACCATCGCTGATCTGCAGAGCCGTTATGGCAACGAATTCAAGCTTGGCGCCGTGGGCAGCTCCCTCGGCGGCTTTATGGCGACCCGGGTCAGCGAGCAGTACGGCTGCCGCGCGGCACTGATCAATCCGGCGGTGCGCCCCCACGAGCTCCTTTGTGACTACCTCGGCCCCCAGACCAATCCCTATACGGGGGAGCAGTATCAGCTGCTGCCTGAACATATGGACGAGCTGCGAGCGCTGGCAGTGCCTGTGACCGCCCCCGAGCGACTCTGGGTGCTGCAACAGCAGGAGGACGAGGTGCTTGACTACCGCAAGGCGCTGGACGAGTACCGCTTTGCCCGTCTCTCGCTGGAGTGCGGCGGCGACCACGCCTTTGTGGCGTTCGAGCGCTACCCCGCCCAGATTATCCGTTTCCTCGGGCTTTAATCATGCAACCGCCGTTGGCCGCCTTTCTGGAACAGGTACTGGCCACGGCGCAAGCGGGCCTCACCTACTCCAAAGATCCCTTCGATATCGGCCGTTTCGAGGCGCTGCGAGCGGCCACCGTGGCCCTTATCGCCAACCAGAGCGAGCTGGCGCCGGAAGCCATTAGCGACTGGATTGCCCTCGACAGCGGTTATCCCACCCCCAAGCTCGATGTGCGGGCCTTCATTCAGAACGATGCGGGCCATATCCTGCTGGTACAGGAGCGCAGCGACGACTGCTGGACTCTGCCCGGTGGCTGGTGCGATATCGGTGACTCGCCGGCGGATGCCGTGGTGCGTGAAGTGGTGGAGGAGACCGGCCTTGAGTGCCGTGCGGTGCAACTGCTGGCGCTGTTCGACAAGCTAAAACATCCTCATCCGCCCCAGCTGCCTCACGCCCACAAGGCTTTCTTTCTGTGCGAGGTGACCGGCGGCCAGCTGCTGGGCGAAACCGATGAAACCAAAGGGGCGGAGTACTTCCCCATCGACAACTTGCCCCCGCTCTCCTGCCATCGGGTGGTGGCCTCCCAGTTGCGCACCCTCCATGAGCACTTGCTGCAGGGGCGGCGCGATACCCTGTTTGATTGACATCAGAGGACGTGAACCCGTTCGAGCTGGGGAGGTGCCGACGCGCGATGACGTGCACCATCCAGCGGATCGACAGGCCTGAACAAAAGGGGCTCATATGTTCCTGTTGCACCCTGCGGGGCAGTGTTAATCTTTAGCGGCCTGTTTACTTTGCCTCGCCCGGGGCAGGGGATGGCCGAACTCTTCTGAACTTCACTGCCAACAGGGAGCATGTTTGTGACAACTCCTTCTGCGCTGCCGGATCTGGTACTGGGCGCCTCTCTCTACTTTCCGCCGCTGTTCAAGGCGGTGCTGCTCGGCCTGCTCTGCTGGCTGCCGGTGCACCATCTGCTGCGCGACTGGCTCTATGGCGGGGATGTCTGGCACCCCTTGCTAATGGATCTCTCCCTCTTTATCCTCGCCGTCAGCGGCGCTCTATGGATGCTGTTACATGGCTAAATCACCTCTCGCGACCCTCAAATACTTCTCTACCCTGCTGGTCTGCGCGCTGGCGCTGGCGGCGGGCTGGTGGCTGTGGAACTACTACATGCAGGGGCCCTGGACCCGGGATGGCAAGGTGCGCGCCGAGCTGGTCAGCATTACCCCCGAGGTGTCGGGCAAGATCATCAAGATAGCGGTGAAGGACAACCAGCTGGTGAAGGCGGGGGAGGAGATCTTTACGCTCGACCCCGAGCCCTACCGGATCGCCCTCGATAATGCCCGGGCGGCGCTGGCCAAGGCGAAATCGGATCTCGACAAGGCAGAGCATGAGGCGAACCGCCGCAGCGGCCTGTCGCGCAGCGTCATCTCCGCCGAGACGATGGATGAGGCGCGTCTCAATGCCCAGGCGATGCAGGCGGCCTATCAGGTGGCACAGGCCAATCTGGAGAAGGCGGAGTGGTCGCTGGCCAAGACCCGGGTGCATGCCGCGAGCGATGGCTACATCACCAACCTGCAGACCCGGGTCGGCAACTACGCCAGCGCCGGTGTGCCGCTGGTGGCGCTGGTGGATACTCACTCCTTCTATGTGCAGGGTTACTTTGAAGAGACCAAGCTTGGCCACATAGCGCCGGGCAAACCGGCCGAAGTGGTGCTCTACAGCGGTGAACAGCGGTTGCGCGGCGAGGTGGAGAGCATAGGACGCGCCATCCACGATCAGAGCGTCGATGGCGGCAACGGCCTGCTGATCGACGTCAAACCGAACGTGCCCTGGGTGCGGCTGGCCCAGCGGGTACCGGTGCGGATCAAGCTGCTGGATGTGCCGGCGGACGTGACGCTGATCGCCGGTACCACCTGCACCATCACCATTGGCGAGTAGGGTGAGCGAGTCGTTCTGGCTGCGCACCCCCTGGGGGAAGGCGACAGGGGGGCAGTGGCGTTATGCCCTGCGCAACGCGCTGGCCATGTGCCTGTCGCTCTGGCTGGCCTTCGTGCTGCAGCTCGACTCCCCCTACTGGGCGATGAGCTCGGCCGCGGTGGTGAGTTTTCCCACCGTGGGCGGGGTGATCAGCAAGAGTCTGGGGCGGGTGGTTGGCAGCCTGATGGGGGCGATGGCGGCGGTGGTGATCACCGGTCTTGGCATCAGCGATCCCTGGCTGTTCAGCTTCCTTATCGCCCTCTGGCTGGGCTTGTGCACCTACATCTCCAACCACTATCAGAACAACGTCTCCTACGCCTTTGCCCTCGGCGGTTACACCGCCGCCATCATCGCCTTCTCCTGCGTCAACGTGGCGGATCCCCACCATATCTTCGATATTGCCCAGGCGCGAGTGAGCGAGGTGATCATCGGTATCCTCTGCGGCGGTCTGATGATGATGATCCTGCCCAGCACCTCGGACAGCGAAACCCTGCTGGAATCCCTGCGCAAGAGCCAAGCCCGCCTGCTGGAGCATGCCCAGTTGCTCTGGCTGGGGGAGATGACGCCCGAGGTGCGCAGCTCCCACGAAGGGCTGATCGGCCAGATCCTCACCATGAACGTGCTGCGCATTCAGGCGGTCTGGAGCCATCACCGGCTGCGGCGCCAGAACCGGCTGCTCAACTTCCTGCTCCATCGCCTGCGGCTCATCAGCCTTATCTCCAGCCAGCGCCGCATGCTGCACAACTGGCCGGAACAACCGGAAGGCATTCAGGCGCTGCTCGCCACTCTGCTGACCGAGCTTGGCAAGCCTGGGTGCGACAAGTATCGGGTTGCGAGGTTGCTGGCTCCCCTGATGCCGACCAGCGAGCATGATTATCGGCTGCGCACCTTTTTGCTGCGGCTGCGCCACTTCTGCTGGATCTATCTGGAGTGCCAGCGCTGGCTCGACCGGTTGACCCGCTACGACGATCAGGAGTGGCCGGCGCCGCCCCGTCACACCTCTCTCACCAGCCATACCGACACGCTGGAGGCTGCCTATAACGGCGGGCGTACCTTCCTCTGCGTGCTGCTCGGTTGCACCTTCTGGATCAACAGTCAGTGGGATGCGGGCAGCTCGGCGCTCACCATGCTCTCCATCTGCTGCGTGCTCTACTCGGCGACCCCGGCCCCGGCTCAGGGGGCCAACACCATGCTCAGGGCGATCCTGCTGCTCAGTCTCATCTGCTTTGCGGTCAAGTTTGGCCTGATGATTCGCATCGACGACTTCTGGCTCTTCTGCCTCTTGCTCTTTCCGGCGCTGCTCACCATGCAGCTCTGCAAACAGCAGCAGGTGCGGCAGGCGGGCCTCTGGGGCCAGATGATCGTGCTGCTCGGCTCGTTTCTCGCTATCACCAATCCGCCCAGCTACGACTATCAGCAGTTCATCAACAGCAGCCTCGCCCAGATGCTGGGGGTGATGAGCGCCGCGCTGGCGTTTCAGCTGCTGCGACCCAGCTCGGATCGGCGCAAGAGCCGCCGGATTATCCGCTCCCTGCGCCGCCACTTCATGGATCAGCTGGAGCCGGCCCCGCGCCAGAGCGAGAGCCAGTTCGAGTCGCTGATCTACCACTGCATCAGCCAGCTCGGCCAGAGTCAGGATCAGACCGCCCGCCTCTGGGTGCTGCGTTGGGGCGTGGTGCTGCTCAACTGCAGCCATATCGTCTGGCAGCTGCGCCAGTGGCGCGGTGACGAGCACCCCCTCTATCTGGTGCGTGACAACTGTATCCGCAGCCTGAAGGGGATCCTCACCGAGCAGGGGGTGCAGCACACCTCCCTCGACCGCACGCTGGCCGAGCTGCAGCGGATCAGTCAGGGGCTGGCCAACCATGGCGATGGCACGGCGCGAGAGCTGGCAGGCATGGTGTGGCGGCTGCAAAGTTCGCTCTCCCAGCTGCAACAGGCGCTGCCGGGCCCCGCCGAAGTGAGCTGAAACAGCCTTGGGAGGGGCACAATCCCCTCCGGATCACCCTTTCCCGCAGCCAAGTTTGTCCAATACCCTCCCAACGAGTAAGATTCTCCCCAAACGTCAATTCGCAAGGCCCTCCATGTCTACTCAATACAATGCGGATGCCATTGAGGTCCTCAATGGCCTTGAGCCGGTGCGTCGCCGCCCCGGCATGTATACCGACACCACCCGGCCCAATCACCTCGGCCAGGAGGTCATCGACAACAGCGTCGATGAAGCGCTGGCAGGTCACGCCCGCAATCTGGAGGTGATCCTGCATGAAGACCAGTCCCTCGAAGTGATCGACGACGGCCGCGGCATGCCGGTCGATATCCACCCGGAAGAGGGTGTCAGCGGGGTGGAGCTGATCCTCTGCAAGCTGCACGCGGGCGGCAAATTCTCCAACAAGAACTACCAGTTCTCCGGTGGTCTGCACGGGGTGGGTATTTCGGTCGTAAACGCCCTCTCCGATCGGGTCGAGGTGACGGTGCGTCGCGACGGTCAGGTCTACGACATCGCCTTCGAGCGTGGCGAGAAGGTGCAGGAGCTGACCATCACCGGTACCTGCGGCCGCCGCAACACCGGCACCCGGGTGCGCTTCTGGCCGCAGGCGAGCTACTTCGATTCGCCCAAATTCTCGGTCACCAAGCTGGAACACCTGCTCAAAGCCAAGGCCGTGCTCTGCCCTGGCCTCACCATCAAGTTCCTCGACAAGAACACTGGCATCAAGCTGGAGTGGTGCTACGAAGATGGTCTCAAGGATTACCTGATCGACGCGGTCAAGCAGTACACCTGCCTGCCGGAGCAGCCCTTTATCGGCTCGTTCAGCTCCGAACAGTCGGCGGTGGACTGGGCCCTCTGCTGGTTGCCGGAAGGGGGCGAATGCCTCGCCGAATCCTATGTGAACCTCATTCCCACTGCGCAGGGAGGTACTCACGTCAACGGTCTGCGTCAGGGCCTGCTCGACGCCATGCGCGAGTTCTGCGAGTTCCGCAACCTGCTGCCGCGCGGGGTCAAGCTGACCCCGGAAGATATCTGGGATCGCTGCGCCTACATTCTCTCCATCAAGATGCAGGATCCGCAGTTCGCCGGTCAGACCAAGGAGCGCCTCTCCTCCCGTCAGAGCTCTGCTTTCGTCTCCGGCGTGGTGAAGGATGCCTTCAGCCTCTACCTGAACAGCAATACCGAGCTGGCGGAGCAGATCGCCGAGATCTGTATCTCCAACGCCCAGCGCCGGATGCGCGCCGCCAAGACGGTGGTGCGCAAGAAGATCACCCAGGGTCCGGCGCTGCCCGGCAAGTTGACCGACTGTAACTGCGCCGACCCCATGCAGGGGGAGCTGTTCCTGGTGGAGGGTGACTCCGCGGGCGGTAGTGCCAAGCAGGCGCGGGATCGCGAGTTTCAGGCCATCATGCCGCTGCGCGGCAAGATCCTGAACACCTGGGAGGTGGAGGCCGGTCAGGTGCTCGCCTCGCAGGAGGTGCACGATATTTCCGTGGCCATCGGGCTCGACCCCGACTCCAACGACCTCAGTGGCCTGCGCTACGGCAAGGTGTGCATCCTCGCGGATGCGGACTCGGACGGTCTGCACATCGCCACCCTGCTCTGCGCCCTGTTCGTGAAGCACTTCCGTGCGCTGGTGGAGAAGGGCCACGTCTATGTCGCCATGCCGCCGCTTTACCGGATCGATATCGGTAAAGAGGTCTACTACGCCCTCGATGAGGACGAGAAGAACGGCGTGCTGCAGCGGGTCGAGGCCGAGAAGAAGAAGGGCAAGGTGATGGTGACCCGATTCAAGGGTCTGGGTGAGATGAACCCGAAACAGCTGCGGGAAACCACCATGGATCCCAACACCCGCCGTCTGGTGCAGCTCACCATGGATCCGGCAGGGGAGAGTGAAGGGGATGCGGCTGACGAGACCCTGCAGCTGATGGACATGCTGCTGGCCAAGAAACGGGCGAGCGATCGCCGCGAATGGCTCGAAGAGAAGGGCAACCTCGCCATCATCTAAGCCGGTCAAGTGCGTGACCTGAATGGCAGGAAGAGCCGTTAACTCTCGCGAGTGCGGCCATATACAAGGAGACAGGATGATAGCCAATACTCCCGAGCCCCCTTACTACGCAGTGATTTTTACCTCTCTGCGAACTGGCGAGGATGCAGGTTACGGCGCGATGGCCGAACGGATGGTCGAGTTGGCTCAGCGACAGAGCGGCTTTCTTGGTATGGAGTCAGCGCGTGACGGAGTGGGTATCACGGTCTCCTACTGGCGCGATCTCGAGTCCATTCGCAATTGGAAGGCGGAGCTGGAGCACAAAGAGGCCCAGCGGCTCGGACGTGAGAAGTGGTATAGCGCCTTCAAGACACGCATTGCACGGGTAGAGCGCGATTACGGCCTGTAAGGTGCTCGCCCCTCGATTTTTTGCGGCCAAGGCCGCGACCCAAATAATGAAGAGAACTATCACATGAGTGATGCTATCGAGCTCAGTCTGGACGGGGTAGAGCGCCAGCCAATGCGCACCTTTACCGAACAGGCTTACTTGAACTACTCCATGTACGTCATCATGGATCGGGCCTTGCCGCATATCGGCGACGGCCTCAAACCGGTGCAGCGGCGCATCATCTACGCCATGAGCGAGCTGGGGCTGTCTGCGCTCTCCAAGCACAAGAAGTCTGCCCGTACCGTGGGTGACGTGCTGGGTAAGTACCACCCTCACGGCGACAGCGCCTGTTATGAAGCCATGGTGCTGATGGCCCAGCCCTTCTCCTACCGCTACCCGCTGGTGGACGGTCAGGGTAACTGGGGTGCGCCGGACGATCCCAAATCCTTCGCCGCCATGCGTTATACCGAGGCGCGGCTGTCGCGCTTCTCCGAGCTGCTGCTCTCAGAGCTGGGGCAAGGCACGGTGGAGTGGACGCCGAACTTCGACGGCACCATGAAGGAGCCGGTGGTGCTACCAGCCCGCCTGCCGCACATCCTGCTCAACGGGGTGACCGGTATCGCGGTGGGCATGGCGACCGACATCCCGCCCCACAACGCGCGGGAAGTGGCCTACGCCTGTGCCGAGCTGCTCGACAACCCCAATGCGGGGCTGGATGCACTGATGCAGCACATTCAGGGGCCGGACTACCCGACCAACGCCGAGATCATCACCCCGCGCGACGATATCCGCAAAATCTACGAGACCGGCAAAGGCTCCATCAAGCAGCGGGCGGTCTGGAGCGAGGAGGATGGCGACATCGTCATCACAGCGCTGCCTCATCAGGCCTCCGGCGCCAAGATCATGGAGCAGATCGCCGCCCAGATGGTGGCGAAAAAGCTGCCGATGGTCACCGATCTGCGCGATGAATCGGACCACGAGAACCCGACCCGTCTGGTGATCGTACCGCGCTCCAACCGGGTGGATGTAGAGGGGCTGATGGCCCACCTGTTCGCCACCACGGATCTGGAGAAGAACTACCGGGTCAACCTCAACATCCTCGGCCTCGATAACCGGCCGCAGGTGAAGTGCCTCAAGACCATCCTCAGCGAGTGGATCCAGTTCCGCCGCGAGACCGTGCGTCGCCGCCTGCAGTTCCGCCTCGACAAGGTGCTGGCTCGCCTGCACATCCTCGAAGGCTTGCTGATCGCCTATCTCAACATCGACGAGGTGATCGAGATCATCCGCACCGAGGATGAGCCGGGCAAGGTGATGGTGGAGCGCTTCAACATTACCGAGACCCAGGCCGAAGCGATCCTCGAGCTGAAACTGCGCCATCTGGCCAAACTCGAAGAGTTCAAGCTGCGCGCCGAACAGAACGAACTGGCCGAAGAGCGCGACAAGCTGGAGCTAATCCTGGGCTCCGAGCGCCGTCTCAACACCCTGCTCAAGAAAGAGCTGCTGGCCGATGCCGAGAAGTACGGCGACGATCGCCGCACCCCGCTGGTGGAGCGTGCCACCGCCGTGGCGCTGACCGAGAAAGAGCTTATTCCCAGCGAACCGGTCACCGTCATCCTCTCCGACAAGGGGTGGGTGCGCGCCGCCAAGGGCCACGACGTGGATGTGGCGGGGCTCTCCTACAAGGCGGGGGACAGCTATCTGGCCCACGCCTGTGGCCGCAGCAACCAGCAGGCGGTGTTCCTCTCCACGTTGGGGAGAACCTACGCCCTCGAATCTCACACCTTGCCATCCGCGCGCAGTCAGGGTGAACCGCTCACCGGCCGCTTTGCGCTGGGGGCTGGGGAAGAGGTGCGTCATCTGGTGATGGGCAACGAAGGCGAGCCCTACCTGATCGCCAGCGACGCCGGTTACGGCTTTGTCTGCACCTATGACGACCTTATCGGCAAGAACAAGAACGGCAAGGCGCTGCTCACCGTGCCGGAAGGGGGGCAGGTGATGGCACCCCAGAAGATCGGCTCGCCGGAGACCGATCTCTGCATGGCCATCTCCAACGAAGGGCGCATGCTGCTGTTCCCGCTCAACACCCTGCCGGTGCTCGGCAAGGGCAAGGGCAACAAGCTCATCAGCATTCCGTCGGCTCGGGTGAAGGCGCGGGAGGAGTTTGTGGTGATGGCCGCCGTCATCCCGCAGGGCCAGTCGGTCACCTTGTTTGCCGGCAAGCGCAAGCTGACCCTCAAACCATCTGACCTTGACTACTACCGCGGCGAGCGCGGCCGCCGCGGCGCCAAATTGCCCCGCGGTTTGCAGCGAGTCGATCGCATCGAGATTGAAACCGCCGCCGGCACCGAGCCGGTAGCCGGGGAAAATCAGGAAGGGTGATTAATATAGAAGGGCGCAAAAGCGCCCTTAATATTTTTAATCTCTGATTATCGTCATTCTTTTTTCTTCATCGTTGGATAAAACCCGGCCAGTTTTGAGACAAGAATAGATATGTTCAAAGACTTTGCCTGGTACACCTTTTTTATCACCACTGCGGAAGTAACTGTGGCCTTTTGGTGGGTCATATTTCGTATTTACATCATCACAGTCAACAACATAGACATTGTTGGGGGTGAGAGACATATTTTCTGGCCCTGTGTGCCCTAGCCTTCTTGAAGCTATATTGTTTTTTAGATTTGCTATTTTACTTGAGCGTAAGGCCAAATCATCAGATGCAAAGTATATAATTACATTACGTGATGCATGGCATATGTACTGAGCCCTTTCATTGCGATGTATCGATTCGTTCTCGATATCTGCAGCAATGAGGAATGTATTTCTGAACAGAAGTGGTACGCCATTGGATAAATCATATTTATTCCATGAAAATAAAGTTTCTCTGAGCACTCTATTTCCCATTGAATGAGCAAGCACATTTATTCTCTTTAGACAGTGATCATCACTCAATTCATTACCTTTACGCCAATCGATAAATTTATTTAAAGCTCGAGATAGTGATAGAGCACTCCCATCAGCTGACTTTTGATCATCCCAATAATCTTTTACAATTCCCATGTCATTATCACATGGCCAAATTATTGGTAAAACGAGCACTTCATTTTCATTGTTAATATTACATAGTGATTGGAATTCATCTGCAGCAGAAAATACATCATTAGGTAGATTAGAATACCCGTGAATATAAATGAGAATTTGTCTGTATTTTGAGGTCTTAAGTTTTTTTAGTAAGTTATTACTTCCTATTTCATGGATGTCACCATTGGAATCATCCCTCTCACAGTAAAAAACAGAGTTACTTGGAGCGTTATTTTTCAAGTCAAAATCAAAAGCTCTTCCTTCTTTGCTCTGAATACTTCCTTTGGGAAAACGGTTGGTTATAAATAGCATATATAGTCTCCTCTATTTATTTCCTTTGGCTCTAATTAATGTCAAAATAAATACTGATATCGAAACAGATATGGCAACCACAATATGGAAAGTTTTTATCCATATGACATCAAGAGGGTTTAGTTTAGAAAAATCCATTCCTGACTGTTTTGATATCTCTACTGCATAATATGCGAATTGATGTAACTGCTCTTGCCCAAGAATAAGAGCAGAATGATTTCCAATGCAAAAAGTTAAATAAGCAATAACAATTACGGTGGTTTCAAATAAAGAATGTACTTTTTCCTTTGCTCCAATAACATACCCCACAACCGCAAGAGTGATAACACTGAAGTATCCCCATAATTTATCGACCTGAGCATATTGTTCTTGATATAACTTGATTGCATCAAATGCTATGTTTATATTTTCCATTATCCCCCCCATTTTATTATTTAGACATGCTGACTATAAGTATAGTCAGCCATCATGTAATGTATAAAGGCTAAAGTGTGAGTTACGTCATGTTTACTCAAACTTAATATGGAGTTGCTCACCTTTAAAAAATTGTTACTGAACGGGCTATAGGTTTTATTAACGAAGAGTAGTTAGATGATCGAGAAAACCAGTTGTAGCCTTCCTTTATGCATTCCAGCTGATCTCTATGTCCATAGCCACCGAGATTGCGGTGCGGACGATTACGTTTCGCTAATCGACCCTACTTCTCTCTGTTTTCTTTAACGTTCTGCTGCTTGTCGATGGTTTGCTCCTCCCTCATCCCCGACCTTTCTCCCCTTATCTATGGCGAAGAGTGGGAGAAGGGAGCAGAGATCGCAGCCATTGATAGTGACTGTGGAATGGCGTGATAGCTAAGCGTGACAGCTACGGCTACAGAGTGGCAGGTGCAGATCCCCTCTCCCCTTGGGAGAGGGTTAGGGTGAGGGGAGCCGACGATAGGGGTAAACACCATAGCAAGCGCAAGGTTGCCAACCTGAAAAGAACCATCCAACCCGCCAAAAGAGAGGGCCCCGCCATCCATGATGGCGGGGCCCTTTGCATTATCAGCCGCGTTGCTGATTTAACCGTTCGCACTGGCAGGGGCCAGTGAAATGGTTGGCCCGAACCCGATTAGACAGGAATGGCTGTCGCCGCCGGAGGCGGGGTGATTTTCGAGGCGATCAGCTGGCGCAGGCGGGGCACCAGCAGGAGCAATACCACGCCGCCCGCCATCGAGCCCCAGCCGAGCATGTTGAACACCGAGCTGTAGCCCGGGTTGGTGGCCACCGGAGAGCTGCCGATATTCTGCGGCATGGCGCTGGAGACATAGCCCGCCAGCACGGAGGCAACGCCGGTCACCATCATCCAGCAGCCCATCAGCAGGCCTTGCAGGCTGGCGGGGGCCAGCTTGCCAATCATGGCGTAGCCGATGGGGGAGATAAGCAGCTCGCCAAAACTCTGCAGCACATAGCTGATGGCGATCCACTTGAAGGCGACCAGCCCGTCGGCCCCCGCCAGATGGATGCCGAGCGGCAGCACCAGCATGCCGAGCCCCATGCAGAACAGGGAAGCGGCAAACTGGGAGGGGATGTCGATATTCCAGCCCTGCTCGCGCAGTCGCTTGAACAGCAGTGCCATCAGCGGGCCACCGATGACGATGACGAGGGTGTTGATGTTCTGGATCCACTGGGGGGCGACCCGCAGCCCGAACACGTTGAGGTTGATGTTGTGCTCGGAGAAGAGCATCAGCCCCATGGGCGCCAGCTGGTAGAGCGACCAGAAGATAAGGGAGCCGAGGGCGAGGATCAGGTAGGCCACCATGCGGCTGCGCTCGGCGGCGTCCGGGTGGCGGGCGGTCATCACGCAGAGCAGCACCAGCACCACGGCCCCCAGGATCAGCACAAAACTGCCGCTGAAGCTGGCGTGGGTCAGCAGCAGGCGCAGCGCCGGCACCAGCATGGCCAGAATGGCGATACCTGCCAGCATGCGGCGGTAGAAGCCGCTCCCTTTGACGTGGCGCAGCGGGGTGCTGATATCCGCCAGAATCGGCCAGCAGGCGAAGGTGGCAATAATGGCGATGATGTTGCCCAGCGTCGCAAACAGGAACAGGGTGCGGTAATCCTCGGTGAGCTGGAAGTAGCCCGCCACCGTGAAGCCGATAAAGAAGCCCAGATTCATCCCGGCGTAGTTCCACAGGAAGGCGCTCTCGCGGCGGTGATCATCCGGGGCGAAGCGCTGGGTCAGCATCATGTTGAGGCAGGTGACGTTGAGGCCGCTGCCGGTAAGGAACATGGCGAGCCCCCAGTAGAGGCCGGTGATCCCCATCTCGGCGATGAAGTAGCAGCCGATCACCTGCAGCACCATCCCCATCACGAACAGGTTGCGGTTGCTGAGGTAGCGCCCGCCGAGATAGCCGCCAAACAGGTGCAGGCCATAGTTGAAGGCACCGAAGACCCCCATCATGGCGTTGGCCTGGGATTCGCTGAAGCCGAGCCGCTTGGTGGCGTAGAGCACCAGGGTGGAGTAGAGCACGGCAAACCCCAGGGTCGAGAAGGTCTGGATAAAGAACAGCGCCCCGGAGCCGGGGGGAATGGTGGGGTGTTGATTCGAAGCGCTCACGGTCTGTCTCCTGTGAGAGAAGAAAATCATAACTCGTCCTGAGAGCGTACCGGTCTGCTGCCGGCTAGCCTTGTGCGCTTCCATGCTGGTCTGAAGGCCGGTCTGTCATTTAGCGGCCAAGCGGTGCAAATAGCCATACCTGAAATTTAATCCGGTGCGATTAATTGCTTTTTATTGATCTATTCCGCCTTTTTATGCGTGATTGAGTCGTGGTTTTAGCTCGACTTACCATGCGGTTGCGACACGGTTGATGTGATCTAGTCGGCTATTTGGTGCCGATTATGGCGCTGTAGCGGGATCTGCATCCCGCTTTGTTGTCCCGAAACGCAGCTGGCGCCAAGTTGTTGTATTGCAGGTTGTTTATTCATCCTCGGGTATTGAGTGAATAAATATCGGGAAGAGAAGGGGTTGCCTCAAGGTGACTTGCGTGTGTTCTCTCTTTGCTTGGGAGAGGGTGAGGGGAGGATAGAACAACGCCCGGCGGGCCGGGCGTTGTGGTGCGACTGATGGGCGGTGAAAGCGGCCTTAGAAGTCGTGGTAGAGCGGCCAGCCGAGCAGCGGGTGCTTGAGACCGGCGCGCATCTCGACGTTGTCGAGCTTCTCCGGCGAGGCGTTCTCTTTTTGCAGCAGCTGGTACTGGCGCACAAAGCCCAGGGTGTGCAGCAGGTTGGGCACAAAGCCCGGGCTCAGCTCTTGGCGCAGGGCGGCGGCCATGTCGGCGGGTAGCGCGCTCAGCATCAGGGCGAGCTGGGCGGCGAGGTAGTCGGTGTCATACCAGCTCTCGTCGAGCTCAATCTCCCGCGCCAGTTTGCGCTTGAGATCCTGCTTCACCTTGAGCGGGGCGGCGCCACTGCCCTTGCCGCAGAGGATGCGGTAGAGCAGTGCTTCGGCCAGCTTGTCCTCCATGGTGGGGTGGTCGCTTTCGCAGGCGAAGAAGTGCTGGTCGATGAGCTCCATCAGGCGGCTCTTGTTGTGCTCGGTCAGCGCCTTCTCGTACTCCTGCCACCCTTGCCACTCCTCCACATCGGGCGGGCTCGAGATCTTGTCCAGCAGGCGCGCATCCACGTCACCGTAGAGGCTGTTGCCAGCCTGCTTGGGGCTAACGGTGATGAGCATTGACCAACCCTTCTGGAACGGCTTGATGGGGCCTTCCGGCGCCTGCAGCAGCGCCAGCGCCTTGGCCGGATCCCGCGCCGAGAGCTCCTGCAGGCCGAGGCTCACCACGCCGATGACGTCGTGGGCCGCCTGCTCCAGCAGGTGCATCTTGTACTTGTTGTAGTACTTGTCGGCGAATTTGAGGCTCATCAGCACCGCCTTGCCCTTGATGGCGGCGAGCTGCTGCTGACTCAAGAGTTCGTTGTCGCGGCCAAAGCGCAGCACCTGGCTCAGAAAGGGGCCCTGGTTGGCATCGCGAATGACTAACTGCATGAATGGGCTCCTTAATCCAGAAAGCTGAACATGTCGTCGACGTCGCCGTACTCGTCTTCCTCGACCTTGTTCTTCTCTTTGGCCTGCATCACCAGCTCGGCGGCAAACTTGTTGATGATGCCGTCCCAGCTGGAGTGCTCGTTGCGCAGCAGCGCCTTGATGGCTTTCTCCACCTCGGGGGCCAGCTCGCGAATGAGCATCAAGAGGCTGCGCGGGTCATCCAGCGCGTAGTCGTGGACATCCTCGCTCTGCTGGCGCTCGCTGTAGCGCAGGGACTCTTCGAGATCTTCCTCTTCGGCGTGCAGCACGTCGCGATAGCCTTCGTCCTCTTCATAGCGATCGCCGCGATAGAACTCGATAAAGGGGATGGCAAGGTAGAAGAGACCGGCCGGGTCTTCGGCCACGCATTCGAGGATCTCGCGCTGCTTGGCTTCGCTATCCTGGGTGCGGATCAGGTAGTTGAGGAAGTCGAAGGTGTGCTGTTGCAGCTCGTCGGCGTTGTTCTTGATCGCCTCTTCCCAGTAGAGCGGCTGCTGGCAGACGATGTCGCGGATCCGCTCCGGGGTCATCAGCTCGGAGATGATGGAGGGGAAGGAGATATCGTGCTGGCCGTTAATCTGGGTCAGGGTAACGATATCAATGTTTTCAATCACTTCTGCCAGCTGGTCGTCAGACATGGTCTTGGCGATCAGCTCGAACTTCTCGCTGGCCTGCTTCGGCTCGATAACGGCCAGCTCTTTGATCTCGATGGCGGTAATTTCTATCAGACTGTTGCTCATGCCTTGCCCCAATTAGAAACGGACTTCGTCGTACATATCCTGATCGCCGTCGTCATCACCATAGCGGTCACTGCCGCCGTGGTAGTCGGCGTCGGCATCTTCCCCGTCTTCATCTTCTTCGTCGCGCAGCTCATAGTCGTCATCGCCGCGGTAGCTGCCGCGCGGCAGCGGGTTGTCGAGCAGGAACAGCACGGCGCAGGCTTCCATCAGCTGATCTTCGCTCTGGGCCCGTACCGCCTTGACCAGCGGCAGGGCGGCGTTGTTGAAGCCGACGCTCACCTTGAACTCGTCCCAGCTCGGCTGCTCGCCGCTGGTGAGCCACTTGTTCCACTGCGACTTGGCCTTGGCCGGGAACTGCACCCGGCCATAGAGGGCCAGCGGCAGATACTCGGGCATAAACTCCAGCATGCTCATGTCGGCCAGCAGCAGGCTCTTCATCTGGTCGGTGAACTGTTCCAGCCCCTTGGGGTCGTCCTGATCCCGGTAGGATTCGATGTTTTCGCTGGCATCGCTTTGCAGCGACTTGAGCCGCGCCTGGTCCCATCTCTTTTGCATAGTTGCTCTTTCTGCCTGCTGTTTCAGGGGTAGAACTGATCCCACATCTCCTGCATGGCGGAGGCGGGGTCGGTCACGATGACGTTGTTGAAATCCTTGATAAAGGCGGCCCGCTGTTTCGGATCGGACAGCACTTCATAGGCCTGCTTTACCTGGTGCAGCTTGATGGCTGCCTGCTCTTTCTCTTCTTCACTGGCCCCGTGCAGCTTGTCGGGGTGGTACTGGTTCGACAGCCGACGATAGGCTTTCTTGATGTCGTTTTCGCTGGCGTTGGACTTGACGCCCAGCACCCGAAAGTAGTTGTTCATGGCAGATCCTGCATCACTGGCATCATAGGATTCACGCTGCGAGTGCCTGATGGTGGGGATTGGCAAACCAGGCACGGCAAAAACCCGTCATTTTAACGGAAACCTCCCGCCATCGCCATGAATAGGACGCAAAGTCACCGGCAGAAAAGCGTGACTGTGCACCTTGGGATCTGCCTCTCTGTCTGGAATGACCCTGGGACTACACTACAGGAGGCGTCGGGGATTACCCTGGCGATCGTCAGTTGGCCTCGGCCCTACCGAGACCCTTACTAAGGAATGGACAGCCATGCTCAAATTTTATCTTCTGCCTATGGTGCTGCTTGGCGGTTTCGCCATCGCCGCCGATGAGAGCATCGATGAGCCCTTGATGTTCATCAAGGGTGACATTGGCAAGGCACAGTTTATGGAGAGAGCCGAGCAGCGTTTCACCCGGCAGGACAGTGACAAGGATGGCACCCTCTCGATTGCCGAGAGAGAGGCAGCCATGGCCAAGATGCACGAGGCAATGCAGCAGTCAGGCAAGGCCATGCCGGGCAAGATGGGGAACATGGGTAACATGAGGCCGATGCAGGACACGACCAGGGAACAGTTCATGGCGCATCATGAGGCTCTCTTTACCCAAATGGACAAGAACGGAGATGGTGTGCTTGACGAAGCCGAGCGTACCAGTGCCAGAGGGCGGCTCGGGCAGGGGATGATGGCGCCCGCCCAATAGAGCTGGTTTGTCACCTTTCCTTCCTGAAAAAAGAGCCCGGTAGTGATACCGGGCTCTTTGCATGGAGACGGGGTGACCTGAGGGCTCACCATTGCCGCAGTGCGAGCGCTTCCTGCCCCTGCGGGCGACCCCGACCTTAGCTCTGCCTGGCCAGCTCTGCCTTCACCAGCTGCTCCAGCTCCTCATAGGGGATGGCGCCCGACACCAGCTGGTTGCCGATCAGGGTCGCCGGTGTGCCCTGTACACCCAGCAGGGTGCCAATGCGCAGGCTGTTGCGCAGCTCCTCGGTGGCTTTACCCTCCGGTTTGAGTGCCACATTGCCGGTGGCCGCCAGCGCCTTGTTGATGTCCGCCTCGGTCAGCATCCCCTGCTTGCTCATCAGCTTGTCGTGCAGGGCGAAGAAGCGGGCGGGATCCTGTTGCCACAGGGTCAGGCTGTACTGGGCTGCCTTGGCGGAGCTCTGCCCCTTGAACGGCAGCAATTTGATCACCAGCCCCAAATCATTCGGATAGGCCTTGAGCAGCCTGGTCAGCTGGGGATCGAACTGCTTGCAGTAGGGGCAGTTGTAGTCGGTAAACAGCACCAGCGTCAGCTTGGGGTTTTTAGCACCCAGGCGCGGGCTGGTAGCGCTGTTGAACAGCACATTCTTGTTGCCCTTGATGAAGTTGCCAAGCTGGGCCTCCTGGGCTGCGGCATTCTGCTTCTCCCAGGACTCGGCCGCCTCGTCGAGGATCTTGGGGTTGGCGATGAGAGTCTCGCGGATCAGCTCCTTGATGCGTGCTTCCTGTTCAGGGGTGAAGGGGGCCGCGTGCAGGGTCGGAGCCAGCAGGGTTGCGCAGAGAGAGGCCAGCAGGGGCAGGGCGCTCAGAGTCGGTTTCATGGATACTCCTTAAAATCGGGTAGTGCCAGCCTGAAGTGGCCAGCCTTGTGCAAGCTAGTCGGCAGTCGTCGTGGTTGCGTCGGGGCAGCAAGGTATTCCCCTGCAACAACGCCATGCCGTAAATCTGTTTTCAGTACGCCGCAGTCGTGCCCCGTTGGTGCAAGAAGGCGGCGATGGTCTCGCAAACATGAGTCATGACCAATGGCAAAGAGCCGGAATCATTCCCGCCAGATGCAGAGGGTGAGGTGCAGACGCCGCTCGGGCGGCGAGATGACTCTGGGAGGGGGCAGTGGCGGTGTGTAGCGCCAAAGGGGAGCCAGCAGGGCGATCAGCACCGCCACGGCAAAGAAGAGCTGTTCGACGCAGAGCAGGGTGGCGGCGCTCAGCCACTTGCTGTTGAGCTGGCAACTGCCTAGCTGCGGGCTGGCCGGTTTGGCATCCTCTTGATCCGTTGCCGAGCCTGGAACGGGCAGTGCCTGACAGCTGAGAGCGTGATCGAGCAGGGCAAGCCGGGCCAGCGGCTGGGCCGCACAATTGAGCACCAGCAGGCAGACCAGCAGCAGGAGATGTTTCGCTACCCGTTGTTGCAACATCATGTTCGCCCCGTCCATCAAGATGGGGCCATCCTAACGACCAATGGCGGGTGGGGCAAGTCGGCGGCGTATTGATGAGCAGCACTGTGGGTGGCGTGACGGGGAGGGTGGTCGGTTCTGTTTGGCGAACGCTTGTTCGCTAAAAGGGGGATCAGTATACTGCGCCGAGTTAAAACTCGAGGTGTTCGATGCTCAAAATTGCCCGTGTGCTGCTGCTTGGTCTGCTGCTCATTTTCTGGTTCCTGTTCGGCCTGCTGCTCTGTCTGGTTCGTCCGCGCCATCCCAACAACGTCTATGTCTTCGCTCGCATGTATCACGCGGTCTGCCCGCTGATCGGGTTGCGAGTCAAGGTGACGGTGGCCGACGAGGTGAAATCGGTCGGCCCGGCGGTCTACGTCTGCAACCACCAGAGCAACTTCGACATCTTCACCGTGACCGGTGCGGTGCAGCCCGGTGTGGTGGCGGTGGGCAAGAAGAGCCTGCTGTGGCTCCCCTTCTTCGGCCTTATCTTCTGGCTATCCGGCAACGTGCTGATCGACCGCTCCAACCGCTCCCGTGCCATCGGCACCATAGGTCAGGTGGTGGATCGCATCAAGAATCGCGGCACCTCCATCTGGATGTTCCCGGAAGGGACCCGCTCCAAGGGGCGTGGCCTGCTGCCATTCAAGGCGGGCGCTTTCCACACTGCGGTACAGGCTGAAGTGCCCGTGGTGCCCATCGTCTGCTCCAGCTACTTCGGTCAGATCGACCTCAATCGTTGGGACAACGGCGAAGTGCTGGTGGAAGTGATGGCACCGGTCTGCAGCAAGGAGCACGGTGCCGCTGGCATTCGCGAGCTCTCCGAAGTGTGCCGTGCCAGGATGGAGGCCAAGCTGGCCGAATTGGACAGCAAGCTGGGCCACAGCCACGCAGCTTGACTAGATATCGCAGATGAATCGACAAGGGAGCCTCAGGCTCCCTTTTTTATTGGTAAAAATCACCACCTGGTTGGCTATTTTCACCAATAAACCCTTCTTGAATTTCCTCGGTAAATTCCCATCTATATGTAAAACAACAATAATTTTTATTGGCACGGCTCTTGTAATGCAATGGGAAGAGATAGCAATCCCATCAACAAGGAGCCAGACCATGAGCGTATTCAGCCGCCTGACCGACGTGATAAATGCCAACCTGCACAGCCTGCTCGACAAGAGTGAAGAGCCGGAGAAGATGCTGCGCCTGATGATCGAAGAGATGGAGCAGGTGCAGGTCGAGATGCGTACCCAGGCCGCCCGCGTGATTGCTGAACAGAAACAGCTGGAGCGTCACCAGCAGGGGTTGCAGGCGCAGATCCTGGAGTGGTCGGCCAAGGCCGAGCTCGCCATCCAGAAAGGCCGTGAGGATCTGGCCCGTGCCGCCCTCACCGAGAAGCTGGCGGAGGCCAGGAAATGTGAACAGCTGGAACAGGACAAGGCCCGGGTGGCCGAGGTGCTGGCCCAGCTTACCGCCGACAGCGAGCGACTGGCAGCCAAGCTGACCGAGGCGCGGGAGAAGCAGAAACTGCTGACCCTGCGCGAGCAGACGGCCCACAGCCGCATTCGTGCTCGCGCTCAGGTGGACAACCAGCGCATGCATGAGCTGATGGCGCGCTTTGACGGTTTTCAAGGCCGGGTCGATCAGCTGGAAGCCCAGCTGGAGGCGGCCATTTTGGGGCAGAATCCCTCGCTGGAGGCCCAGTTCCGCGAGCTGGAGCTCAATGACGAGATAGAGCGCGAGCTGGCCCGTCTCAAGGGGCAGAAGGTGGAGGTATAACCATGACTCCCTGGCCCAAGGATCTTGTCCATCGCAAGCTGACTGGCGTTTGCGCCGGCATTGCCCAACGGCTGGGGATCTCCAGAGTGACGGTGCGAGTGGTAGCCCTGCTCGCCCTGATCCTGGTGCCACCGCTGGCACTGGCTGCCTATCTGCTGGCGGTGCTGGTGATGCCGCCCCGTTATGAATTGAAACGCTGGCTGGATTGACCGCAAGGCAGCCCGGCGGCACAGAGAGCCCGTAAGGAGCAAGTTATGCTGGAATTTTTCATCTTGCTGGGAGTGTTGCTGGTCATGGCGCTGACCGGCTTTACCCTGGTGGCCATGCTGCTGGTCAGCGGCGTGTTTGTACTACTGGGGCTGCTGAGCGGCATGCTTGCCCTGATCGTCAAGTTGGCCCCCTGGCTGCTGGTCGCGCTGGCAGTCTGTTGGCTCATCAGCCACCGTCGTCAGCGCAACAATACCTATCTGTAGTTGTGCAACAAGTTATGAAATGCTCCCTGATTTCCCCTTTTCGGCCACTCATCGAGTGGCCTTTTTTTAGCTGTAACCCTTAAGGTCGGGTCGTTTCGGGTAACCACTGCGGGCTCCAGCTCTGCCAGAGTGCCGGGCTGTGGATCAGCTGCTCCTTGAAGGATTTTGGCTGCTGCTTGAGGCGATATTCGAGGCGCAGGGCAGCCCCCTTCTCGCCGACCTCCTGCTGCCAAGCCAGCGTCAAGGGGCCCTTGCCGCGCAGGGCGCGAGCCCCCTTGCCGCTCTGGTGCTGACGCAGACGACGTTGAGGATCCGTGCTGACCCCGGTATAGAGCAGGCCGGTGGCGGTGCGCACCATATAGATAAACCAGCGAGAAGAGGGGGGAGAGGCGTGCGGGGATATCCCGTCAGGAGGTTTTATCATTTGTACTTCTCTGTGCCAAACTCAAAAGCAGTGCAAGGAGGTGCGATGAGAGTCTGGTTCTGGTTGTGGTTACTGTTGTCGGTTCCGGCTCTGGGGGAGACGATCCGTCTCTACGATTACCATCAGCATCCGCCCTTCAATACCGGAGTGGATGCCGGACTGAGCCGCGAGCTGGTCAAGTATCTCAATGAAAAGTTGGGGGGGGAACCCAGAATCGAGCTCTGGCTGGTTAATCGCGCCCGGCTGGCGCTGGAGATGGCGGATCCCGACTTTGATGGCCTGGTGGTCTGGGTCAATCCCGCCTGGGTAGGGGATCCCCATCGCGAGCGTTATCTCTGGACCTTTCCGGTGATGCGCGACACCAACGAGCTAATCTCGAACATCGACAAGCCGATCACCTATCGCGGACCCGACTCCCTCAAGGGATTGGTGTTCGGCGGGGTGGAGGGCTACCGCTATCAGGGGATCGACGATGCGGCAGCAAGGGGAGAGCTGGAGCGTCACGATGCCAAGAAGGTGAAGACCAATCTTGAGCTGCTGGTGCGCGGCCGCATCGATGTGACCATGGTGCCTGGCTCCGCGCTGGGCTTTTTCATCGACTCAAACCACTATCAGGGCAAGCTGTTTATCTCGCCATTCCCCCAATCCAGCTATACCCGCCATATCCTGCTGCCCAAATCTCGCCCAGAGCTGCATGCCACCCTCAACGACATCGCCGAGCAGATGGACAAGGATCCCCGCTGGCACAAGGTGCTGGAGTCCTATCGCGGTAAGCCCTGAGGGTGGCGCTTGAGTCGGTGCAGCGGCAACAGGCTCACCAGCAGACCTGCCCAGACAAAGGCGAAACCGACCGCCTTGATGGGGTCCGGCGCCTCACCAAACCAGTAGATGGCAAGCAGGAAGGCGAGGCTGGGCTCGATATATTGCAGCAGCCCCACCGTGCTCATCCGGGTTCTCGCCACCGCATAGCAGAAGAGCCCCACCGGCAGCAGAGTAGCGGGCGCACTGCCCATCAGCAGCAGCTTGTCGGCCAAATCCCCGTTCACGAATGCCCCTTCCCCGTGCCACGCCAGTGTGCCGATGATGATCAGCGCGACGGGCAGTTGCACCATGGCTTCCAGATAGAGGCTGGTGCCGGTGTCGTAGTGGATCTTCTTCTTGATAAGGCCATAGCAGGCGAAGTTGGCCCCCATGATGAGGGAGAACCAGGGGAGTTGGCCGTAGCAGAAGAGCATGTAGGCGAGCCCCGCTAGTGCCAGGGCGACCGCCAGATGCTTTTGCGGGGTGAGTCGCTCTTTGAGGAAGATGACGGCGAATACGATATTGAACAGCGGGGTCATAAAGAAGGCGAGGCTGGTGGTCAGCACTTGCCCGGTAGTGAGGCACCAGGTGAACATGCACCAGCTGATGGACATCACGGGGCCCGCCAGCAGAATGAGGCCGAGCTGGCGCGGCTCGCTGCGCAGTTGTGCCCAGGGCACCTTGTGGCCAAGCAGCAAAAACAGGGCACCCAGCAGCACCACAGACCAGAGCACCCGGTGGGAGATCAGCTCCCACATGTTGACCTCAGGCATGAATTGATAATAGAGCGGCAGCATCCCCCACAGGATGAAGGAGAGGGTCGCGGTGCCGGTACCTAGCCAGTTTTTCATTATTGTCCGTTTATTAAATTAAACACTCATGGCGATAGTATGGGGCGCGCCCTGTTTCCACAAGAGGGAAAACAGGGAAATGCTGGTACTATCAACGTCATGCAGCGAATCGATAAGTTGTTTGAGCAAATCAGGGCCTGCCGTCTGTGTGAGGCTCATCTGCCGCTGGGGCCTCGTCCGGTGATCCGCGGGGCCGAGAGTGCCCGCTTGCTGATCATCGGTCAGGCGCCCGGCACCCGGGTGCATGCCAGCGGTATCCCGTGGGATGACCCCTCCGGTGACAGGCTGCGTCAGTGGCTCGGGGTCGATAAGGCCACCTTTTACGACGAATCCCGCATCGCCATCATGCCGATGGGGCTCTGTTATCCCGGCAGGGGAAAATCCGGCGATCTGCCGCCGCGCCCAGAATGTGCGCCCACCTGGCACGACAAGGTATTGATGCTGTTGCCCAATATCGAACTGACCCTGCTGATCGGCCAGTATGCACAAGCCCATTACCTGCGGGGAGCTGCCAAGGGATCGCTCACCGACACGGTGCGCAGCTGGGCTGACTATGGCCCAGGCTGGCTGCCGTTGCCTCACCCTTCACCGCGCAACACCCTCTGGCTCAAAAAGAATCCCTGGTTCGAGCAGGAGGTCATCCCTCATCTGCAGCAAAGGGTCGCCCCTTTGCTGAAACGACCCTGAGTATTAGACCGCTGGCTCGGCCAGCGGCTTTGGCTTGCTGCGCGCCATGGCGATAAGCGGCAGGACGATACAGATACAGCCCAGCAGCAGCGGCAGACCCGGCTGCTCGTCAAACAGCCATACCCCGATGGCTACCGCCATCAGCAGACCGGTGTACTCCGCCGAGGCGATCTTGCTCGCTTCCGCCTTGCGATAGGCCACCACGCACAATCCCGCATAGACCATGATCAGCGCCGAGGAGCCGAAGGCGGGCCACCACATCTGCCACTGCCAGTCGCCCCCTTCCCACAAGGCCAGCGCGAGAATGAAGGGCATGCTCAGCACGTTGGTGAAAAACAGGGTCTGGGCGATGGGCTGCTTAAGCGGGATCCGCTTGATCAGCAGATTGTTGAGCGCCATCGACAGCGCTACCCCGAGCGCCGCCAGTGCGGCCCAGTTCACTTCGGTCGGGCGCAGCACGATCAGTACCCCGATAAATCCGATGACTGCGGTCAGCACCTTCTGGCGCGAGATCGCTTCCCCCGCCATCCACACCGCCAGCGGTACCATCATCAGCGGCGCGGCATAGAAGAGGGCGTTGGCAGTGGCGAGCGGCAAGCGGGTGAGGGCCACTACCATCAGACAGACGCCGACCGCCCAGATATGGGCCCGCAGCAGGTGCCACTTGATGGCCACCGGTGGATTGCGGCGCCATGACCAGAGCAGCCAGGGCATCAGCAGAATGGCGGCCGAGAGCTGGCGGAAAAAGACAAACTGGAAGATGGGCTGATCCGGCTCCAGTACCTTGACCAGCGCATCGGAAAAAACCGCCACCATATTGCCCAGCACCAGATAAAGGATGCCGATCCCTACTGCATTCATACCACCTCCCACTTCAGATGAGGGGAGGGTAGCGTGCCGGTTGATATCCAGTAAAATGATAAAAAATGACCATTCATGAGATATTTAGATAATGAAGCTTCCTCCCCTGCGTGCGGTGCAATATTTCGAGGTGGTGGCCCGGCTGCTCAGCTTCTCTCGCGCCGCTCTGGAACTGAACGTCAGCCAGAGTGCGGTCAGCCACCAGATCCGTCTGCTGGAGGATTTTCTGGGTGAGCGCTTGCTGCTGCGTCAGGGGCGGTTGCTCTCGCTGACAACCCAGGGGGAGAGCTACTTCGAAGGGATTGCTGCCGGGCTTAGCCAGATTGCCCAGAGCAGCGAACAGCTGCGCGGTGGCGGCGAGATGCGGTTGCGCCTCGCGGTCTACAGCTCGTTTGCGGTTAAGTGGCTGATCCCGCGGTTGGCTGGATTGCGCCAGCTCTACCCCGAGCTGGATTTGAGTCTGGAGATGGTGGCGGAAGATCCTGAGCTATCTGATAGGGTGGCGGATTGCTTTATCACAGTCTCACCCCACGGACGGGGCTACTGCCACGATCTTATCTATCAGGAGCGGCTCTTTCCGGTCTGTAGTCGCCGCCTGTTGCAGCAGATCAGCGGGGAGTGGCCTGAGGCCATCTGGCAGTTGCCGCTGCTGTCGGTGCAGTCCATCTACAAGGCGCGGGGGGAGGATTGGCAGCGCTGGGCCAAGGCCGGCGGGCTGGTTATTCCGGACGAGGCACGGATGCACCACTTCAGCCATGTGCTGTTGGCGATGGAGGCGGCGGCCTGGGATCAGGGGGTGGCATTCGTGAATGATTACATGCTGCGGCCCGATGATCCCCAGCTGGTGGCCTTGCCGGTACACCAGCTGGAGACGGGGGATGCCTTCTACTTTACCTGCAAGCGCTCGCGGGCCCATGAGCCCGCCATCAGCCGGTTGCGCCAGTGGCTGATGATGGAGACACGCCAGAGCATGCCGCTCTAGCGCTGCATCAAGCTTTCTTGAACTGGCTTAGGACAAACAGGCTGGTGGCGCAGACGACGACAGAGGGGCCTGCCGGAGTATCTTGATACCAGGAGAGGGTCAATCCACCCAGCACGGCGAGACAGCCAATCAGCGCGGCAAAGCCGGCCATCTGCTCCGGTGTCTGGCTCAAGCGGCGGGCGGTGGCGGCAGGGATGATCAGCAGGGAGGTGATGATCAGCGCCCCGACAAACTTCATCGCCACGGCAATCACCAGCCCGATCAGCAGCATCAATACGCAGCGCAGCACATCGACCCGGATCCCCTCTACCCGTGCCAGCTCTTCCGAGATGGTCATGGAGAGCAGGGGATCCCACAGTCGCCACAGGGTGAGCAGCACCAGTGCGCCACCGCCGTAGATCCAGAGCAGGTCCATCGGTTGTACCGAGAGCAGGTCGCCAAACAGGTAGGCCATCAGATCCACCCGGACGTTATCCATAAAACTCAAGGTAACCAGACCGAGCGACAGGGCGCTGTGGGCCAGAATGCCGAGCAGGGTATCGGTCGCCACCTGCTGGTTGCGACTCATGATCACCAGCAGCATCGCCATGGCGAGGCAGCAGACCACCACCGCCAGGGTGAGATCGACCTGCAGCAGGATGCCCAGCGCGATGCCGAACAGACAGGCATGGGAGAGGGTGTCGCCAAAATAGGCCATCTTGCGCCATACCACGAAGCTGCCGAGGGGGCCGGCCAGCAGGGCGATGCCGAGACCGGCCGCGAGGGCGTATAACAGAAAGCTGTCCACTTGAATGTCCTGTTGCTTGCGCTATTTGCTGTGAGCGTTGTTGCGAGAAGGCAGGCGGATGACGGGGGCCTGCGGTTCATGATGATGGTGTTCGCCGTCGCAGTGGTGATGGTGGGTATAGACAGCCAGCACCTCCTGCTCCGGTCGCCCGAACAGACGGGCAAATTCGGGGTGGCGCGCCACGCTTTCCGGCTCGCCATGACAGCAGACGTGGCGATTGAGGCAGATCACCTCGTGGGTGCTGGCCATCACCAGATGCAGGTCGTGGGAGACCATCAGCACGGCGCAATTGAACTCGGCGGCGAGCTGGCCGATGAGAGCATAGAGTTCAATCTGGCCGGTGATATCCACACCCTGCACCGGTTCATCCAGCACCAGCAGCTCGGGCTTGACCAGCAGGGCGCGAGCCAGCAGTACCCGCTGCATCTCGCCACCGGAGAGTTTTTGCATCCGGTTTTCCAGCAATCCCTCTGCGCCCACCCGGGCCAGAGCTTCCTCGATGGAGAGACGGCTGTTTTTGCCCAGTTGCAGGAAGCGTCGCACCGTCAGCGGCAGGGTGGGATCCAGATAGAGGCGCTGTGGCACATAGCCGACTCTCAGATCGCGGCTGCGGGTGATCTTGCCCGAATCCGGCGTGAGCAGGCCCAGCACCAGCTTGCTCAGGGTGCTCTTGCCCGCCCCGTTGGGGCCGACTAGTGTGGTGATTTTGCCTTTATTGAGGGTAAAGGAGACCTTGTCGAGCACAGAGCGTCCATCAAACGAGAGAGAGACCTCTTTCAGCTCTACCAGTTGGCTCATGACAACTCCGGGGTTTACAGCCAGTGAGAGTTATAATATAACAAAAAGCGGCTGTTATATTATCACATACTCACCCCCTGACGAGATTCACCAATGAGAATTATTGCGCTTTTCACTGCCCTGCTGGCGGTGAGTTTGCCTGTTCGTGCCATTGAGGTACTGACCACCATCAAGCCCCTTGGCTTCATCGCAGCAGCGATCACTGACGGCGTGAGTGAGCCCAAGGTATTGTTGCCGACCGGCGCCTCTCCCCACGATTTCTCCCTGCGTCCCTCCGATATTCGCAGCATCAACAGTGCTGGGCTGGTGGTGTGGGTTGGCCCCGAGCTGGAAGGGTTTATGGCCAAGCCGCTGGCCAATCATCCCCATGCTTTGGCCCTGACTCAGGTTGAGGGAATGCCGCTGTTCAACTACGCGACTCAGGATAGTCATGACTCCCATGACCATGATGATCACGATCATGCCGCCCACGAGCACGGTAACCATGATCATGATGAAGGGCATGAGGGACATCATCACGAAGGGGTCGATCCCCATATCTGGCTTGGCCCGACGCAGGCCAAGGTGATTGCCAAGGCGATCGCAAGTGAATTGGGCAAGCTGGATCCGGCCAATCAGGCTCGCTATGACGCCAACCTCGCGGCATTTGATGCCAAGGTGGATGCCAAGGACAAGGTGATTGCCGGCCAGATGAAGGCAGTGAATGAGAAGGGGTACTTTGTCTTCCACGAGGCGTATGGCTACTGGGAGCGCCATTACGGCATGAGTTCAAAAGGTCACTTTACCGTGAGCCCTGAGCGTCGCCCGGGCGCCAAGACCCTGGTGGATATCCGCAAGGCACTGGAAGAGAAGCAGGCGAGCTGCATTTATGCCGAGCCGCAATTTTCACCGGCAGTGATCGAATCGGTGGCACGCAATACTGGCGCCAAGGTGCTGTTGCTTGATGAGGTGGGTGAACAGGTGCCGCTCGGCCCGGATGGTTATCCCCAATTCATGCAACAACTGGCAGACGCATTTGCCCAATGTCGCTGATTAGCGGCTGAGTCTCTCATCCGGACGGACTATACTGACCTCCAGCATCTGACATGGAGTGTCCGGTATGAAATGGTTGTTGATCCCGGCCTGCACACTGGCGCTATGTTGCGCCAGTGTGCAGGCTTCGCGCCTTTCCGAATATATTGCCAGCCCCGATCTGCGGGCCAAACTGCAGGAGGTGTACGGTGGCCGCGCCATCCAGCGGGCCGAGGCATTCTCTCGTCTGCTCACTCCCAGAGCGGGAACCACGGATCAGCAGAAGATCGAGCTGGTGAACAACTACTTCAACAATCTCACCTACAGTGAAGACCCCAAGCTGTGGGGAGATGAGGATTACTGGGCCAATCCGCTGGAGTTCATCGGTGCCCGGGGTGGGGATTGCGAGGATTACAGCATCTCCAAGTACTACACCCTGATGGAGCTGGGGGTGGATGAGAAGAAGCTGCGGTTGGCCTACGTCAAGGCGGTGCGTTACAACCAGTTCCACATGGTGACGCTCTACTTCCCGACACCCAAGGCTGATCCACTGGTGCTCGACAACATCAACAGCCGGATCCTGCCGGGTAGCAAGCGTACCGATCTCATTCCCGTTTACAGTTTCGATGCCAAAAGCATCTGGATCATGAAGTCACGGCGGGAAGGGACGCTGGCGGGGAGTGCCGATCGGCTGGCGCAGTGGACATCGATGAAGACCCGTTTCTCCAGCGAGCAACTGCGCTCTCCTCGTCGTCAGCTATAGCTTGCCCGCCGCCTTCAACTCATCGAAATATTTCGCCGCGCCCGGATGCTGTTCAATGCTCAGCACAGGGCCGGTTTTATTGCGTGCCCGGTGAAACATATTGGCGTAGCCATAAGTTTGCTCATTGAATTTGGTTTGCTGGGTCAGCATGGCCTTGGTCAGGCGATAGACAGACTCTTCCGGCATGGTGGCATTGGTAACCAGGGTGGCGGCAATAGCAAAGGTGGGCGTCGCCTTCAGATTGCCGGGGTAGATGCGGGCAGGCACCTGACTGCGTTGGTAATATTTGACACCCTTGAGTAGCTGATCCCGGGTGGCCCCATCGATGGGGAGGAAAGTGACCGCGCAACGTTTGGCGGTGTCGAGCACAATCCGGTTAGGGTGTCCCATCACCAGTGCAAATGCATCGATCTGCTTGCTACAGAGCGCATCCGGCAGGTTGGCCATGCTCTTCAGATCGAGATCCTGTTCTTTCGCTCCCAAGATGTTGAACAGGGCCAGCGCCGTCTGGCGGGTACCCGAGTTCTTCAACCCCATATCGATGGGGGCGAGCTTGAGCTGTTCCAGTGACGTGATATCTCCATCGGCACGTATCACTATGGTGAAGGGCTCTGCATGGGTGGCAAATAGTGCGCGCAGCTCAGGTTGCGGCTGCGTGGCAAAAGGGCCCAAGCCCTTGCTTGCCTGATACAGCCAGTCTGACTGCACCATGGCGTAGGAGGACTCGCCACTCTTCAGTCGCTTCAGGTTTTCTATTGAACCCGATGAGCTCTGCAGCTTGCACGCAAGTTGCTCGTCGACCTCATGAGCCAGACGGCAAAATTCTTTGGTTATCTGGTGATAAATCCCCTGCTCACCCCCGGTGGCGATAGTGACGGTTTCAGCCATCAGGCAGGGTTGCCACAGCAGGGGCAACAGCATGGCGAGCTTCTTCATGATTGCGTCTCCTTGGCATAACCATCGATACCCCAGGTCCGCAGTTTGTCGATGTCGCGACACTCTCCCGATTCTGCCAGCAGGGTATAACCGGCGGCATGCATGGTCTGGGAGAGCAGATTCCAGTAGAGCGGTGCATCGGTCAGCTGGCAGCTGATAAAAATGGGATTGAGCGGGTCAAGTTGATTGAAGGTATCCGCATTGAGGGGAATGGCGCTGAAGGCGAGCTCACACCCCTGTTCCTGCAACGCAGCCAAGGTAGACTGGCCGTGGGCGGGGAATGTGGCTACATCCCAGCGCCAATCCAGTGTTTTTCCTCGCCCCTGGCTTAGCAGAGGGGCGATTTCGGACCATTGCGGGTGATTGAGCAGGGAGAGGGGTAGCAAGATCCCCTCTATATGGGAGCGCTGCCATAACTCCAGGGTGCTATGGATGGTCGCGAGATCGCTGTCGGCTCCGAGGGGCTGACTGGGCAAGAAACGCTGATAGAGGGCGATTTCCCCTTGTGTGGAGACAAATTTTTGCAGTTGCCCGCCTTCTGGCAGCGGGCTTAGCCCTTGCAGTGGCTGTGGCATGGTTGGGGCAAGCTGTTTTCCCAGTTGGGTGATCTTGAGCCGTTGTTGCAGCAGATCCCGCTTGCGTTCGGAGACCAGTTGGTTGATGGAAAGTGCCACCTCTTTAAGGTCTTGCAACCAAGGGGTGGGCAGGGTGCTGTTGAACTGGTGTTTGCGCAGCCGGATCAGCTGCACATTGATCTGCTCCAGGGGCTGCAGCAGGCGCTTGCAGACCAGAGAGATGACTAGGGTAAATACGACGAGCCCCGCCAGCAGGGCTATGCCGGTGCGACTGATGGCATTCCACAGATGCTGATAGGCGTAGCCGCTATGTCCCTCAAGGGTCAGAGTGCCCAGCATGCGCCAGCCATCGGTCAACTCTTGCTCAATCTTGACGGGGGGCATGCCGATAACCGAGGGAAGCCAGCCGGGAACATTCTGCTGGGTAGAGTGGAATACCTTCTGAAACAGCACCTGACCATCCGGATCCACCAGCATGACCGAGCTGACGAAACCGCCATCGAACATGGCATTGACGATGGTTTCGGCCAGCACCTGATCATCATTGAGCAGGGTGCCTTGCAGTACCAGTCCAAGGGCTGTGATGGCGGTCTCCAGATTGGCCGACATCTGATCAAGGATTGACTGGCGGACTGTGGAGACTTCAAGAACGAACAACATAACTGCACCAATCAGGAACAGTACAAGGATTATCCAGCGCAACAGTTTTGATAACGTCATATCCACTCCATGGAAAAATTATCGCAACATTTGAATTTTTAATGCCGAATCGAGTCCGACCCGGCTCTTAAAAATAGGAAAAAATAGTTAAAAAAGGCGATCATTTCTGCCCATCAGGGCGTGTTATGCATAAAATGTGAGGTTCATGCAGATTGTGATGAACTATTTGTAATTTGTTTTGTCCAAAAAACAGTTTTATACGGTTTTGTCACAACTGACATCGCAATACTCTCTCTTGGATCTAAATACAGGATAGCGGATGAAACGTCTCCGTCCCTTGGTAGCACAGGCTGCCAATTGGGAACCACCGGTTCCCCGCAAACATTTTTACGCCATGCTGATGCTGACGGCCATGACCTTGTCAGCAGTGGCATTGCTGCCAGCGCCGGGGGATATCCTGGAGCGGCCTCTTCGCCTTGAGTTGCCCATTGATACCGCCGGTACGGCAACCAACGAAAACAACACCGATTTTAACGAAATCCCAGACCACGAACTGGTTGATCAGAGTGCGGCAGAGGACGATATCCCTGTTGATACCGCACCGCAGTGGCAGGATTACCGAGTGCGTAATGGTGAGAACCTGACCGCCATTTTTAACAATCTGGGACTCTCTACCACTACTCTCTACAAGGTACTTGATGCGGACAGCAAGAACTATCTGGCCAGATTGAAACCGGGCCAGACCATAGAGCTGCTGATCGATCAGGACAACATTCTGCAACAACTCAAGATCCGCTTGAACATCAAGCAGACGCTGGTGATGGCGCGCAGTGACGATGCTTATACTGCCTCCATGATCAACGAGAAGGTCGAGTGGCAGCCGCAGCGTTACAGTGGCGTGATCAACGGCAGTTTCTATGTCAGTGCCCGCAATGCTGGCATTCCTGCCAATCATATCCAGAAGATTGCCAACCTGTTCCAGTGGCGGATGAACTTTGCCCAGGATCTGAAAAAGGGCGATAAATTCAAGGTGTTGGTACGCCAGGAGACAGTCGAGGGCAAGAGCACCGGTAACAGCCAGCTGCTGGGTGTGGAAATGATCAGTCAGGGCAAGACGGTGTCGGCCTGGCTCTCCGATGATGGCAACTATTACGATGGTCAGGGCAACAGCCTGGAGCGTGGTTTCCGCCGTTATCCGACCCACAGTCGTTACCGGATCAGCTCAAACTTCAACCCCGCGCGCAAGCATCCTGTGACTGGTGCTATCCGTCCCCACGAGGGGACCGACTTTGCCGTTCCGGTGGGTACCCCGGTACTGGCCACGGGTGACGGTGTGGTCCAGAAGGCGACCAGCCACCCGCTGGCGGGTACCTATATCGTCATCAAGCACGGTCGAACCCTCTCTACCCGTTATCTGCACCTGAGCAAGTTGCTGGTCAAAACCGGTCAGCGGGTGAAGATGGGCGACAAGATCGGCCTCTCCGGCAATACCGGTCGCTCGACTGGTGCTCACTTGCATTACGAGCTGCGGATCAACAACCGTCCGGTTAATGCCATGACCGCCAAGCTGCCGATGGCTGAACCGCTCAGTGGCAAGGAGCGTCGCCAGTTCCTGGCCAAGGTGAAGAGCTACCGCAAGGAGCTGGCCGCCGGTTAATCGCTGTAGCCACTAGCTGAAATGAAAAGGCCCCGCCAGACTGGCGGGGCTTTTTTGCATGAGCAGTGTTGGTCAGTAACCCTTGTCGAAGTCGATTTTGCCATCCAGTGGCTGGCCATCGATAAAGCGAATGTAGTTGCGTACAAATATCTGGGCCACATCCTCTGGAAAGCTGTAGGCGCTGTTGTGGGGGGTGACGATGAGGTTGGGTTGTCCCCACAGTGGACTGTCGGCGGGCAGCGGCTCCTGCTCGAATACATCCAGCACCGCCATTGCCAGCTTGCCGGTACGCAGTGCGGTGAGCAAATCGCCCGAGTGTACAGCGCTGCCACGACCGACGTTGAACAGGATGGCGCCCGGTTTGCAGTGTTCGAAGCGGGCGGCATTGAAGAGATGACGGGTATCGCGGGTGGCAGGCAGCACGCTGACGATGACATCGGCCTGCGCCAGCATCTTGTTGAGCGCAGGCAGCTGATAAACCTGGTCAAACCCGGCACGCTCCCGACCACTGCGGCTGATGCCCAGCACCTTCATACCAAAATGTTTGCCGGTGTGGGCGATATGCTGGCCAATGCTGCCGGTACCCAGGATCAGCATGGTTTTCCCTTTGAGCCCCTGATAGGGGTGACTCTGCCAGAGTCGTTGTCTTTGTTGTTCCCGATAGAGAGGAAGTTGGCGTGTCAGACTGAGCAGATGACCAAAGACATACTCGCTCATCAGCGGGCCAAAGATGCCGCGTACATTGGTGAGCTGATAATCACGGCGACTGTCAGGGTCGAGCAGCACATCGACTCCCGCATAGGTGGACTGGAACCAGCTCAGCTTGTTGGCTTTGGGCAGCAGTGGTTTGGCACGGGCCGGTTCGGCCATCAGAATATGGGCTTCGCCGATCAGCTTCTCGGCATCGCCCGGATTATCGGCTCGCAGAATGCGCAGATGGGGGAGATTGGCGGCCTTGAGCAGCCGTTCGTAGTGAGCATTATCCTGGCTGAGCAAAAGAAGGGTACGTTGGCTCATACTCTTGTTCCTTATCAGAATTTGCGGCGCAACAAGATGCCGCTCTCGACCCATCTTACCTGACTTCATATCGCAACATAGCCGACCAGGGCGCTTTTTCGTTTTCGCCGCGCGCCTCGTGGGCTACAATCTGCCCCACATTTTGCAAAGGATCCGACTCCAGTGTTTGGTGACAAGTTTTATAAGCGACTGGCCGAGCTACAGCCTTGGCAACAGACCGTCTACACCCTGGCGCTGGCAGAGCGCATGTACCCCAACTATGCCCTGTTCTGTCAGGCTTCCGGCTTTGGCAATGCAGGCGCTTTCCGGCATGCGCTGGATCAGATGTGGGTCTACCTCACCGTCAAGGGATCCCGGGTCAATCTGGGTGCCATTCTCGAAGAGTTCGAGTCTCACATTCCGGATCCCCGCAAGTTTGAATCCTACGGTGCCTATCCCGCGCTGGATGCCTGTGTTGCGCTGGGCTGCGCTTATAACTCGGTGATCTGCCGGGTTGGCGAAGAGGCCAACGATGCCAGTCATGCGTCAGTCGGTACCGTGGCCGGGTTTATCGAGCTGCTGGAAGAGCGGGATCTGACCGAAGAGGAGCTCTACGAGCACGAGTACATGGAAGCTGAACTGGAGTTCCAGGTTGAACTGCTCAAGCGGGTTGCTCATGAGCGCGACAGCGATCGTATCCTGGCCATCAGAGCATTCGCCTCTCAGGATGGCGTCTCCAATATCGGGATCAGCCTGGAAGAGTAATCCTCTACGACCCCTGATAGAACAAAGCTCCCTTTCGGGAGCTTTTTTTATGCCTGAAATTGTTCAGCAGCTTATGCCTGCTCTTCGGTGAGGGGTCTGACGCTCAGCACCGGGGCGGCATCGATTTCGTCTGCATTCATCATGGATGAGATGCGTTGCAGGGAGGAGAGCAGCAGGGTCTGCTCCCAGGTTTCAAGGGATTGAAAGCGTTGGATAAAGCGCTCTTGCAGCGGGGTCGGGGCCTGGGCCAGCAGGGCGCGGCCTGCGTCAGTCAGTATCGCGTGAACCTTGCGCTTGTCGGTATTGCTGCGAACGCGCTGCACCAGTTGGCGGCTCTCCAATCGGTCCATGATGGTGGTGGCGGTGGCCTGGCTCATGTTGGTGTGATCGGCCAGCTGGCGCATGGAGATCTGTCCCAACTCGTCGATCCCCTTGAGCAGCAAAAGTTGCGGAGAGGTGAGCCCGGCTTCTTTGATCAAGCGCCTGGAGTGCATGTCGATGGCACGAATAATCTGGCGCAGGGCGACCAGCACTTCATCATGTTTTTCCATGGGGTGTGCGTCATTGGAGGGCTATGGAGAGGGGCAAAATTTTCCGCCTAATTCGTCACAAGGTCAATATGGTTTTTGTTGTAATAATTTCTGCTCTAATCAATTTTGTGTTAGGTTGACGGACATTTCACGGAATTCACCCTGACATTTGAGGAGCTAAATGATGAATGACGAGCTGGATATCAAGTCTCTGGTGGCCGAGTTACGTGTGGTCAGAGTGCGCTATGAACTGCCGGATACCTCGGCTTTTGTGCGCTATCAGCCTGCCTATGATGAAGACCCCAACAACCTCAAAGTACACCACTATGATGGTGAGTTACCCCTCTCTTGCAGTGAGACAGGTACTTTCAACCTAAAGGAGTTGGTGAATGAATTGCGCTACGCCTATGTGCTGGTGCACCTCTTCCCTGACGAAAGTGCCATGAACTTCTATCTGACCGGCCTCGATACCGGCCTGGCCCAGCTGGAGTTCATCGGTGGCTCTTACGACTTCAACCGCCTTTGGATCACCAGCGGTGTCTCCAATCTGGGTGTCCCCATGGCCATCTTCCTCGGCAAGCGTCACGCCGTGAACGGCCAGCCCTCGGTTTCGCTGGTAGATCACCGCGAACAGGCGGCTGGCAAACTGGTCTATCGCGCCATCGGCGGTGCCGGTGATCATGTGGGCGAAGACTTTTTCAACAACGACTAAGGAGGCTGGATGCGAGCAAGCAAAGGGCTATTGAAAGGCCTCAACCCGACCATGGCCATGACGGCCCTCACCGTGATCACCCTGTTTTTGCTGTTTGGCGTATTTGTTCCCGATACCGCGGCCGCCTGGTTTGTCGGTGCCAAGGATCAGATTATTGCCGGGTTCAAGTGGTACTACATTCTGGTGGTCGCCCTGTTCCTGTTCTTCGCTGTCTACTTGATGTTCAGCCGTTTTGGCAGCATCCGGCTGGGTGACGACGACCAGGTACCGGAGTTCGGCTACTTCGCCTGGTTCTCCATGCTCTTTAGCGCAGGCATGGGGATCGGTCTGGTGTTCTGGAGCATCGCCGAGCCGATGAACCATCTGCAGGGCAATCCATTCATTACCGAAGGGATGACCCCGGAAGCGGCCCAGATCGCCATGCGCCTCACCTTTTTCCATTGGGGCCTGCACCCCTGGGCCATCTATGTGATCGTCGGCCTGTCACTTGCCTTTTTCAGCTACCGGCGCAAGTTGCCGCTGGCGATCCGCTCCGTGCTCTACCCCATCCTTGGCGAGCGGATTTACGGTTTTTGGGGCCATGCGGCCGATGTGCTGGCCGTGTTCGGCACCGTCTTCGGGGTGGCGACCTCCCTTGGTCTGGGGGTCTCCCAGATGAATACCGGCCTCAACCAGATGTTTGGTATGGCGGTGTCGCAGTCCAACCAGCTCTGGCTGATTGGTGGCATCAGCCTGATCGCCACCCTCTCGGCGGTCTCCGGGGTCGGGCGCGGAGTGAAGATCCTCTCCGAGCTCAATATCTGGCTGAGCGTCTTCGTACTCGCACTCTTTCTGGTGCTGGGGCCGACCACCTATATCCTCAACGCCTATGTACAGAACATCGGTGATTACCTGCAGAACATCGTCAAACTGAGCTTCTGGACCAACACCGAGGCCAACGGCACCTCGGCCTGGCAGTCGAGCTGGACGGCGTTTTACTGGGGCTGGTGGATTGCCTGGGCGCCGTTTGTCGGCATGTTTATCGCCCGTATTTCCAAGGGGCGTACCATTCGCGAGTTTGTGCTCGGTGTGCTGCTGGTACCCTCGCTGCTCGGCATGTTCTGGCTCACCGTGTTTGGCGGTACGGCGATGAATCTGGAGCTGTTCGGTGGTGGTGGCGTGGTCGCTGCGGTTAATCAGGATGTGACGCTGGCGCTCTACAAGACGGTCGAGCTGCTGCACTGGGATACCTTCGGCTGGATCGCCAAGGCCGTGTTGACCCTGCTCATCTGCACCTACTTCATCACCTCCAGTGACTCGGGTACGCTGGTCATCACCACCCTGCTCTCCATTGGTGATCAGGAGCCGCCGGTGCTGCACCGCGCCGTATGGGGTCTTGGGCAGGGGCTGGTTGCCGCTATCCTGCTGGTCTCCGGCGGCCTAGCAGCCTTGCAGGCGGCCAGCATCATAGCCGCGCTGCCCTTCTCGGTGATCATGTTGGCGATGTGCTATTCGCTGATGCTGGGGCTCAAGCAGGAGAGTCAGCGCCAGTTCGAGTATCGTCAGAACCTCAAGCGCCACGATGGCTCATCCCATATGAGCCTGATGGAGCGAATTGGTCCGGCATAACGGCACCAGCAGGGGTTAGCGCCCCTCACATATCAATCTGGATGCAAAACGGCCGCCCTGGCGATGTTCTCCTTGCGGAGCTCATCAGGGCGGCCGTCTGTTATGGGGCCGAGGTTACTCCTCGATAAAGGTCCACTCATCCTTGATGCGGCTGATGGCATCAGTGCGCTTTTTGGCGAGCTGCTCCTTGATCTCTTCTCCCTTGTAACCGGCCGCCACTATCTCTCTCACCGGCACCGCCTGGGCGGCAGCCAGTGCTTCGGCCACATAGTCCGGCTCGGCGTAGACCCGCTCCTCGAAACCGGTACGGCCGTGGAAGTCGGCGCGGCAGGCATCCAGCAGCTGGGCAAAGCGCTCGGGGCGGCGCCAGGCATCGGCCTTGTCGAATACCTTGAGTAGGGTGGCTGGCTTGAGCTCAAAGGCGATATGGATGTGGGTATGCAGATCGCTCACCAGCAGCGCCAGATCCCGGCACTCGTTGGGTACCCTGAACCGCTCGCACAGGGCGCGAATAAGCGACAGCCCCTTCTGACCGTGGCCGTGATGGCTTGGCCAGAACTCCTTGGGAGTCACTCCCTTGCCAAGGTCGTGGCAGAGGGCGGCAAAGCGGACGGTCAATTCCGGGGAGATCCGGCACGCCTGCTCCAGCACCATCAGGGTGTGGATGCCGGTGTCGATCTCCGGGTGCCACTTGGCCGGGGCGGGGACGCCAAACAGCGCATCAATCTCTGGGAACAGCGCTTTCAGGGCGCCGCATTGGCGCAGCACCTCGATAAAGATCTGCGGGGTCGGCCCCAGCAGCACTTTTTCCAGCTCCTTCCAGACTCGCTCCGGTGTGAGGTGGGCCAGCTCGCCAGCGGCCGTCATCTCGCTCATCAGGGTGAGGGTCTCCGGCGCTATGGTAAAGCCCTGAGCGTGGAAGCGGGCGGCGAAGCGGGCGACCCGCAGGATGCGCAGCGGATCTTCGGCAAAGGCAGGGGAAACGTGGCGCAGCAGCCGTTTTTCCAAATCCTCGATGCCGCCGTAGGGATCGTGGAGCTGGCCCTGATCATCTTCGGCGATGGCGTTGATGGTGAGATCCCGGCGTAGCAGATCCTGCTCCAGCGTCACATCGGGGGCGGCGTGGCAGACAAAGCCGGTGTAGCCCTGACCCTGTTTGCGTTCGGTACGGGCGAGGGCATACTCCTGCTGGGTTTTGGGGTGAAGAAACACGGGAAAGTCGCGGCCGACCTGGGTAAAACCCAGCGCCAGCATCTGTTCCACGGTGGCACCGACCACCAGATGATCCCTGTCGCCCTGCGGCAATCCCAGCAGGCGATCCCGCACTGCGCCCCCAACCAGATAAGTCTGCAAACCATCTCTCCCGTCATCAATCGTGGGGCCGAGTATATCGTCTTTGTTACCGCTTTGCTGCCTGACCACCACCTGGCCGCAGCGCCAGTCAGCGCGGCTTTGACTTGGGCGTGGCGAGGCCTTACGCTGCCGCACCAGACAGCTGGCGCTGTGCTGCGGGATGACTTTATGCCCACGCAGGCCAGATGAGCCGAAGGAACCGCAGAGTTCCCCATATATCAACGACATGAGAACAACGTGAATCAATCAACCTTCGCAAGCCGGGTTCTGGAGTGGTACGAGCTTCATGGCCGCAAAACCCTGCCCTGGCAGCAGGAGAAGACCCCTTACCGGGTCTGGGTCTCGGAGATCATGCTGCAGCAGACCCAGGTCGCCACAGTCATCCCCTATTACCAGCGTTTTATGGCGCGCTTCCCCGATGTGGTGGCGCTGGCCGATGCCCCTGTCGATGAGGTGCTGCACCACTGGACCGGGCTTGGCTACTACGCCCGGGCCCGCAACCTGCACAAGGCGGCCCAGCAGATCCGCGATCATCACCACGGTCTCTTTCCCGAGCGCTTTGACGAGGTGATGGCGCTGCCGGGGATTGGTCGTTCTACCGCCGGGGCAGTGCTGTCGCTCTCCCTGGGTCAGCCTCACGCCATCCTTGATGGCAACGTGAAGCGGGTACTCACCCGCTGGCTGGCGCTGCCGGGCTGGCCCGGCCAAAAACAGGTGGAGAACGAGCTGTGGGAGATCGCCATCCGGCTCACCCCCAAGCTGGGGGTGGCGCAATACAATCAGGCAATGATGGATATCGGGGCCACTATCTGCACCCGCAGCAAGCCTGCCTGTGATCGCTGTCCGGTGCGGGCCGATTGCCAGGGGCTGTCGCAAGGCAAGCCTACCGCTTATCCCAACAGCAAGCCCAAGAAGAGCATTCCGGCTCGCGATGGCATCATGCTGCTGATCCGCCACGGCGATGAGTTGCTGCTGGAGAAGCGGCCGCCACAGGGGATCTGGGGCGGGCTTTACTGCTTCCCGCAAGTGGCCTCGCTGGCGGAGGTGGAGGGTCTGCTGGCGTCCCTCGGCCTGAGCCATCACGGTTATCGGGAACTGGCCGGTTTTCGCCATACCTTCAGCCACTTCCATCTCGATATTCAGCCGCTGCTGATTGACATTGATGAGGCGCAGCCGCTGCGGCTCATGGAAGCAGATAACCGACTCTGGTATAACTTACGCCATCCTGCCGAGGTGGGGCTGGCGGCCGCCACGGCCCGTCTCCTCGCCTATCCAGAGTTACAACCATAGAGGTCAACATGAGCCGTACTGTATTTTGCCAACGCCTGAAAAAAGAGGGCCCGGGTCTGGATTTCCAACTCTATCCCGGTGAGCTCGGCAAGCGGATTTTTGACAACATCAGCAAGGAAGCCTGGGCCGAGTGGCAGAAAAAGCAGGTGATGCTGATCAACGAGAAAAAGCTCAACATGATGAATCTTGAGCATCGCCAACTGCTGGAAAAAGAGATGGTCAGCTACCTGTTTGATGCAGGTGAAGTGCAGATCGAAGGTTACACCCCTCCCAGCCAATAAACGATTGAACTGTAGTACCTGTGAGCGGGGAGTGGGCCAAAGGTGGCTAGCCTCCCCTTGTTTACTCGCGGCATATGAATGATGGGCGGCAGTGCCGCCCGGTTTGAGGATCCTATGGGCCGAATTTTCTGGCTGCTCTGCACCCTGCTGTTTCTCTCTGCCTGCTCATCCTCCCCCAAGCCCAGCGGGAGTGAGGATGACGATCTCGTCAACGGCAAGGACATCCGCGGTTTTGAACACATGATCAGCGCGCTCTCCCATAACGTGAACGAGATATGGGGACGAGAGGCGCTGTTTGCGGGCAAGTTTGACTACGTCAAATACACGGATCAGTACAAGAGCCGGGCCCATATCGACTTCTCCAGCGGCCATATCATGGTCGAGACTGTCTCCGGCATCGACCCGCGCGCTCACCTGCGCCGCGCCATTATCGAGACCCTGCTGACGCCGGACGATCCAGCCGAAGTGGATCTTTACTCCGATCGGGAAATTCTGACCGGTGGCGAGCCTTTCCTCTACGGTCAGGTGCTGGACAATCAGCGCCAGCCTATTCGTTCATCCTGGCGCGCCGAGCGTTATGCCGATTACCTGCTCAACACTGCGATGAAGAAGCGCACTTTGGGGATTCGCACCATCTTCTTCGTCGATATTCCCATGGTGGCCAACCATGAAGATCGACGGGGCTACAAGTATGCGGGGATCATCCGGGAAGCGTCGCGCAAATACGGCGTGCCGGAGAGCCTGATCTATGCGGTGATCAAGACCGAGAGCAGCTTCAACCCCTATGCAGTGAGCCATGCCAACGCTTATGGCCTGATGCAGGTGATCCCGGCCACTGCCGGTCGTGACGTCTATGTGCGGGTCAAGGGCAAGAACGGCCAGCCGACCCGGGAGGAGCTGTTCAACCCGGCCTACAACATCGATGTCGGTACCGCCTATCTGCACCTGTTGCAGACCGTCTATCTGGCGGATATTCAGGATCCGCGCTCCCGTCGCTATGCGGTGATCTCCGCCTATAACGGTGGCGCTGGCGGGGTGCTCAATACCTTCTCCAGCGATCGCAAGGCGGCGCCGGGCCGGATCAACCGGCTCTCCCCCGAGGCGGTCTATCAGGTGTTGACCGAGCAGCATCCCAAAGAGGAGGCGCGCCGTTACCTCTACAAGGTCAATCAGGCCGAGAAGGGGTTCAAGAGAGCCTTTGCCAGTCGGGCCGGTTAAGCGGTGACGCTGGGTTAACCATGCAAAAGGGCGCTTGATATCAAGCGCCCTTTTAACGTCTGGCCCGTTCGTCGTTGAAGTGGCCTTATTTGGCGATAAAGCCGCCCTTGGTCTGCGGGGCCGCGCCCACTTTCTCCAGGGTTTTCACTTCCACTTCGGTCTTGTTCCAGCTGTGGTCCACTTCACCACGGATACGGATCTGATCATCCGGGCCCACTTCGGTGCCACGCCACACATCCTGATCCACTTCGACCTCCACTTCACCGCTGGCGTCGCGGAACAGATAGTTCTCGCCGCCCAGGTGCTTGACCAGTTTCCCTTCCAGGGTGGCCCAGCTGTCATCTGCCAGATCTTTCAGTTGAGCAACGGAAACCTTGTTCTGCTCCTGCGGGCCGGTATAGGCCGCCATGGCAAAAGAGGAGACAGACATCAGGGTCAACAGTCCGATTACGCTTGCGCTTGCCTTGTTCATTTCATACTCCTGTCGTTGGTATGGGGGCATTGTGCCGGGGGGGGCGTGAAACAAGCGTGAAAGAAATAGGCTTGTGTGATTGTCTGTTTTGTGAGCGCAAGCGATTTCATCGGTGGCGGAACATGTGTGATTTCATCTGGAACTGTAATCTGTCGCCTTCACCAGAAGTCAGTGGCAGCAGACTCTTCCCATGCCTGTCGCCACTCGAGGAGAAGTCCGCAGGTCTCACCTGCTTAATCGAAGAGCATAACAATATGAAAAAATGGCTTGTTTGTTTATTGGGGTTAATGGCATTGACCGCGCAAGCGGCAGAGGGACGCCAACCTTTTTCCCGGGTTGTGATGTTTGGGGACAGCCTCTCCGACACCGGCAAGATGTACAAAAAGATGCGGGGGTATCTCCCCTCCAGTCCACCCTACTTCAACGGGCGCTTCAGCAACGGCCCGGTGTGGCTGGAGCAGTTGGGTGACGAGCGCTTCCCCGGTCTGGTCGTGGCCAACGAGGCGGAAGGCGGTGCGACCGCGGTGGCCTATAACCATCTGGGGGCTCTGAACGGCTGGCTCGGTTTCTGGTCCTGGGATCCCAAATATCAGGTGATCAACAACCTCGATTACGAGATCGAGCAGTTCCTGAAAAAGGACAAGTTCCGTCCCGATGATCTGGTGGTGATCTGGGTCGGTGCCAACGACTATCTTGCCTATGGCTGGAACACCGAGCGGGATGCGGATCGGGTGATCGATACCATCCGGCTGGCATCCAACCGGTTGGTGCTCAACGGCGCGCAGCAGATCCTGCTGTTCAACATTCCTGATCTGGGGCAGACCCCGTCAGCCCGTAGCATGAAGGTGGTGGAGAAGGTGCGCCATGTGGCCAGTTACCACAACCAGAAGTTGCAGAACCTCACTCGAGAGCTGGCTCCCCTTGGCATCGTGAAGCTGTTCGAAGTGGACAAGCAGTTTGACGAGATGATGCGCGATCCTCAGCAGTTCGGGCTGAGTGACACAGAACACGCCTGCTACGGTGGTGGCTATACATGGAAGCCGTTCTCCGGCAGCGCCGCCGAGGTGGCTGCGACCCCGGCTTTGAGTGTCTCCGAAAGAGTGGCTATTGCCGGTAACCCGATCCTGGCGCAGGCGGTGGTGAGCGGGCAGGCAAAAGGGCGAGCAGCGACTCTCAACTGCGATGAGCATATGTTCTGGGATCAGGTGCATCCGACCAGGACGGTGCACAAGGTACTGAGCCAGCGTGTTGCTGACTTTATCGATCAGCACTACGAGTTTGTTCGTCACTGATATCGCTTCGGGCCAGCATGTTGCTGGCCTTTTTCTCCTATCTGCCCTCATCTGTGCGTCTTTTTGCGTCACATTCAGTTCAAATAACAAACGTTTGTTGCTGTTTTTGTAATGTGGTTGCGTTAGAGTGTTTTTTGTTAATTGATATCAGTGACTTGAAAATAGGCTAACGTTGATATGCTGCGATCGCTTTTGGGTGGTTGCACCTATAAGACGAGGTGATATCAATCAACCTCCTCCTACATAAAGTTGCAGAGGCTCAAACATGAAAAAATCATTGATTACCTTGCTGGTTACCGGCTTGCTGGCGGCCAATGCCCAGGCTGCTGGTCAAGACAACACCTGGTATGGCGGTGCCAAACTGGGTTGGTCCAACTTCTACGGCATTGATGAAAGCAATGCCCTGACCCTTGGCAATGAGACCAACGATGCCTTGGGTGCAGGCGTGTTTGGCGGTTATCAGATCAACAAGAATCTGGGACTGGAGCTGGGTTACGACTATCTGGGCAATTACAAATACGATGCCACTACGGCGGCAGGCGCTTTCAGTGATGAAGTAAAAGCACAGCTGGCTCAACTGACCCTGAAACTGGGCTTCCCGGTTACCGATAATCTGGATCTGTATGGTCGTGTCGGTGGCGGTTATGGCTGGGCTGATACCAAGAGCGATGTCTACAAAGATGACAGCCGCTTTGTCATGGTCGGTGCACTGGGTGCCGAGTATGCTTTCAATCTCGACTGGGCCGCTCGCCTGGAGTACCAGTACACCACCCCGTATGGCAGCCGCGATGATACCGGTCTGAGAATGGATAACGGCCTGCTCTCGCTGGCAGCGGTTTATCGCTTTGGTCAGGTTGCCCCTGTGGCGCCCGCCCCGGCTCCGGAACCTGCTCCTGCACCTGTGATGGTTGAGAAGCAGTTTACCCTGAGCTCCGATGTGCTGTTTGACTTCAACAAGGCGACCCTCAAGCCAGAGGCCAGTCAGGCATTGGATAGCCTCTATAGCCAGATTGAAGAAGCACGACCCAAAGATGGCGTGGCAACCGTAATTGGTCACACCGACCGTATCGGTTCTGATGCCTACAACCAGAAGCTCTCCGAGCAGCGTGCCCAGACTGTTGCCAACTATCTGGTTGGTAAAGGGATCCCGGCCGCCAAGATCAATGTGGAAGGGCGTGGTAAATCCTCACCGGTTACCGGCGACAGCTGCGTCAGCAAGTCCAAGCGTGAGCTGATCGTCTGCCTGGCTCCGGATCGCCGTGTTGATGTGAAAGTCGAAGGTGTCAGCGAGGTGCAGGAGTAATCCTTCACACTGAGCAGAGTTCCACTGGGGCTGGAATGAACAGCCCCTGTCGGAGCAAGAGAGACCAAAAAGCCAGTCAGTTGATCTGACTGGCTTTTTACATTGGCATTGCGGTCGGGCAGGGGACTAAATCAGGAAGGGAGCGGCATCACCCGGTTGCGCCCCAGCTCCTTGGCCTTGTAGAGCAGCTTGTCGGTACGTTCGACCAGACAGTCTGCGCTCTCCTGACCGTTGAACTCACCCACGCCAAACGAGGCTGTGATGTGGTCAATGCGGCGGCCCGATTTGCGATCCAGAATGGACATCCGCTCGATGGCGCGGCGCATGCTCTCCGCCATCTGTCTGGCCAGCGCCAGCGAGCGATGGGGGACCAGCATGGCGAACTCCTCGCCACCCAGTCGATAGGCGGTGACCCCCTCCTTGCAGGCATCGCGCAGCCGTTTGCTGAAGGCTCGCAGCACCTGATCGCCGAGCAGGTGCCCATATTCGTCGTTGAAATTTTTGAACCGATCGATATCGGCGAGGATCAGTGAAAAGGGGTGCTGACTGCGGATCAACCCCTCCAGCTCCAGATCGAAGGCTCGGCGGTTGAGCAGGTTGGTGAGGGCATCCTCGTTGGCCAGTTTGCGGGTTTCGTTGAGCGCGGCACGCAGCTCCTTGATCTCCTTCTCGGCATTGCTGAGCTGGCTGCGAAAGTGCATGGTGGACATGCGTACATCCCGCGATTCGCGCACCAAGTCTCGCAAGATGCCCATGGTATCTTCCAGGCTCAGCCCCTCATCGTCGATCTTACTTAACTTGTCGAAGCTCTTGTCGAGCATCTCCTGAAACATACCGGTATCGGAGATGGCATCCTGCATGGAGTGGCCGAGCTCGTTGGCCATGGCTGCAAGGTTGAGCTTCATCGCCTCCATCTGCTGTTCGTCCTGCGCAGCCAGATATTGGTGATAAAGGCGCTCGCAGGTAGTGAGGGAGCAGGTTCCCTGCAGTTTGATGGCTTGATCGATCGCCTGGTTGAGTTCGGGCATGCTGGCCGAGACATAGTTGTACCAGAGGTGGTAGTTGTCCGGCGTAGTTGGGATTTGGTACTTGATCATCAGGGGAACTGCCTGCTTGAGATAGGCGGCAGATTGGGCAAATGTGTCCTTACTCATGAGTTCTGTGTCTCATCATGCCAGCGAACTGAAGATAGTATGACAGAGAGATTGGCCAAAAGGCAGCCGATGGATGCCATTCGCCCCCCCCTCCGATATAATGGCACCGTTACCACCTACCCTAAGGCCTGCTTATGTCTCAAAAAGATCCTTTCCTCGAACGCGAGGCCGAAAAATACGATAACCCCATCGCCAGTCGCGAGTTGATCTTGGAACTCATCAAGGGCCATGAAAAGCCCATGTCCCGTGAAGAGTTGGCCAAGGTCCTCAAGCTGAAAGATGAAGAGCCGTTGGAAGCCTTGCGTCGTCGTCTGCGCGCCATGGAGCGTGATGGACAACTGGTATTCACTCGCAACCAATGTTATGCCCTGCCGGATCGCCTGAATCTGGTCAAAGGTTATGTAATCGGCCACAAGGATGGCTTCGGTTTTCTGCGTCCGGAAGGTGGTGGTCCGGATCTGTATCTGAACAACCGAGAGATGCAACGCCTGATACATGGCGATTACGTGCTGGTTCAGCCGACCGAGATCGACCGCAAGGGTCGTCAGGAAGCGCGTCTGGTGCGCCTGCTCAAGTCCCGTGAGGCAGACATTGTCGGCCGTTACTTCGTCGAGAATGGCGTTGGTTTCGTGGTGCCGGATGACAGCCGTATCGGCCAGGACATCATCATCCCGGAAGGGGAAAACAAAGGGGCTCGCCAGAGCCAGGTCGTGGTTGTGCGCATCAATCAACGCGCCACCTCCCGCATCAATGCCGTCGGCACCGTACTGGAAGTGCTGGGCGAGAACATGGCGCCGGGCATGGAGATCGAAATTGCCCTGCGTACCCACGGTATCCCGCACACTTGGCCGGAAGAGGTGACCAAAGAGGTTGCCGGTCTCGGCGAACAGGTGCCGGAGAAAGCCAAAGAGGGCCGCATCGACCTGCGCGCCCTGCCGCTGGTGACCATCGACGGCGAAGATGCCCGCGACTTCGATGACGCCGTCTTCTGTGAAGCCAAACGCGGTGGCGGCTGGCGCCTGTGGGTTGCCATTGCTGACGTCTCCGCTTACGTGAAGCCCGGCACGGCGCTGGATGCCGAAGCGTATCAGCGCGGCAACTCCGTCTACTTCCCCGAGTTCGTGGTGCCCATGCTGCCGGAGGTGCTCTCCAACGGCCTCTGCTCGCTCAACCCGCAGGTTGACCGTCTCTGCATGGTGTGCGAGATGACCATCTCCGCCGCTGGCCGCATGTCCGGCTACAAGTTCTACGAAGCGGTAATGAACTCTCACGCCCGTTTGACCTACACCAAGGTTGCCGCGATCCTCGATGGCGATCCCAAGCTGCGCCAGCAGTATGATCCGCTGGTGGGCCATATCGAGGAGCTCAACAACCTCTACAAGGCGCTCAAGCATGCCCGTCATCAGCGCGGTGCGGTGGAGTTCGAGAGCGAAGAGACCCGCTTCATCTTCAACGCCCAGCGCAAGATCGACCGCATCGTGCCACTGGTGCGCAACGACGCCCACAAGATCATAGAAGAGTGCATGATCCAGGCGAACGTGGCCGCGGCCCGTTATATCGAGAAGAACGAAGCGTCTGCCCTGTTCCGGGTCCATGACCGTCCGGGCGAAGAGCGTCTGACCGGTTTCCGCGATTTCCTGGCCGAACTGGGTCTGGAGCTCAAGGGCGGTCTCGAGCCCGAGCCGAAAGACTTTGCCGAGCTGGCTGTCAAGTTTGAGGGGCGACCTGATGCGGAGCTGCTCTCCACCATGCTGCTGCGCTCCATGCGTCAGGCCATCTATCAGGCCGACAACATCGGTCACTTCGGTCTGGCGTTGAAGTCCTACGCGCACTTCACCTCGCCAATCCGTCGCTACCCCGACCTCATCCTGCACCGCGCCATCAAGTACCAGACTGCCAAGGAGCAACAGGGCAACCTGCGCCACAAGTGGACCCCGAGCGGTGGTTATCACTACCAGCTGGAAGAAGTGGACCCGATGGGCGAGCACTGCTCCATGACCGAGCGCCGTGCCGACGATGCCACTCGCGACGTAGCTGACTGGCTCAAGTGCGAGTACATGCTGGATCACGTGGGTGACGAGTTTGACGGCGTCATCGCCAGCGTCACCGGCTTTGGCTTCTTCGTCCGTCTGGCGGAGATCCACATCGATGGTCTGGTGCACGTCAGCACCCTCACCAACGACTACTACCAGTTTGATCCCCTGCACATGCAGCTGATCGGCGAGAACTTCCGCCGGCGTTACCGTCTGGGCGACAAGGTGCGGGTCAAGGTGATGGGCGTCAATCTGGACGATCGCAAGATCGACTTCGTGATGGTGGAAGAGCCCCTCAAGATCACCGGCAAGAACGCCAAAGAGATGGCGCGCAAGCAGGCCGAGATCAAGAAAGAGAAGGCCAAGAGCGCCCAGCGCCACGAAAAACGTAAAGAGGGCAATGATCACGGCAAATCCGACAAGGGTGGCCGTGCCAAACCGAGCAACAGACGACCGAGCAAAAAAGCGCGCGATAAGGCCAAGGGGTAAGCCCTTCGGCAATGGCCTGTGGCCGGCGACTTGGGGCTAGGCTGTAACGGGCTGATGCCTCGGGTTATCTTCACCAGTGCCCGATACTCCTGAGATGAAAAAAATCCGAACCCTGTTACCGGGGTTCGGATTTTTTATGGTCAGCGAAAAGGGAGGGGCTCAGCCCTTCGGTGGAGATCGGCCTCGTGCCTATGGCGAGGGGCATACTCCCTGCGCGATGGCCACGCTATTGGCTGCTACGCGGCGCTCAGAAAGGTGGGTTTCCTATTTTTCTTACTTTGACTTGTTATATTCTTAGCCTCTTATTGTAGAGGCAATTGTGTCTCAATTACCACATCTCCATTTTCCCTAAACACTTTAAAAATTAATGATTTTTCGAGAATTTCAACATACCCAACTGCATTATTTGCATAGAACTTACAATCGGTTTCTGAAATTGGTTTGGTAAGTGAAAAGCCAGATGCACCATGTATGGATTTATCAAATCTTACATCGCTCTCGAACCATCTAATACTATTCATTAAAAAGCTTGTCGGCCAGAATAAAGACCCAGACACAAGTTGATGTATCGTTGTGCTTTGATCTTGATATTTTAGACTTGCTGAAAAATGCGAATGAATATCCCCTGACAAGAAAATGACGTTTTTAATGTCTTTGCTTATAATGTAATTCAATATTCGCTCTCGTTGGTTGGGGGCTTTTTTCCAGTTGTCAGCCTTGCTTGACTCTGAATGATTATCAGCCAAAAATGTTACAGAACTTGCCACCAATTTCACTCGATAATCAGAAGCTAAAAACCTTTTTAGTTCTTCTTCTTGCTCTGAAGAAATTAATCCTATATGCCCTCTCTCTTTTCTGGTATCCATAAGAAATAGCCCTACATCGTCAAACTCTACGCTAGCATAATGCCTTACGGGAACTTGGTTGTTAGACTGTCCCTTTACGAATGAAACACCTACCTGATCACTAGGCACTGTATCATATATGGGGCCATGAGATGCTTGATAAGAGTAAAAAGCGTTAATTCCGTTTATAAGTCGGTCCTTATTTTTGTTTAGCCAATGCAATCTTGAGTCGTCATAATCATCAGCTCCGTGTTTAAAGCCATCTTCTATTTCATGGTCATCCATAACCATGTAGTTTGGTACCACGGGCAATAGATTTTTAACATGCTCATTGCAAAAAAAATCTTCGTATAGTTTAGTGAAGTCGTCTTTTGATGAGTTGTTTGGTGTGGCCCATAATAACTTATCGTTATAAACTTGATCTCCCAGCCAAAGCATCATGTCCAATGGATTTTCTTGGTGTATTTTGTGAGCAGCTTTTAAAACCTTTCCAACACGACTATCATCATTGTTTCTTAAACAAGATCCGAAACAAAATCTAAATTGTTCAGATTTTTGGGTGCGAAAGCTATGAGTTTTAACTTCTTCCCAATTATCTAGGTCTCCTATTTCGTCTTCTGAGTAATCGGAAGCGTAAGCCATTTGATACTCATACTTGGTGTTTGATTCTAGATCAGTCAATTCGATAACACCTGTATAGTAAAAGTTCTTATTGAATCTAAACTGCATTGCTTTCTGCCAATTGCCACCACTTTTCCTAATCCTGATCCATCCGCAATTTGGCTTGTCGATATTATTGCACTCCTGAATTCCACACATAATTCTTGCAGTTGATGTTTTAACTAAGCCCAAAACGGGGCCAATCCTTGGGTTATTTAAATTCATTTTTTATCTCCAAGTTCCTAGAGAAATATAACGCTTCAATCAGCCGCCGCCAAAGGCGGTCAGCTGCATTGACTTGTTAGGTGTGACTGGCCACTTCTCTAGGTAAGCGTCCATTTTAAAGTTTTGTACACTGATTTTCACTAAACCCTCTGCTTCGCGCAATTGATTGTGGTCATGAAGAAATGCAACAAAATCCATTAAGGCGTTCCCTAAAAGTTTCAGCCTTGTCAGACAAAAATTACTTTTTGCATCTGACATGGCGCCATACAACAACTCTTCTAACCGCGAAACAGCGTCGGAAGAATCTCTGATACTAGTATATTTTCTTTTGAACTCTTGAAACACAATGCAGCCTATTTCTCCATCATCGGATCTCATCAAATATTGACCAATTTCAGATTGCATTAATTGAAAAACCGGCTTGTCTGTGGATATCTGAGTTTCAGAAAATTCCTGTAGCGACGTTTCAGCTAGCATACGTTCTACTCTTTTAAGATGATAATAGAATAGCTTGGTTTTCTCATCGTCATTAAATTCAAGCAACCTTACTCTCTCTTTCAGTATTTCTACCCAGCATAAGTAACGCGAAATAAAATACATTGTTCCAAGGAGGTAATGTTGCTTGGTCATTGGCCAGGCCCCGTACATTGGTTTTAAATCATCCTTCGCCTCAAGAACTTTGTTTTTTGACTTTGCTTGACGTTCGCATAAGTGCCAAAGCCTGTCTTGTGCATCTTCAGCCGACATCATTACAACTCTTGAATATTTGTTGACTGTAGCTTTTATTGAGGATGCTTCCTGAATTAGTAGTTTGTGGTCTTCAAGATCCTTTTTTAACCGATTATCTAGAAGTCCTTTGCCGAGGTATCCAAGAATAGCAACGGCCGTTGCTGTTCCGCCGAGTGATGTGAGAAATATCTCTAGAAAACCCATGCTGCTTTTCCTTACTTCACCTAACAGTGATTAGATAGAAGGCGGCACTAATCCGATAGCAGAGCCTTCCATATAACTCCGATCTGCCCTGATTTTTGCCATGAAAAAAATCAAATTAAATCAAAATATTACCAATCTACCTCTGATACTTGAATGTATTCGCTTGACCTTCTCTTTTTACTCTACCATTACCACTGTATAAAAAAACAGTTAAGGAGCCAACGATGGAGAGCACCACCAAACCCCGCCTGCGTGAACAGGTCAGGACAGCGATGCGTTTGCATCACTACAGCATCCGTACTGAAAAGTCCTACTGGTACTGGATCCGCAATTTCATACGTTTTAATCAACTGTGAAATTGGGACAGCTACCGTTTTGCTTCACTCGCTTATCCACTCCATCAGGCAAGGCTACCGCCCCTGAATTCCAGCCTTCAGTCTGCTGCTTTTTACCTGCGTGGTTTCGCTGGCCTGGCTCATAGGTGACTCCGACGAGGCTGTTGCTAAACGACTATATTAGCGTGTGATGCAGGAGAGGATCTCGGGATGTGGTGATTTTTTGAGCAAGCCCAATAAATTAATCATCTTGAGCTGTGTTGCAGTCGAACATCCACGACGAAAGGGCTGAAATTGGGACTGCGACCGTTTTGTGCACCGCGTAGCGAGCCCACTTCGTCACTGCTGGGCCGGGTCAGGTTCGCCATCAAGGATGATGGCGCAGCCGGATCAAGAGGCCTGTCATAGTTTCGCAGCTTAGCCGAGCAGCTTCCTTCTCCCTAGATGCCGGTCTCTCTGGTATGATGCGCCATCATTTAGCGACCGGTGACGAGACCTGCATCATGGTGGTCAGGCTGCCGGTACGGCCATTTTTCTTCGGGGCGCATTTATGCGACCCGACCTACGGATCTTGAACATGAGTACTGAACTGATCTACGGCATTCACGCTGTCACCGCGCTGCTGGAGCGCACCCCGGAGCGTTTCATCGAGGTATGGGCGCTGAAGGGGCGGGATGACGACCGGCTACAACCCCTGCTGACCGAGCTGGAGTCCCTCGGCCTCAAGGTGCAGAGCGTGAACCGCAAGACCCTTGATGACAAAGCGGAAGGCAACAATCACCAGGGCATCATGGCACGGGTGAAAGAGGCGCCGAAGTTGGCCGAGCACGATCTGGCCAGCCTGCTGGATGAGTTGGCGGCACAACAGAACCAGCCCTTCCTGCTGGTGCTGGATGGCGTGACCGATCCGCACAATCTCGGCGCCTGCCTGCGCAGCGCCGATGCTGCCGGGGCTCATGCTGTCATCGTGCCGCGGGACAAGGCTACGGGTCTCACCCCGATCGTGCGCAAGGTTGCCTGTGGCGCGGCCGAAGTGGTGCCGCTCATTCAGGTCACCAACCTGGCCCGCACCCTGCGCGAATTGCAGGAGCGCGGCGTCTGGATTGTCGGCACCGCTGGCGAGGCCGATCACGACCTCTATCAGGCCAAACTGACCGGCCCGATGGCGCTGGTGATGGGTGCCGAAGGTAAAGGTATGCGTCGCCTGACCCGCGAACATTGCGACGAGCTGGTGAGCATCCCGATGGCAGGGGCTGTATCCAGCCTCAACGTCTCGGTGGCAACCGGCGTTTGCCTGTTTGAAGCCGTGCGTCAGCGTCGCGGTTAATCATGCTGACTGACAGACCCCCCTTCGATTGGGCGCAGGTCGCAGATAAAGAGGAGGCCGCGCGCCTCCTCTCTTTTGCCCGCCCGCTGACCCTCAGCCCGAAAAGCTGCCTCTGGCACGCCGGCGACAGCCCGGATCTGCTGGTCAGGGTGGAGCAGGGGCTGCTGCGGGCCAAGCTGGTGCTGGAGGATGGCCGCGAGTACATCAAGGAGTTCTACTGGGAGGGGGACGAGTTTCTCGACTTCCACCACCTGCTTAGTGGCGAGCCAGCCCGCTACAGCGTGGAGGCGCTGGAACTCTGCCATCTGCAGCTGTTCAGTCTGGTCGACTTGCGCCAGCTGCCCGGTTGGCCGCGCTGGTATCAGCACCTGCTGGAGGTGCAGCTGCGCATCAAGGAGGAGAAGGAGCAGTTGCTGCTGACCGGCAGCCCGCAGGCGCGTTATCAGCACTTTCTCGACAGCTTTCCCGCACTCGATGCCAGAGTGCCGGATCACCAGATCGCCGCCTATCTCGGCATTACTCCCATCAGCCTGAGCCGCATTCGCAAACGGCTGAAAGAACTTAACAAAGGTTAATGCAGGGCGCTGGCGCCACGATTATGCTGGCAGGCCGAACTGATAAGGAGTTGCCGATGAACTGGATCCTGAAACCCTGGTCTGAACTGACCACTGACGAGTTGTATGAGTTGCTGGCGCTGCGGGCCGAGGTGTTCGTGGTGGAGCAGACCTGCCCCTTTCAGGATCTGGACGGGCTCGATCGCCGCGAAGGGGTCTTGCACCTGCTCGGATATCAGGGCGATCTGCTGGCCGCCTATGCGCGGATCATGGCGCCCGGCATCGGCGATGAGAGCGGTGCCGCCATCGGTCGGGTGGTGACCTCACCCAAGGCGCGTGGCGGTGGTCTCGGTCACCAGCTGATCGGCGAGGCGGTCAAGGCGTGTGAGGCGCGCTGGCCGACTCACAGTATCTGGCTGGGGGCGCAGGCTCATCTGCAAGGCTTCTACGGCCAACACGGTTTTGTGGCGGAAGGGGAAGGCTATCTCGAAGATGATATCCCCCATATGGGGATGCGCAGAGTGGTGGCATAACCACTCGTCAGAGTGATTCAGAATGCAGAAGGGCCATCCCGCGGGATGGCCCTTCTCTTTATCGCCAGGCGATCACTTCTTCTTTTTCTTCTTGGCGGACTTCTTCTTGTCGACCGGCTTTTTCTTCTTCACCGGTACCCGCGCCTCTTTGTGTTTCGGGCGCAGCTCGTCGATCACCCGGCGCTTGAGGCGCTCCTCGGTGTAGCGTTCGATCTTGGCGACCATCGCCATGTCGTGGGCCTCCACCAGGCTGATGGCGCATCCACGGTTGCCAGCGCGGCCGGTACGGCCAATCCGGTGGACGTAAACGTCGGCGCCGTAGGGCATGTCGTAGTTGATGACATGGCTGACGTTCGGCAGGTCGATGCCGCGGGCGGCGACGTCGGTGGCGATCAGGAAGGGCACTTCCCCTTCGTGGAACTTGCGGATCGACTCGATACGCTTGCTCTGCTCCATTTCGCCACGGATCCAGGCGCAGGAGATACCTGCAGCCTGCAGCTGGCCGGAGAGCTCCGCCAGACGCTCGCGGGTCTTGACGAAGATGATGGCTTTCTGGGTTTCCGGATCTTTCAGGATATGGGTCAGCAGCGCCAGCTTGTGGGCGGCGTCATCAGCCAGATGGATCCACTGGGTGATGGGGCGACGTTCGCTGCGGGGCGGTTCGGCGTGCAGCTCCACCGGATCCTTGAGGATCTCGTTGGCGAACTTCTCAAGGCCGGCCCCTTCCAGGGTGGCGGAGAAGAGCATGGTGTGCTTGCGGTAGCGCGCTTCGGCCACGATGCGGTTCACATCCTTGATAAAGCCCATGTCCAGCATGCGGTCCGCTTCATCCAGCACCAGCACTTCGATGTCGTGGCTCTCGAATTCCTCTTTCTCGATGTACTCGAGCAGACGGCCCGGGGTGGCGACCACGATGTCGGTGGTCTTGGTCAGGGCAGGCAGCTGCTCTTCATGGCTGACGCCGCCGATGATGGTCTCGATGCTGAGGTTGGTGTGAGCCGCCAGCGCTTTGGCGTGGGCAGTTACCTGCAACGCCAGCTCGCGGGTCGGGGTCAGGATCAGCATGCGGCAGGGGCCCGGCTTGCGGCGTGGGAAGTCCAGCAGGTGCTGGAGTGCCGGCAGCAGGAAAGAGGCGGTCTTGCCGGTACCGGTCGGAGCGGATGCCAGAATATCGCGGCCGTCCAGGGCTGGCTCCAGCACCATCTGCTGGATGGTGGTGGGGCGGGTGAATCCCATCTCGGCCAAGGCCCGGTTGAGGACTGGGTGCAGGTCGAAATCATCAAAGGACTGGCTCATGGCAATACTCGGTCATTAAGGAAACGGCAGATTATAGGCGATTATCTCGTCGGCTCCTATTGGTGAGTGTGTCTTAGCCGCTATAATCGCCCACCATTTTTGCAGATGACGGGGGCCAGATGGGACGTAGTCGCGGATTTACCTTCAAACAGTTCCATATCAATCACGATCGCTGCGCCATGAAGGTGGGCACCGATGGCATTTTGCTCGGGGCCTGGGCGCCGGTCGAACAGGCGCGTCGAGTGCTCGATATCGGCACCGGCAGCGGCCTGATCGCCCTGATGCTGGCCCAGCGCAGCAGATCTGACTGCCGTCTTGATGCGGTCGAGCTGGATATTAATGCGGCCAGCCAGGCGCGGGAGAATGCGGCGTCCTCTCCTTGGGCAGATCGGGTGACCATCATAGAGAGTGCCATTCAGGATTATCAGGCCGCCCCTTACGATCTTGTCGTCTCCAACCCTCCCTATTTCGTGGCAGGCCAGTCATTTAGCGATCCGGCGCGGGCGTTGGCCCGCCATACCGGCGCCCTCGACAGCCCCGCATTACTGGCGGCCTGCAATCGTTTGTTGAGCCCGAACGGGCAGGTGGCGCTGGTGCTGCCGACGGCGGTTGCCGATGAAATTTTATGCATTTCGGCGAATTATGATCTGCATGGCATTTGTTATACAGCTGTTATCACCAGAGAGGGTAAAGAGGCAAATCGTGTTTTATTGCTACTTGGCAGAGGATTAAACAGGTGTGAGAGGGGTGAAATTGTGATCCATTCTGCTGATGGGGCCTATTCCGACAGATATATCCAACTGACCAACCCCTTCTATTTGAAGATGTAAATTTCGTCTTGAACTATTTTTTCACGCCATTATGCTGGTTCCAGATCGAGCGCCCGCTCCAGACCAGCTAAAACCACTGGTTGCGATGAAAAAACATGCGGGGCTCTTTTTTTATACCCCCTGAACACACCCGGTCAGCGACCGATAAAAACTATAACAAGCAATAATTTACAAGACAGACGAGGTTGAACTTGACGAAATCACTCACATTGTCCGATGTACTCGGATTAGGGTTTATGACCTTCGCCTTCTACTTGGGCGCCGGTAACATCATTTTCCCGCCGTTGGCCGGTTACATGGCTGGTGAGCACCTCTCCCTGGCGATGTTTGGCTTCCTGGTCACTGCCGTGGGCCTGCCTCTGGTAACCATTCTGGCCGTGGCGAAAGCCGGTAACGGTTGGGCTGGCATGACCAAACTGCTGCCTGCCGGTGTTGCGACTGCGCTGGCCGTTGCCATCTATATCATCATAGGCCCGGCCTTTGCCGCGCCCCGTACCGGTCTGGTTGCCTACGAAATGGGCCTCAAGCCGTTCATCGGTGATATGGGGCAAGCGGGTCTGGCGGCCTATACCGTGATCTTCTTTGGTGTGGCCATTCTGGTCTCCATGAACCAGGGCAAGCTGATGGACGCCATCGGCAAATACCTGACTCCGGTACTGATGCTGCTGCTGCTGACTCTGGCGGTCGGGGTATTCGTAGCGCCGCAAGGCGCCATGCCTGACGCGTCCGGTGACTATCAGAACAGCCCCTTCGTGAAAGGGATCCTGGAAGGTTACAACACCATGGACACCCTGGCGTCCCTGATGTTTGGCGCCCTGATCGTCGATCTGCTGCGCCAGAAAGGCATCAACGATTACAAGAGCCAGTTCAAGTATCTGGCCATTGCCGGCCTCATCTCTGCCGTTGGTCTGAGCGTGGTGTACGTCTCCCTGTTCCAGCTGGGTAACACGGCAGCCGGTGTGGCGACGGATGTCAGCAATGGTGGCGCCATCGTCAACGCCTACGTACTGAGCCTGTTTGGTCAGCCGGGTCAGTTCATTCTGGCGGCCATCATCACTCTGGCGTGTTTTACCACTGCAGTCGGTCTGATCTCCGCCTGTTCCGATTTCTTCCACAATCTGACCGGCATGGCTTACAAGAAGCTGGTGGTGTTGCTGGGCGTTATCTGTGCCGTGGTGGCCAACGTGGGCCTGAGCCAGCTGATCAGCCTCTCCATTCCGGTGCTGGTTGCCATCTATCCGGTTGCCGTGGCGCTGGTGCTGGTCACCTTCCTGAAGGGTTACTTCGGCCGTCCCCGTCTGGTGTTCCGTGGCGTGTTGATGGTTGCCTTCCTGTTCGGGTGCCTGGATGGTCTGGGTGCTGCCGGCATGAAGATGGATGCGTTTGCCTTCCTGCCGCTGTTCGACAAGGGCCTCGCCTGGCTGATGCCGACCCTGCTGGCCTGCGTAGTTGGCGTGATGGTGCGTCCGACACAGATGGCTGCCGAAGCTGCCTGATCACGCCCGATGTGATATTGCCAAGAGCCTGCCCCGTGCAGGCTCTTTTGCTTTCCGTCACTCTGCATTGTGTTTTGCCGGGTTGTGATGGTCACTGCCGGTGACGCTTGCCTGTTCCGCGCTTTTGCTGCCTGTTCTCGCCTCTTTGCTCAATCTCTCTTTACATCATTTTGAGAATGGCAAACTTGTTGGTAATTAATTCTATTTGTTCAAATTGTTTCAATATATTAATTTGATATTGAGATTTGATTCCTTTTATTTATGCTGAGTGCGCAATTCTTGTCCGGTATCCGTACGAGAGAGAAGCAAGAGACATTGTTACCGGTTATCTGCCAGGCAGTGGGTGCAATCAATAACAAGCTGATAAGGCAGATGAGGTTGGGTTTGACGAAATCATTGAAGTTGTCCGACGTATTCGGACTGGGGTTTATGACGTTTGCCTTCTATCTGGGGGCTGGCAATATCATTTTTCCGCCGCTTGCGGGTTTTATGGCTGGTGAGCATCTGCTGGCCGCCATGTGCGGCTTTTTGCTAACGGCAGTGGGCTTGCCGCTGATCACCCTGATTGCGGTTGCCAAGGGGAGTTCGGGGGGCCGCGCGAGTGGCTGGACCGGAATGACCCGCTATCTGCCCGCCGGGGCGGCGACGGCGCTGGCCATCGCCATCTATATCATCATGGGGCCCGCCTTTGCCATTCCCCGCACCGGTCTGGTCGCGTACGAGATGGGGCTCAAGCCCTGGCTCGGCGATGCCGGTCATGAGGGGCTGCTGATCTACACCCTGAGTTTCTTTGCGCTGGTGATCATGGTGGCGCTCGATCGGGGCAAACTGCTCGATGCGGTTGGCAAGTACCTGACTCCCGCCCTGATGGCGATGCTGCTCATTCTGGCGGTCGGGGTCTTTATCGCGCCACAGGGTACCATGCCCGATGCCAGCGGTGACTACATCAGCGCTCCGCTCACCAAGGGGATGCTGGAGGGGTATAACACCATGGATACCCTGGCATCCCTGATGTTTGGCGCACTGATCATCGGGTTGCTGCGCCAGAAGGGGATCGAGGACTATCGCAGCCAGTTCAAATACCTCACCATTGCGGGCCTGATCTCGGCGGTCGGGTTGTCGGCGGTCTATCTCTCTCTTTTCCAGCTTGGCAACAGTGCCGGCGGAGTAGCGAGCGACATCAGCAACGGCGGTGCCATCGTCAATGCCTACGTCCTGAGCCTGTTTGGTCAGCCTGGGCAGCTTATTTTGGCGGCCATCATCACTCTGGCCTGTTTTACCAGTGCAGTAGGCCTACTCTGTGCCGGAGCCGATTATTTCCAAGGTTTGACTGGCTGGGCTTACCACAAGTGGGTGATGCTGCTGGGGGCACTCTGCGCGCTGGTGGCCAATGTGGGGCTGAGTGAGCTTATCAGTCTCTCCATCCCGGTGCTGGTAGCCATCTACCCGGTTGCCATTGCACTGGTGCTGGTGACCTTCCTCAAAGGGTGGTTTGCCCAGCCACGGCTGGCGTTTCGTGGCGTGCTGCTGGTCGCCTTCCTGTTTGGCTGTCTGGACGGACTGGGCGCTGCTGGTATGGCTATGGACGGCTTTGCCTTCCTGCCGCTGTTCGACAAGGGACTTGCCTGGCTGCTGCCAACTCTGCTGGCCTGCATCGTTGGCATCTTGATGCGACCAAACGGAAAGCTGGCTGCCGAAGCGGCTTGATTCAGGATCAACGAGATAGCAAAGAGGCCAGCATCTGCTGGCCTCTTCTGTTTCTGCCGGTTCCGTTACCGGATCAGATTTGCGGGCCTGCTGGCTTGGGTTTGCCATCCAGACCATACCAGTGGGTTTCTACCCGTCCGGCATGCCACTCGAAGGTGCCCCAGGGCTGTTTGGTTTCCCAGCGCGGGAAGTTGATGAGAACCCGGTTATCTTCGTACTTGTAGAGGGAGGTGCTGATCTGAATGTCCGACAGGATCAACAGTAGTGCCCAGCAGATGAAAATCCATTTCAATGCTTTCCACATAGGATTACTCGAAGCAAATTTCGATAGTGGCGCGACCGAAATCGGATTCGAACGGCATCATTATCTTGGTGCCATCGGCCCTGTGGGTGATGGTGTGGTTGGGGCCGGAGACGATGATGGGGGTCGCCATGTCAAACTCGTAGCCCTTCTCGCCCAGCATCCGCTTGGCACCGCCGGTCACCATGTTGGTGATTTCACCGACCATGTCGGTCACCTCTTCATTGATGGAGGCGGGAGCTTCCCCCAGCATGCGACGCATGATCTCCAGCGCCAGCCCCTTCTCGAAGCTGATGGAGAGGGAGCCGCGGGTCTGCGGGCCGACCATGCCGATCAGACCGGAGACGTCGCCGCGCGCCAGCTCATCCATCTTGCGTTTCGGTTTGCCCGGTTTTAGTTCCAGCTGTGCCATGGTCGAGAGCACATTGAGCAGAGATAGCAGGAACGGATTTACAAAATCAGCCTTCATGATGACTTCCTACAGTGGGCGTACAGCGAGCACATTGGCCATGTGCCTCTATTGTCTTATTGGTAATCGTAAAGCCATGCAAGTGGGCCTGCTCGGAAAACGCGCTATCTATTGCACTATCGTGAAGTTCGACCACATCCCCGCACTCGTCGCAGATCAGCAGCTGCATCGGGTGAGCGTGATCGAAGTGGCAGCAGAAGATAAACGCGTTGAGCGATTCCACTTTGTGAGCAAAGCCCTGTTCGAGCAAAAAATCGAGTGCCCGATAGACGGTTGGCGGCTTGGCATTGGCTTCGGTTTGTTGCAGCTGGGCCAACAAATCATAGGCGCTGATGGCGTTGCCGTGTGCCGCCAGCAGGCGAAATACCTGACGTCGGGTCGGGGTGAAGCGGATCCCTCGCTGTATACAGAGTCGCTCGGCTCGTTGTAAAAGTTGGTCTTGATTCATGATCGCGCAGATACCCTTTCTATTAGCCGGATACTATCACAGGGCCTCGCATGGCGCGGCGACAAAATTCATTTTCTGGGGCTGCTTCACGTTGTGATAAAATCCGCCCCTTTCTTTAGCCAACCCGGATGATTTTTATGCAGGCGCAGCGTTTTTCCATCGCCCCCATGCTGGACTGGACTGATCGGCATTGCCGTTACTTTCATCGACTGATGAGTCGCCAGACCTTGCTCTATACCGAAATGGTGACCACCGGTGCCATCATCCACGGCAAGGGGGATTATCTGGGTTACAGCGAGCAGGAGCATCCCATCTCCCTGCAGCTGGGGGGCAGCAATCCGGCCGATCTGGCGCGCTGTGCCAAGCTGGCCGAGGAGCGCGGCTATGACGAGGTGAACATCAACGTCGGCTGCCCCTCCGATCGGGTGCAAAACGGTCGCTTTGGCGCCTGCCTGATGGGCGAACCGGCGCTGGTGGCGGACTGCGTCAAGGCAATGCGCGATGTGGTCGATATTCCGGTGACGGTGAAGACCCGTATCGGCATCGACGATCAGGACTCCTACGAATTTCTGCAGACCTTTATCGAACAGGTGCGCGATGCCGGTTGCGATACCTTTATCGTCCATGCCCGCAAGGCGTGGCTGAGCGGCCTAAGCCCCAAGGAGAACCGCGAGATCCCGCCCCTCGATTATCCCCGCGTCTATCGGGTCAAGCAGGATTACCCGGAGCTGACCATTGCCCTCAACGGCGGCGTCACCTCCATGGAGCAGGCTCTCGAGCACCTGCAACACGTCGATGGCGTCATGATGGGGCGTGAAGCCTATCAGAACCCCTACATTCTGGCGCAGGTGGACAATCTGGTGTTCGGCCAGAACAACGCCGTGCCGAGCCGCCACGAGGTGGTGCGGATGATGCTGCCCTATATCGAGCAGGAGCTGGCCAAGGGCAACTACCTCTCCCATATGACCCGCCACATGCTGGGGCTGTTCCAGAACATGCAGGGGGCTCGCGCCTGGCGCCGTCACCTGAGCGAGAACGCCTACAAACCGGGCGCCGGTATTCAGGTGGTGCTGGATGCCATGGCCAAGGTGCCGGAGTTTGCCAGCAGCGAGACGGCCGAATAAGCCGCTTTGTCAGGGCAAGAACCACAAAAAGCGCGTCAATCGACGCGCTTTTGGTTTTTCTGGTCAGGGTCACCCTGATGTGTTGTCAGAAGCCGTACTGTAGTCGTGTATCTCTCCGGGGCGCGGAGTAAAACGTGGATCGCCATCTTTGTATTCACGAACAAGCTGCATGGTCTTGCAGAAGCTGGCCTGCTTGTCGTACTCCTGCCGGGCAAGATCGATGGCCCGCTCGGCCCGGCGCCGCTCCATCTTGTCAGACTTGCGATCGCTGAACTGTTGCTGCTGATGCAGCATCCAGCCGACAAACTCTTGCTGGCATTGGGATTCGCGATTGGCCTGCGCAGGCAGGGTCCACAACAACGAGAGCAGTATCAGGTAGCGCATGACTGAGTGGAGATTGAAGATTAATTGAACAGAAGGGGCGGCATTTTAGGCTGGAAATCATGGTGTGAACAGTATCAATAGCGAGGCCCTGCGGGGCCTCGCATCGTTGTGGCCGGTGTCAGTGTTTGATCAGATAGAGCTGGCGGCTGTAGGCCACATCCTCCGGGTTGTTGATGGGGTAGCCCTTGAGCCATGGCTTGATGAGTCGGGCATTGGTGTACTGGTAGATGGGGGCGATGGGGGCCTGATCCAGCAGGATCGCTTCCGCCTCGCCAAACAGCTTGCTGCGGCTGGCGGCATCCTGAGTGCTGGCCGCCTCTACCAGCAGCTGGTCATAACGGGCATTGGCAAAGCCTGCCATATTGCCGCTGTGACGGGAGCCCCACAGGCCGAGGAACGCTGAAGGGTCGTTGTAATCGGCGACCCAGGATGAGCGGATCACCTCGAACTGACCGCTCTGGCGGCTGTCGAGATAGGTTTTCCACTCCTGATTGGTCAGCTCGACCTCGGCGCCCAGCTTCTGCTTCCACATGCTGGCAATCGCCAGTGCCATCTTCTTGTGAATTTCCGCGGTGTTGTAGAGCAGGGTCAGCTTGAGCGGCTTGTCCGGGCCGTAACCGGCTTCCTTGAGCAGGGCCTTGGCCTTGCTGTCCAGCTCCGGCTGGCTGCTGGTGGAGAGCAGGTTGGCGGTTGGGGTAAAGCTGGCGGTCACATCCGGAGTGAAGTGATAAGCCGGTTTCTCGCCGGTACCGAGCACTTTGTCGGCGATCAGGGCGCGGTCGATGGTGTAGGAGAGCGCCTTGCGCACCCGCACATCGTTCAGTGGCGCCTCACGGGTATTGAAAGCGTAGTAGTAGGTACCGAGCTGATCCGGGGTGTAGACCTCATTCGGGATCTGTAGCTTCAGCTTGTCGTACTGATCCTTGGGGAAGGATTCGGTGATATGCAGATCGCCCGCCAGATAGCGGTTGGTGGCCGCGCTCTCCTGATTGATAGGCATGAAGATCACCTTGGTCAATACGGTATGGGCCCGATCCCAGTAATAAGGGTTGGGGGTCAGCTCCAGCTTCTCGTTGACCACCCGGTTGTTCAGCACAAAGGCACCGTTGCCCACCAGTTTGCCGGGGTGGGTCCACAGGTTGCCGTACTGCTCGATGCTGGCTTGATGGAGCGGCGACAGGCTGGGGTGGCTCAGCAGGTTCAGGAAGTAGGGCACCGGCTGGGAGAGGGTCACCTGCAGGGTGTGATCATCGAGGGCCTTGACCCCCAGCTCGCTGGCAGGCAATTTGCCAGCGACTATCTCGTCCACCTTGTCGAAACGGGCCAGTTGGGCAAACCAAGCGAAGGTGGCCGCCTCTTTCGGGTCGACCAGCTTGCGCCAGCCGTAGACGAAGTCGCCGGCCTTGACCGGATCGCCGTTGGACCAGCGCGCATCCGGGCGCAGATGGAAGGTAAAGAACTGGTTGCCCTTGTTCTCCCAGCTGGCCGCCACCCCGGCAACCGGTTTGCCATCCGGCCCCTGGGTCAACAGCCCCTCGAACAGATCCCGCAGTACCTGCAACTCCGGCAGGCCGACCAGCTTGAGCGGGCTCAGGCTCGCAGGTTCATCCTTGAGGTGGCGAACGACAATCTGCTCGGCGGCGAGTTGTGTTCCGGCGGGAATATCGGCAGCCTGGACAGCAGCACAGCCCAGCAGGGCCAGCAAGGGGGTCCATCCTTTCATGGGTCGGATCCTTCAAATAGTGTGAAGCGGGGAGAAAACTCGGCGAGAAAATATCGCCGACAGATGGGAAATCATGATATCCCGTTTGCTGGTCTGACCGCCAGCATTCGACTCTCACTCCCAATCGGGGTAGAAGAGCGTTCCCGGCGTCTGTGCAGTTCAATGTGGTGAGGAGTGTCAAACGATGAAAGCATGGTTATTGCTGGCCTGTGTGTTGAGCCAGGGTGCCTGGGCGTTGGCCCCGTGCCAGAGCGACACGGCGGTGGGCAACTGGTGCGAGATCGGCATCGATGCCTTGCACCCGACTCAGGGGGGCGTCGGCCAGATCCAGGTCGATGAGACCCAGGCCACATTGGCGGGCATGAGCGCAAAGCAGCTCGACAAGTTGATGAAAAAGAAAGAGATCCCCGTGGTGATTGCGCCGGATGGCAGCTACTGGCTGGTGGACAGACACCATCTCACCAAGGCGCTGTGGCAACAAGGAGTCAAGGATGCGCGGGTCAAGGTGATTGGCCGCCTGCAGGACAAAGCCAACTTCTGGAGTCAGATGCAGAACAACCACTGGGCCTGGCTCAAGGATGAGAAGGGACAGCCGCTGACCCCGGAGCAGTTACCGACCAGTATCGACAAGCTGCCTGATTATCCCTATCGCACCCTCGCCGGACTGCTGCAGAATGCGGGCTACTTTCGCAAGGACAAACAGGTCTATTTCGTCGAGTTTGCCTGGGCCAGCTGGCTCGGCAAGCAGATGCAGTGGATGCCGGTGGACAGCGCCAATCTGGCGGCCCGCCTGCAACAGGCCAAACGGCTCGCCTGCGGCAGCGATGCCAAAGAGCTACCCGGTTATCCCGGCAAGCAGTGCAGCCTCAACCAGTCCAAAAGCGCGCAATGAGTGGATGTGCGATGCCGGCACCCTGAGCATGCCGGAGATAAAAGAGGGCGACCCCGGGGTCGCCCTTATGCTGTCAGCTACTGGTTAGCGGTGGTCACTCATGGCGCTCCGCCCAGCGGACAGCCGCCTGCTCAAGCAGGGCGACGTCACCTTGCTGGATCAGCGGTAGCAGATCGTTGACCTGTTGATCCGGCCAATCCCACCAGGCGAGGGCCTGTAGCCGGGCAATCTCCTCCTCGCCAAAGCGCATCCGCACCACCCTGGCCGGGGTGCCCGCCACCATGGCATAGGACGGCACATCCTGATTGACCAGCGAACGGGCGGCGATGATGGCGCCGTCGCCGATGGTGACGCCAGGCATGATCATCGCCTCCATGCCGATCCAGACATCGTTGCCGATGCGGGTATCGCCAGCGGGGCGGTAGCTGCGCTTGAGCGCCGCCAGATCGGCGAACGGATAGGTGCTGATGAAGGACGTGTTGTGGGTGTGGTTGCCGCCCATGATGATCTTTACCCCGGCGGCAATCTGCACATAGTCGCCGATATGGAGCCGGTCGATATGCCAGAGCGGCTCCCAGCCGGTTTCCGGGCTGCGGCTGAAGGGATCGCCATGGAGGTAGCGCACTGCCACCTCTTCGAAGGGACCATCCCAGGCACCCGAGTAGTAGCTGTGCTGCCCCTTTAGGCAGATATTGGGGTTGGTCACCGTCAGGTGCAGGTATTCGACCTGCGACCAGTGTTGGCAGGTGTTCATGTTGGTACTCCTTTGCTGAATGGATCGGATGGGTTGCGTTCGCTTGAGCGCAGCTAATAGATCCAGACCAGCATGCGGGGCACGCAGAGCAGGGAGCAGCCCAGCATCTGCGGGAGTCGTGGTCGCATTGTGGGGCTCCAAAGAAGGGGGGCAAGGGCGCGATCATAAAGTCGGGCGCCGGGTTTGCCAAGGTTGCGCAGAGATCCTGCACTAACCCTCTGGTTGATATTTATTCTCAATTAGCCATGATAACACTCCCACCATGACGGATTCGGGAGAGCGAGATGACACCGCAAAGTTGGCAACGATACATGCTGGAGGCGGAGCGTGCCTGGCAGGCCGGTTCGCTGGGTGCAGCGATCTGCTTTTATCAGCAGGCGCTGGGGGATGTTTACGAGATGACCCAGGTGGAGTTGACCGAACTGGCCACCATGCGAGTCGCCACCTGCCACCGGCTGGCCGACTTCTGGCGGGCGATGGATGAGCCGACTTACGAGCTGCGCTACCTGAAGCTCGCCTCCGAGCTGGTGACGGCGCTGGTGCCACAATGCCCCAACCGGGAGTGCGAGGCACTGATCAGCGAGTTGGGTTGCTGTCGCGGCGCCCTGCTCGCCTTTCTCAAGCGTCACCCCAATCCGGAAATTGCCCGGCTGATCCAGCTGCAGGACAAGGTGCAGGGCTGCGAGCTGATCGGCCGTTTTCGACTCAACTGACTGGCGTTGAGCGGCAGCTCAGCTCCGCCGTTTGAGTGTCTGGGCGATCCGTTGTTGCGCCTCTTCCCCTTGCAGTGCCTGGGCGAAGGCGCGCGCCTCCAGATCGATGACAAAGTGCACCGCCTGTTTAAGCTCCTGTTTCAGCAGCGCCTTGCTCTTTTGTAGCGCTCTGGGCGGTTTGGCCGCCAGCTTCAGCCCCTGCTCGCGGGCAAAGGAGAGCACTCCATCGGCCGCCACCACCTTGTTGGCCAGCCCGAGACGTAGCGCTTCCTCGGCATCCATCGCCTCGGCCAGCAGCAACAGCTCGGCCGCCTTGAGGTGTCCCACTAGACGTGGCAGCAGCAGGCTGGAGGCGAACTCCGGCACCAGTCCCAACTCGACGAAAGGAAGCTGCAAGCGGGCATTATCCCCCAGATAGACCAGATCGCAGTGCAGCAGAATGGTGGTGCCAATCCCCACCGCCGGGCCGCCAACAGCGGCGATCACGGGTTTGGGGAAATCGGCCAGGGTGTGGAGGAACTGCAGTATGGGGTCGTCGGGTTCCAGCGAGCTCTTGCCCATAAAGTCGGCCAGATCATTGCCCGCGGTAAAGCAATCCTGCTGCCCCTGCAACAGCAGGACATGCACCTCCTCATCGGCTGCCGCCTCTCGCAGCGCTGCCACCAGTTGCTTATAGAGCTCGGTATTGAGGGCGTTGCGCTTGTCGGGGCGGTTGAGGGTCAGGGTGAGCAAGCCATCCTGCTGCTCGGCAATGAGAATGGGGGCCATGTCTAAATCCTTGTTATTGAAAGGTGCAAAAAAGGTTGCCGCTGGGGTAACCTTGGCGCCGTTTAACAACATCATAAAAGGATTTCAACCATGTTTAAACGTGCGTTTTATTCTCTGCTGGTTCTGGGGATGACTGCGCCAGCACTGGCCAAGGTCGAGGCCGTCGACGGCTATGTGCGCCTGTTGCCGCCGGGCTCCCCCAACACTGCCGCCTTTATGGTGCTCAAGAATGACGCCGACCAGCCGGTCAAGCTGGTGGCGGCGGCTTCTGCGGCGGCGGGGCGTGCCGAGCTGCACACTCATCTGCACGAAAATGGTGTGATGAAGATGCGTCAGGTCGAGAATATCGAGATCCCGGCCAAGGGCGAGGCGGTGCTGAAACCGGGCAGCCTGCACATCATGCTGTTTGAGGTGGGTACGCTCTCCGAGCAGACTCCTTTCCCGCTCACCCTCACCATGGACGATGGTCAGAAGCTGGAGCTGTCACTGCCGGTGAAGCCGATTGAGCCGATGGCAGAGATGAAGCATATGAAGCACTGACATTTGTCGTCGTTTGTTCAGGATTGACGCTGGGTATTTTGGCTGCACCGAGTAAAATAGTGCTCTTTTCCATGTATGCAAGAGGAAGTGACGTAATGAAAAAGACGCTGATTGCCGGTTTTGTGCTGGCTCTGTGCAGCCAGAGTGCCATGGCCGCTAATGACTGGCGTTTTGCCGCCGGTGCCGACGTATGGGCAGCCAAGGGCAGTGGTCAGGCTTATGGCACCAGTGCTGATGGCAGCTATGACGACAGCTACAACTGGAACGGCTATCTGCAACTGGAGCACGGCATCATCCTCCTGCCGAACGCCAAGTTTGAAGTCTCCGATTTCAGCACCTCCGGCGGCAACTTCAAGAACGACCTGACCGCCTACGATCTGAGCCTCTACTACCGTCTGTTCAACAACGATCTGTTCAAGATCGATCTGGGTATGACCGGTCGTCACTACGATGGCGAGCAGGTCTACTCCGGCCGCAAGGGTTATGACGAAGATACCCTGATGGCCTATGCCGGCAGTGAAGTGAAGATCCCGGGCACCGGCATCGCCTTCTTCGGCGATCTGCGCACTCACGATGCGGACAACTATGACTACCGTCTGGGTGGTTCCTACAAGTTCTCCTCCATGCCGATCAAGCTGCGCGCCGGTTGGCGTGAAGCCAAGGTCGACTTCGACAACGTTGACCAGCGTATCGATGGCTGGTTCATGGGCGGCGAATTCACTTTCTAATCTGACCGTCAACTGACGACGAAGAGCGATAATGGGCCACATCATAGTGACAGGTGCCGGTTCTGGTCTCGGCCGGGCGCTGACCATCGGGCTGGTTGAGCGGGGCCATCAGGTCTCCATGATGGGGCGCCGTTATCAGCGACTGCAGGAGCAGGAGCAACTGCTCGGCAGCGCGGTGATCGGCATCGCTGCCGATCTGGCGCACCATGAAGAGGTCGATGTCGCCTTCGCTGCTGCGGTGGAGTGGGGCGGCCTGCCCGACATGGTGATCCACTGTGCCGGGGTGGGCGAGTTTGGCCCGGTCGGTGTCTATACCGCCGAGCAGATCCGCCGGGTGGTGGAGAGCAACCTTATCTCCACCATTCTGGTGGCCCAGCAGACGGTGCGGCTTGTCGGTGAGAAAGGCGGAGTGCTGGCCAATGTACTCTCCTCCGCCGCTCAGGTGGGCAAGGCCAACGAGAGTCTCTACTGCGCCTCCAAATGGGGGATGCGCGGCTTTCTGGAGTCGTTGCGCGCCGAGCTGAAAGGCTCGCCACTGCGGCTGGTCAACCTCTACCCGAGCGGGATCCGCAGCGAATTCTGGGATAACTCGGATCACGTGGACCCGAGCGGCTTCATGACCCCGGAAGATGCGGCGGCCTATATGCTCGACGCACTGGAAGCCAGAAGCAGCTGCCACGTGACCGACCTCTTTATCGGTCGCAATCCCTGAGGCTAAGCTAGCCATCCGGTTGCCGTCGTCCGCACACAGAAACAAAAAGCGCGCCAAATGGCGCGCTTTTTTATATCGGGAAGAGGGCGGAATTAACGGCCCAGCTTGGCCTTGAGCATGGCGATGATGTCGCTGATGGCCACTTCCTGCTTCTCGCCGGTGCGGCGGCACTTGTACTCCACCACGCCGTTGTCCAGACCGCGATCGCCGATGACGATGGCGTGCGGGATGCCCAGCAGCTCCATGTCGGCGAACATTACGCCCGGGCGCTCTTTACGGTCGTCGAACAGCACGTCCACACCGGCCGCTTTCAGCTCGGCGTAGAACTGTTGTGCCTGCTCGGCCACGCGCTCGGACTTGTGCATGTTCATCGGCACGATGGCCACTTCGAACGGAGCGATGGCGTCCGGCCAGATGATGCCGTACTGGTCGTTGTTCTGCTCGATGGCGGCAGCCACCAGACGGGAAACCCCGATCCCGTAGCAACCCATCTCCATGGTGACGGATTTGCCAGCTTCGTTCAGCACGCTCGCCTTCATCGCTTCGGAGTACTTGGTACCCAGCTGGAAGATGTGGCCCACTTCGATACCGCGCTTGAGCAGCAGCTTGCCCTGGCCGCACGGGCTCGGGTCGCCTTCCACCACGTTGCGCAGGTCGGCAACTTCGTAGGTAGCGATGTCGCGATCCCAGTTGGCACCGGTCAGGTGGAAGCCGGTTTCGTTGGCGCCGCAGACGAAGTCCGCCAGATGGGCGGCGCTGCGATCGACGATGATGCGACCGGCAAAGCCGACTGGGCCGATGGAACCTGCGTCGCAACCGGCGGCAGCTTTAATCTGCTCGTCGTTGGCGAAGGTCAGCGGGTTGGCCACGCCAGCCAGTTTCTCTGCCTTGATTTCGTTCAGTTCGTGGTCGCCACGCAGTACCAGTGCGATGACGGCCTGCTTGCCGTGCTCATCTTCCTCTGCCAGTACCAGCAGGGTCTTGGCGATGGCGGTCGGAGCCACGTTCAGGAAAGCGGCCACTTCGTCAATGGTGTGGACGTTCGGGGTGGCAACCTTGGTCAGGGCTGAGGTGGCGGCAGCGCGCTCACCAGCCGGTGCCAGCGCTTCGGCCATCTCGATGTTGGCGGCGTAATCGGAGCTGTCGGAGAAGGCGATCAAGTCTTCACCGCTCTCGGCCAGCACCTGGAATTCGTGGGAACCGGTACCACCGATGGAGCCGGTATCGGCCTGCACCGGACGGAAGTTCAGGCCCATGCGGGTGAACGCCTTGCAGTAGGCGGCGTGCATCTTCTCGTAGGTATCGACCAGAGATTCCTTGTCGATGTGGAAGGAGTAGGCATCCTTCATCAGGAATTCACGGCCACGCATCACACCGAAACGGGGACGCACTTCGTCGCGGAACTTGGTCTGGATCTGGTAGAGGTTGAGCGGCAGCTGCTTGTAGCTGTTCACTTCGTAACGCACCAGCGCGGTGATCACCTCTTCGTGGGTCGGGCCCAGTACGAAGGGACGGTTGTGACGGTCGGTCAGACGGCACAGTTCGGGACCGTAGTCATCCCAGCGGCCGGATTCCTGCCACAGCTCGGCGGGTTGTACCACCGGCATGGAGACTTCGACGGCACCAGCATTGTTCATCTCTTCGCGAACAATGTTCTCGATTTTCTTCAGTACCCGCAGACCGGTTGGCAACCAGGCATACATGCCGGAGGCCAGTTTACGGATCATCCCGGCGCGCAGCATCAGCTGGTGGCTGACAACTTCAGCGTCGGAGGGGGTTTCCTTGAGAGTGGAAAGCAGATATTGGCTGGTACGCATCGCGGTAGACCTTAGCTAGAACGGGCGCGGGGCCCAGGATAATTTCAAGGGCGGAATTTTAACAGGCTGGGCGTTGCGGCCCAAGGGCTAAATTTGCCGCAGCCCGAAAGGTGACCACGCCCGGCAGATAGCCTGGGGTAATGACCATTGCAACAAGCAGGCTTTTTATGCCTGCAATTTGGCCGGATCTCCGCTAAACTCTGCCACCTTTTCTCGATGGGCATGGCTCTGCCGCGTTCATCACCCCCCATTTTTAGTACTTTTGGAGCCGCTCATGCCGTTAGTGGGACATCAACACCAGATCGAGATCCTGGAACTGACCGACAAAGGAGATGGCAAAGGACGCCTGTTCGATCGCCCCCTGTTTGTCGAAGGTCTGCTGCCCGGTGAGCAGGCGCTGGTGGAGCTGACCGAGGTCAAGCCGAACTATCTGCACGGCAAGGTCGCCGAGCTGCTCCAGCCCTCTGCCGATCGGGTTGCCGATTTCTGCCCCAACACCGAGTGCGGTGGCTGTCAGGTGCGCCCGCTGGCCTATCCGGCCCAGCTCAAGCTCAAGCAGGCACTGGTGCAAAGCGCACTGGAGCAGGCCGGGCTGGGTGACACCCCGGTCAAGGATATCCTTGGCATGGAAAGCCCGTTCGCCTATCGCAACAAGGCGCAATATGCGGTGCGTGGCTGCGACGCCGGTGCCGAGATCGGTTTTTATCGCAAGCACTCCCACGATCTCATCACCGCCGATGACTGTGCGGTGCAGGATCCGCTGCACGTGGAGCTCAACGCCCGGGTACGCAACTGGATGCGCGCGCATGACATCGCCGCCTATGACGAAGTAAACCACAGCGGCTGCGTGCGCAACCTGATGACCCGCAAGGGCTTCAAGAGCGGCGAGCTGATGGTAGTGCTGGTGACCCTGGGTGAGGCGCTGCCGTTCGAAGCCGAGCTGCTGGCTGTCCTGAGCGATTTGCCGGTCACTACCCTGGTGCAGAACATCAACGATGAGCGCACCAACCGCATTCTGGGCGCGACCAACCGGGTGCTGCTCGGCGAAGGGGTGATCCGCGACAAGATCCACGAACTCGAGTTCGAGATCTCGCCGCTCTCCTTCTTCCAGAACAACCCGACCCAGACCGATGTGCTCTACTCCAGCGCCCTCGAGTATGCCGAGCTGACCGGCAACGAGACGGTGTTCGACATCTATTGCGGTATCGGCACCATCTCCCTGTTCCTGGCTGGCAAGGCCGCCAAGGTCGTCGGGATCGAGTCGGTGGAGAGCGCCATCAGCGATGCTCGCCGCAACGCCGCCCTCAACGGCATCGAGCACACCGAATTCCACGTCGGCAAGGCCGAGCAGCTGATGCCCGAACTGCACGCCCAAGGCGTGACCGCTGACGTGGTGGTGATGGATCCGCCCCGCAAAGGCTGTGACAAGGCGGTGCTGCAGACCCTGGTCGCCATGGCGCCCCGTCGTCTGGTCTATGTCTCCTGCAACCCGCAGACCCTGGCCCGCGATCTTGCCTGGCTGGTCAAGCAAGGCTTCGTGCTGGACGAGGTGCAGCCGGTCGATATGTTCCCGCACTCCATGCATGTGGAAGCGGTTGCCCGCCTGAGCCTGCCTGCCAAGGCATAAGTCGTCCCCGACTCTTGCCCATAACAAAACGACGCCAGCTGGCGTCGTTTTTTCTATCTGATGCTCGCAGGTTGATGTGCTCAACCCTGCTTGCGCACCTCGGTGGCAATCTGGTCGAGCAGCTGTTGCCAGCCCTGACCCAGCTCGTTCACCAGCGCGTTGTAGCCATCGGCCGGCAGCACCCGCTCCTGACGGAAGGGGGCATCGCGCAGCACGGTGCCATCCTCCGCCAGCAGGCGCCAGCGCCCGCTCAGCACGGCGCTGCCGTCATGACGGCCCTGAAAGCGCTCCACCAGAATGGTCAGTACCGGCCCCTTGCGGGCGCCATCCTGCCGTACCACCCAGCCCGGCAGGCGGGTGGAGAGGCCATTGAGGGTGAGCTGGTTGAGCTGATCGTCCAGCGCACCGGCCCAGCGATGGTACTCGGTGAAGTGCAGCTCTTGCCCTTCCAGCTGATAGACCAGACTGATCCGGTCGAGCTGGCTGGCCAGCGCCACCGGGCGCAGCACCAACTGGTGCTGCGGTTGGGCCGGGGCCGTCACGGGTTGCTGACTATCGGCATCGAGCGAGTAGTAGTGCAGGCTTGGTTGGCTGCTGCAACCCGCCAGCAGGCCCAGTAGGGCCAGCGTCAGGATCTCTTTTTTCATTGTTTGCCTCGCTTGGGCTCAGGGTCCGATGGATGCGCGCGATCGAAGATCAGCGAGCTGGGCTGCTCGTTGAGGGAGTGCACCAGCGGCTGCAGTTCGCGCATCAACTGATTGAGGGTCTGCACCGACTGGCGCAGGTCCTGATTGGTCTGCGACTGGGCATCATAGGCCTGCAAGGTCTCCTGCAACTGCTTGAGGCTCTCGTTGAGCGAGGCGGGCAGCTGCTGGGTGGAATCCTTGGCAGTGAGCTTGTTCAGGTTGGCGCTGACTGCACTGATGTTCTTCAGGGTGCCATCCAGGGTGGTGAGTGACCCGTTGACCTTGGTCAGGGTGGTTGCCATGTCCATGTCGACAAACTTGTCGAGGATGAGGTTCACCTTGCGCTCGATCTGATCCAGCCCGCCCTGAACGGTGGGGAATACCTGATAACCGGCCAGCTTGGCCTGCTCGAAGCGCGGCGCGTCCGGATAGAAGTTGAGGTCGATGATCTTGCCGCCGGTCAGCAGGCTCGAGGTCTTGAGGCTGGCACGCAACCCCTCCTTGAACTGCTTGCCGAACAGGGCACGCCACTGATCCTTCTCCGCCTTGGCATAGCGGTGGGAGAGGCGCTGCACCTCGATGCGGGCCAGCACCGGGATCTGGCGGCTCTTGAAGATCTGCACGCCCTTGTCCTCGATGAGGTAGGGGGCGGAGATGACGGTACCGACCCGAATGCCGCGATACTGCACCGCCGCGCCCGGGTGCAGGCCACCCACGTTGTCATCGAACAGGAAGACGTAGTCGATGAACTGATCCAGACTACCGGCCAGCACGCTCGCCTCATCCTGGAACAGGGTGAACCCTTCCATCTGTTTGACCGGTTCGCCAGGCGCCCAGCCGGGTGGCAGACCCATGGTGATGCCGCCATCGATTAGGCTCTCCAGCGAATCCATCTTCACCTTCATCCCCTCGCTGCTCATGGAGACCTCGAAGCCCGGGGTCATCCAGAAGCGGGAGTTGCTGCTCACCAGAATGTCATAGGGGGCGTGGATGAAGATTTGATACTGCATCTCGCTCTTTTCCGGTAGGAACTTCGCCTCTTCCACCTGACCTATGGTGAAGCCCTGATAGTTGATGGGGGAGCCTTCCCCCAGCGCGCGAGTGTCGCGACTGCTGAGGGTGAGACGCAGCCCCTTGGCATCGAGGGAGGCGAGCGGCGGTTTGTCGAGCATGGCGTATTCGTCCCGCGCCCGACCTTTCTTGCCGGGGGCGAGCTCGATATAGGCGCCGGAGAGCAGGGTGCTCAGACCCGATACCCCTTCACGGCCCACTCTGGGCTTGACCACCCAGAACTGGCTGTCACCGCGCAGCATGCCGGAGGCGGCATTGGTCAGCCGTCCTTTCAGCACCGCATGGCTGTAGTCATCGCTCAGCTCGACGGCCTCGATGCGGCCGACGTCCACTTCGCGGGAGCGGATCACCGTCTTGCCAGCGACTATGCCCTCGGCAGTGGCGACTGTCAGGGTGAAACTGGGGCCCTGGGAGTACCAGTGCTGGAACAGCATCCAGAGACCGATGAACAGCGCCAGCAGGGGCACCATCCAGATTGCGGCGGCAGAGCTCAGAAAGTCAGAGCCCGGTTTCCACCTTTTTTTACGCTCACTCACGTTCGCGTTCTCCTTGTTGTAAATCCCAGATCAGGCGGGAGTCGAAACTCATGGCGGCGACCATGGTGATCAGCACCACACCTGCAAATGCGACGGCCGCAGGGCCGGGATAGATGGTCATCAGATTGTCGAGCCGGATCAGGCCCGCCAGAATGGCCACCACGAAGACGTCGATCATCGACCAGCGTCCGACAAATTCGGTCATGCGATAGAGTTTGAGCTTGCCGAGGGGGGAGGTGACATTGCCGCGCTGCACCATATAGCAAAGCCAGAATAGCGCCAGTATTTTCACCAGCGGCACCACCACGCTGGCGAAAAAGATCACCGCCGCTATGGGGTAGGAGCCCATGGCCCAGAGCAGCACCACACCGCCGAGGATGGTGGAGGGGCTGTCATCACCGAGGAACACTGTATCCATGATGGGATAGACGTTGGCCGGAATGTAGAGAATGGCGGAGGTAAACAGCAGCGCCCAGGTACGGTTCAGGCCGCCCGGCTTGCGCGCATGCAGCTTGCCGCCGCAGCGGGAGCAGCTGTGGCTGCCCACCTCGCTCAGAGCGCCACAGATATGGCAGCCCACCAGACCTGATTCCAGCGCGCCCGCCTCCGGGTCGATATCCCGCGCCTCGGTAGGGCCGAACAGCCGCTGCCACAGCCACATCTGATCCAGTGAGGAGATCATCTTGATGAGCAGCACGGTGTAACCGACGAAAGCCCAGAATGACAGCCCCATCTTGATGTCGGCCATCCCCATCAGCTTAACCAGCGAGATGAGCACCCCCACCAGAAAGACATCCACCATCAGCCAGGGTTTGATCCGGCAGAGCAGACGGCCGAGGGAGCGCAGGGCATTGCTGTGCAGATCTTTATCGACCCGCCACAGCACCAGCATGATGGAGCCCATATAGACCAGCGGCAGGCCGATCAGGGTCAGGCTCAGTACCGCGCCGAGAAACAGATAGCCCTCATCCACCAGGGTGGTGATGCTCTGCAAAAAGGTCATCTCCTGGCCCACCCCTTTGGCCGAGAAAGACATAAAGGTAAAGGCATTGGCGAGCACGAACATGATAAGTGCCGCGAACCCGTAGGAGATCGGCCGCAACTCCTGCTGTGGCAGGTGGCGACTCAGGGTGTGTCCGCAACGGGGGCAGCAGCTGGCCTGTCCCACCTCGAGCGGTGTGGCCGGTATCAGCAGGTCACACTCTTCGCAGGCAGTGGCATCATGGACATAGGTGGTGTGGTGTTGGTGTGAAACCGGATGCAAGATAAAACCCCAGATAAGGCCCATGGTGGAGCCAGAGCTGGCGATTATCGCAGTTGTGCTGGTCAGCGACCAGCCCCCGGAGGCCGCTATTGCTGGCGGGAGTGAGAATGACTTTGACAAGCCAGTGCCCATTTAGCACAATCAAACGCCACTTTTTTTCCGCGGGACAATAATTTATGACAACTGAATCCCCAAGCTACTCCACGATTGAGCAAGCCTTCTCCCTCGGGAACGGGCAAGATTCTGCCCTCAACTGGTTGCGCAAGAACCGCAGTCAGGTCGCTATCTTTCTGGTGAGCGGCATCAAGCTGGAAGGCACCATCAGCGGGTTTGACCAGTACAGCGTGCTGCTGACCGATGCACACGGCAACCAGCAGCTGGTCTACAAGGCCAAGATCTCCACCATCGCCATGCACACCGGCCGTCCGCAGGTGAACATCCAGCGTGCTCGCAAGCCGCGTGTCTCCATGGCGCCGCGCCCCCATGGTGCGCCGGGTCGGTATGACGACAATCAGGGCGGCGGCAACAACGAGTAATCGTCTGCCCCGCACTCCCCGTTGACGCGCCCTGCGTCAGCGGCTGACGGAAACTGCTCTCATTTTCATTCATGTCCCGTATGAGAGTCGGTTTCGGTTATCGCCCCTTGCAGGGCGATATTTTTTTACGCACTACGCGGTTATGCCGACCGGTTGACCCTCTTTGACCATGCAGGTCTGCATCCCCGCCGCCTCTCCGGCCTGTACCCCGATACCGGTATCTTCAAACACCAGACAGCCTGATGGCGCGACCCCCAACTTGCTGGCGACCAGCAGGAAGGTGTCCGGATTGGGCTTGTGCAGCTCCACATCGTCGGCCGTGACCACCACGGAGAAATAGCGATCCAGCCCGGTATTGCGCAGCACCGCTTCGGCGTTGACACGAGGCGAGCCGGTGCCGATCCCCATCGGGATGACGCCATGATAGCGCTCGACCAGCGCCTGCATGGCCGGAAACACGGTCGCCTTGTGCAGGTTGGCCACATAGTGGGCGGTCTTGCAGCGGGTGACTTCGAGCGGATCGAGGGGGATCTGCTGCTCCTGTGCGACCAGCAGGGCGATCTTGCGGCTCGGCATGCCACCCAGCTCATAGAACCAGTCGGCATCGAAGTGAAAGCCAAACTCGCGGGCTGTGTGCTCCCAGGCGGCGAGGTGCAGCGGCATGGAGTCGACCAGGGTGCCATCAAGGTCAAAGACCAGGCCTTGGAATCCGGAAAGAGTCATGGTGCGGGGTCTGTCTCTGAAAAAAGGGAGCCCATTCTAGCCAGTGGCTCCCCGCCTCGCCATCACCTAGCAGGTGAGAAACGCTTGCCCCCACATTTGCGCCTGAAAATAGACGGGGGTGAGTCTGGTCGGGTCGAGCTGGTATTTCGGTGCCAGCTGCTCCAGCAGGGCCCAGTTGCCCTGTTCGTAGGTCCTGACCAGCTGGAACAGGTGGAACAACGGCCCTTCGTGCCGCTCGATGGCTCGTTTTACGTTGTTGGGCAGGTGGGCCTTCAGCGACTCCGATAGCAGGGAACCATCGAGTACCAGCCCTACCAGAAAAGCCCAGCTTGCTTCGCGTTTGTCTAGGGCGGTGAGGGCGATAAGTTCACAGAAGCGACCGCGAGCGATGGCCATCCGGGTAGAGGCCTCCGGCATATGCTGGCTTACCCTGGCTAGGCCGTTGATCAGCACAAACTTGCGGATCTCCTGCTCTCCCAGATAGGAGAGGGCGCGGGAAACCGAGGTGATGGGGGCTGCATGATCGAAGCCGGGGGCGTTGACATAGGTGAGTAGCTGGCCCGGGAGCAAGGCATCCTGCTCCAGCAGGCGGGCCACCTGGGCAAAGGAGAACTCCTCGTGGCAGATGAGCTGGAGGATCTGCTGCACAAGTGCCATGTCGGGCTGGGTGGCACGCTGATTGACCAGCTCGGGGCGGGCGAGAAAACCACCGGCAAAGAAGTCGACTCCGGCCTCTCGCAGCGGGAGAAAGTCTTCCCAGGTTTCGATATCGAGGGCCATCCGCTTGTGTTCGGTGGGCTGGCAGATCCCCTCTTCGCCCATCCAGAATACCAGCAGACGGCTGGCACCGAGCCAGCGTGGCTCACGGCTGACCCCGTGTACGGCAAGCCGGCGTCGACTGTCTCGCCACTGTTCCAGCACCGGAAAGGAAGCTGGTAGCCGTTCGCTGGAGGCTTCGACCAGCGGGATCGCATCCTGATCAAACAGCAGGGGGCGCTGTTCATCGAGCTGTTCGTGGGTGAAGGGCACCAGATATTGGCGCCCTTGTGCCAGCAGGCGGCAATGTTGTGCCAGCGAGGGCCACTCGTCCGGTGAGCCGAGCAGATAATCGATGCCGTAGGCCACCAGGGCCATGCGGCGATTGAAGATGGGATAACGACGCAACAGCATGGGATCACCGATAGGCCAGAGTGCGCGCCCGTCCTTGAGACTTGGCGTGGTAGAGCGCCTGATCGGCCTGTTCGGTCAGACTCTGCCATGCCTCGTTCAGGGAGGGAACCAGATAGCTAAAGCCTATGCTAACCGTAATGAAATCAGCAACCCGCGAGGCGGGATGGGGCAGTTTTAATCGGGTTAGGCCATCATGGATCCTCTCGGCCAGTTGTTCGGCCTCACCGGGTTGGGGGGCGCAGAGCAGAATGACGAACTCCTCGCCACCGTAACGGGCGACCAGATTGGTGCAGCGCCGCTCTGCATCCCGCAGCACATGGGCCACCTGTTGCAGGCAGAGATCCCCCTTGGCATGGCCGAAGTGGTCGTTGTAGGCCTTGAACTCGTCCACATCGATCATCAATACCGCCAGCGGATTTTGGGTGCGCCGTGCCCACTCCCATTCCCGTTGCATGGTGATGTCCCACTGGCGCCGATTGGCGATACCAGTCAGAGGATCTTCCAGCGAGAGCAGGGAGAGGCGGTGATTGGCCTCCTCCAGCGCCCGATTGGTTTCGGCCAGTTGTATCGTGCGTTCGGCAACCCGCTCCTCCAGCTGGCGATTGAGCCGCTCCAGCTGCTCCTGGGTGCGCTGGCGGATCAGTAACTGTGACAGGATGGCGGCGTACTGTTTGAAAATCTCGCTCTGATAAGCCTTGAGTGGTCGGTGACAGAGCAGGTTGTCGGCGGCGATCCAGCCGATGGGAGTGGTGCCATCCCACAGCGAGACCATGGCGTTCCAGCCACGACCTACCTGCTGTTTCTCGTAGTAGAGGGGGGTATCTTCCAGCACCAGCACGTAGTCCTTGCGCCTGAGCGCCTCCTGCACCGTGGGGTGCTCCGGAATGGGACTGACAAAGTCATGTTCGTCTACCAGCTCTCCCTCTTCGCTGGTGCCCCAGGTGCCGCGCATGGTCTTGCCATCGGGTTCGATCAGGAAGATGGCAACCCGATCGAACTGCAGCTCTTTGCGGGCCAGCAGCACGGCATCCCGCAGCAGATCGTTCTCGCTGCGACTGCGGGAGAGGGTAACGCTTACCATGTGCAGCGCCTGCAACATGGTGAGGAAGGAGCCCTGCAGTGCCTGACTCTGTACCAGATCGGTCTGGGTATGGAGCCGCTGGTCCCGCTCCTGATTGACCTGGCTGGAGAGCAGGTGATTGCTGAGCTCGGCCGTCAGATAGTGAATAAGGAGCTGGATACCCTGACGCTGGTGGGAGGAGAGGCGATCGATGCGGCGGCGGGTCTCCAGATAGATGACCCCTTCCAGGTTCATATGGCGTTTGAGGGGGAAGCAGGCGCGTAGTCGTTGCTGGGCTGGTTCGACATTCTCACCAGAGTCCGGCGGCTGGTAGATCTGCTCGATCACCAGTTGCCCCTTGTCCATCGCCTTGTCGATCAGGTGGTGGGGCAGGGTCAATTGACCGAGATGGGCGAGATCAAGCGTGGTCAGCCCCTGATCGAGCTGAAAGCTGTAGAGCTGCGGTTCGGGGGCTTTCAGCCAGAGGTAGAGGCGTTCGGCATCGGTCTTTTCACGGATGGTGGCGAGGCTCACTTCGCATAACTGAGCGAAGTTGGTGAAGTGTTCCGGGTCCCATTCCTGCATACCAATATCCCTTGGATTGTACCCAAGCGAGTATAGACATATTTCTCCTTGATTAATATGTCAGAAAGGAGAGGCAGCGCACATAACGGTTGCTTTCAGCCCTGCTGGTGGAGACATTCACTGCGTTCTCTGCCAATCGTGGATAGAACTGTGTGCCATAACGGTATATATGGCAGCTTGTAGGGCGGGATGCCGGGCAAAAAAGAGCCCGCACGATGGCGGGCTCTCGGGCAGATTAGATGATTCTGCGCGGCTTATTCTGCCTTGGGGGCAGCCTCAGCGGGCGTTTCACTGCTATCGGCTGGCGCACTCTCGGTCGCCGGGGCTTCCGGTGCCGGACCCGGTACCAGATCTACCGCCGGTTTGGCGATGAGAGAGCGGGTCTCTTCCACCGCTTCGGTCAGCTTCACCTCGATGATCTGGCCGAGCTCGTAGACCACTTCGGTCTTGTCCAGATAGACGCGACCGTTGTCCCAGTTGCACTCCAGTCGATCCTTGTTGTCGAGAATATGGCGGGCAGGCAGGAAGACTACGGCGCCGTTCTCCTGCAGACGCAGCTTGAGACCGGCACGCATCACGTCGATGATCTCGGCGTTGAATACCTGATCGGTGCCAGCCGCTGCTTTCAGGTAGCGAACATAGAGCCAGTCACCGATGTCACGCTCCACCATGCGGTGCAGACGGCGGCAGGCGGTCAGATGCTCGGTGAGCTCGGTGCTCGGGCGCTCACCCGGGGTCTTGCCGGCGATAACCGCTTTGAGCAGACGATGGTTGACCATATCGCCGTATTTACGGATCGGGGAGGTCCAGGTGGCGTAGGCATCCAGACCCAAGCCGTAATGGGCGCCCGGTTCGGAGGACATCAGCGCATAGCTCTGGAAGCGGCGGATCTTGCCATCCAGCCAGCGGGTGTCGAGGTTGTCGATCCAGCGGCGCAGGGCGCAGAAGCCGGAGAGGCTGGCGATCTCGTCGCGCTCGAACGGGGCTTCGGCACTCTTCAGCAGGTCGATAGCGCCGTCGAGGGACTCTTCGTCAAAGCCGGTGTGAACGTTGAAGATGCCGTAACCGACGCTCTTGCCCAGCACGCGACCGGCGCAGATGTTGGCGGCGATCATCGACTCTTCCACCATGCGGTTGGCGATGCGGCGCGGCTCGACGTGGATGGCCAGCACTTCGCCATTCTCGCCCAGCTCGAAGTCGTAGTCGGGACGATCCGGGAATACCAGCGCATGCTCGGTGCGCCACGCGATGCGTGCTTCGGTCATCGCCTTCATCAGCGGCAGCTGGGCCAGTACGCCTGCGTCGATAGACAGCTCTTTGCCATGCTCGGCCCAGTCGGAGACGTCGTCATAGTTGAGACGGGCGTGGGAGCAGATGCGGGCGGCGAAGAACTCGGTCTCCTCCAGCAGCAGACCATCTTCGGCGATCAGCAGACGGGCGCACAGGGTGTTGCGCTCCTCGCCCTCTTTCAGGGAGCAAAGCTCGTCGGAGAGGGTGCGCGGGATCATCGGCACGTTGCGGCCCGGCATGTAGACGGTAAAGGCGCGCTGGGCGGCCTCTTTGTCCAGCTCGCTCCCCTCGGCCACATAGGCGGTCGGGTCAGCGATGGCGACCAGCAGCTCCCAGCCGTTCTCCAGCTTGGTGATGGCCAGCGCATCGTCCATATCCTTGGTCTTGGCACCGTCGATGGTGAAGAAGGGGACAGCGGTCAGATCGCGACGGGGCAGCTCTTCCTCTTCGATCACCTTCCACTCCGGCAAATCAGCCGGCTCGACCTGGGCCAGATTGTGGCGCGCCAGCACCACCCACCAGGGCACATTGTGATCTTCCTGGGCGGCGATCTTCTGGATAATCTCGGCAGAAAAGTTGCCGTCGACCAGCGCATGGCGCTTGAGAGTAGCCACCACCCAGTCACCTTCCTTGAACTCTTTCTCATCCAGGCCCTTCTTGACGCGGGCCTTGATGGCATCCTTGATCAGCGGATGGTCGGCCACCACGTTGAGGCGGTCACGGAACATCTTGACCCGTGCCACGAAGCGAGTGACGGACTGCTCCAGCAGGGTATCCGGCTCGGCCACTTCCTTATCTTTTTCGGTGCGGATCAGGGCGGTCACCCGGTCACCATGCATCACCTTCTTCATGTAGGGAGGCGGCACGAAATAGCTGGTCTTCTCATCGACTTCCAGAAAGCCGAAGCCCCGATCAGAGGCGCGGATCACACCCTCTTTCTTCGGGATGTTTTCGCGGATTTGTTGCTTGAGCTGGGCCAGCAGCGGATTGTCTTGGAACATAAGTGAGGAACCTGAAGTGAAAACCTGGGTGGAGACCTGATGAAGGATCGCCCAGCACTATACGTTTTTAGCCCTGCAAAGCCAAGGTGAATGGCCTGCTCAGCGTGGTTTCAACTGCGATCTGGCATGGTCGATAAGGCGTTGGGAGAGCTGCTTGTGTACCCCCTTTTCCAGTACCCAGCGGTGCCAGTAGAGGCGTTCCGTCAGGACGTGGTCGGGACTGAGGTTGAGTAGTGACCCGCCAGCCAGCTGGCCTCTTATTTGCAATTCGGGGATGAGACAATAGGCCAGCCCCTGTTCTGCCATGGCGACGAAGGCCTCTGACGAGTGGACCGTATGGCAGGGATAACCGCCCGGCTCCAGCCCGAAGTGTTCTCTCATAAAGCTCACATGCATGTCATCGCGCTGATCGAACGCCACCGCCGGTGCCTTGGCCAGCGCCTCACGGGTCAGGCCGCGAGGGAAGTGGCGGGCAACGAAGGCGGGGCTGGCGGTAAGCAGATAGTTCATCTCACCGAGCTCGTCGACGCAGCAACCCGCCAGCGGCTGGGGATGCAGGCTGACCGCACCAAAGGCCTGACCCTCGCGGACCTTGTCGAGGGTGCGGCTCTCGTCATCGACCAGCAGGTTGAGCTCGATGGGGTGCTGTCTCAACAAGGGGGCAATGGCGGGCAGAAACCAGGTGGCCAGGCTGTCGGCGTTCACAGCGATACTGATCCGGATTGGCCCCTGCGGCTCATCGGGGGCCAGTTCCCCCGCCAGTTCGAGCTCGAGCTGGTGTACCTGCCGATAGTGGGCCAGTAGTTTCTGGCCGAGTGGCGTGGCCTGCAGCGGCTGGCTGCGAATGAGCAGCGGCTCGGCAAACTGTTGCTCCAACTGCTTGATCCGCTGGGAGATGGCCGACTGGGTGATATGGAGCGACTTGGCCGCTCGATCGAAGTTCTGCTCCTGCAGTACCGCATCCAGCGCCCGCAGCAGTTTGTAGTCCAGCTCTTTCATCTTCTCCCCCTTCCGTTGCCCAAGGGCTGACTCTACGTCACTCGGCAGGGGACAACAATGGGCGGCGGAAGGGGCGTTGCGCTGTGATATCTGACAGTGGTGCTCTGTCTTGTAAGGAAGGCATACTGCTAGAGACCGCAGGGGGCAGCCCTGCGGGGTCATAGCGATACAGCGATACGTTTATCCCGGGCCTGTTTTCCCGGGATTTTTTATATCTGGGCCGCTAACTCATGCGAGCGATAGGTGGCAGTTTGATAGTGTCCGATAAGTGGCTGCGAGACCGCCTGCGCGAAGCGCTCATCCAGATGGAAGCGGATGCCAACGCCCCTTACCGCCCCCAGATCCACCGCCTGGCGATGGCCGAGGCGCTCGATGGGCAGGCCGAGGCGGCGGAAGATGCGCTCTACCGGCAGGCTGACGACAGCGACCAGCTCCCGGATCCCGTGAGCATGGGCGAAGGCATAGACTTCGCGAAAGATAACGCAGGTGAGCTCGCTGACGCCATTGACCATCCGCGGAGCACGGCTGGCATCGATGGCTAGACGGGTCAGTTCCCAGACATCGGGGGTGCGTGGTGCACTTTCACCGGCAAGGGCGGTGGGGAAGATGGTGGGCAGCATATAGGCATCGGCACAGTTGAGCAGGCGAATACAGCCGCACAGCCCTTGTTTATCCTCGATCAGCACCCAATGGGTGTCTGGCGTATCAAAGCTGTCACGCTCGAGTCCCCGATGGGACTCTACATCCCAGCCGAGCCGGTCGGAAAAGACGCGATTTCGAAAGCGATAGAGTTCCTCCTCTACCTCATTTCGTGGATGCTCTCTCAATTTTCCTTTGAAAACCAACATTATGGGCCCTCTGTCTTGCTATTCGCCGTTATAATCACATGTCTGGCCAAGGGGGCTTTCATATGAAAAGAGACCAACTGCTTGAGTATCTCGAACATTTCACTTCGGTGACGGATGGCAACCGTCTGGCCGAGCTGATCGGTCACTTCACGCTCGGGATGGGCTACGACTACTACCGCTTCGCGCTGATCCTGCCGATGTCGATGCAAAGACCCAAGGTGGTGCTGTTCAATCACTGCCCTGACTCCTGGGTGCAGGCCTACACCGAAAACAACATGCTGGCATGTGATCCGGTGATCCAGCTGGCGCGCAAGCAGACTCTGCCCATCTACTGGAATCGCCTCGATGAGCGAGCCAGTTTTCTGCAAGAGGGAAGCATGGATGTGATGGGGCTGGCAGCCGAGTTCGGGCTACGCAATGGCATCTCCTTCCCCCTGCACGGTGCAGCCGGGGAGAACGGGATCCTCTCCTTTATCACGTCCGAGCGGGCCTCGAGCGATCTGCTGCTGGAGTCGTCGCCGATCCTCTCATGGATGTCGAACTACATCTTCGATGCCGCAATCCGGGTGGTGCGTTTCAGCATGATGGACAGTGCGGGCAAAGAGCCCCTGACCGAGCGCGAAACCGAGTGTCTGTTTTGGGCCAGCGAAGGAAAGACCTCCTGCGAGATAGCCTGCATCCTCGGCATCACGGAGCGCACGGTCAATTACCACCTCAATCAGGTCACCCGCAAAACCGGCTCCATGAACCGCTACCAGGCCATTGCCAAGGGGGTGGGGACCGGCTTGCTGTTGCCCAATCTGGAGCAGGTGGTGGTCACCAATTTTCCCCGAGTGTTGCAGTAGTCCGAGTCTCACATGCCACAGATTCTCCTGCTGCTGTATGAGGGTCACAATTGTCAGATCCGGTAATTGACAAGGGATTGAATAGAAAAGCTTCATCATTAGCAAAATGAATGAACCAGTAAATCAATGAATTTCTAAGAGGGAACAGGGCTCGCTATAGTGCCGTTCATTCATCACTTCGAACGGAACTTTCCATGCTGCTGACCACGACCCTGCAAGGCTTCACCATAGGTCTTGCCATGATCATCCCCATCGGCGCCCAGAATGCCTTTGTGCTGAGCAGAGGCATCCATCGCAATCACCATCTGCTGAGCGCCACACTCTGCAGTTTCTGCGACCTCATTCTGATCGCTATAGGGGTATTTGGCGGAGCCAATCTGCTGGCTGCCAGCCCGATTGGCATGATGCTGCTTACCTGGGGCGGCGTGCTGTTTCTCGGCTGGTTTGGTGGCCGTTCCCTGCTCAGTGCCTGGCGCGGTAAGGGGGAGGGACTTGCCGAGTCTGCTCAGCAGATGGGGGCCAAAAGCGTGCTGGCGATGACGCTGGGAGTTACGCTGCTTAATCCCCACGTCTATCTCGATACTTTGATGCTGCTCGGCTCCCTTGGCAGTCAGGTGAGCGAGTCCCTGCGTCCGGCCTTTGCTGCGGGGGCCATGCTGGCCTCGCTGGTGTGGTTTTACTCGCTTGCGCTGGGAGCGGCCGCATTGGCGCCCTGGCTAGCGCGAGGAGGGGTGCAGCGGGGGATCGATCTGCTGGTCGGCATCATCATGCTGAGTCTGGCTATTCAACTGGCCATAGGAAGTTGAGGAAGTTAAGGCGGCAGGAATGAGCGACCGGTAACAAAAAGATGCCACTCGCAGGGAGTGGCATCTTCGCTATTGGAGGGGGTCAGACTCGGAACTGGGAGAGCAGGCGCTGTTGCAGCAGGCTGGCTTGATGGAGCGAGGAGGCGAGCTGCAGGCACTCCTGCGCCTCCTGTTCGCCGGTTCTGGCTTGCAGACTGATGCCGGAGACCTTGTCAGAGGAGTGGCTCAGGGTGTGTGACAGTTGACCTGTGGCTACGGCCACCTGCTGCACCATGTCGGCCAGCTGGTCGATGGCGCCTTCCACCTTGAACAGGATCTGCTTGGTGTTCTCGGAGTCCTGCATGCCGGACTCCACCGTCTTGAGGTTGCGCTGCATCATCAGGTAGGCGCTCTCGGTCTGCTGCTGGATGCTGCTGATCACCTGGCTGATCTCGGCGCTTGATGTTGCCGTGCGATTGGCCAGGGTGCGCACCTCGTCCGCGACCACAGCAAAGCCACGTCCCATCTCCCCCGCGCGGGCTGCTTCGATAGCCGCATTGAGGGCCAGCAGGTTGGTCTGCTCCGAGATTCCGCTGATGGTGGAGATGATCTGGCCGATCTGGCCCGCCTGCTCCTTGAGGGCGTTGATGGCGATGGCGCACTCGCCCACCTCCTGCACCACCCGCTGCATGCCCGCACTGGCAGAGGCGACATATTGGCTACTTTCGGTGGTTAGCTGGCGCACCTCGTTGGCATTGTGGGCCGCCATGCTGCAGTTGTCGGAGATACCGGTGGCGACTTGCACCATCTGTTCACTGTCGTGGTGCAGGGCCAGCGCATGTTCGGCTGTCTGGCGGCTGCTCTGGCTGATCGCCTCCACCCGGTTGACCGAGGTGTGAACGTGTTCGCTGATGTGCCGGTTGTTGTCCATGGTGGAGCTGATCATCTTCTGCAATTTCTCGATGAAGCGATCCACGCTGTTGGCCAGCGAGCCTATCTCGTCATCCCGCTGCAGGTTAATGCGGGCGTTGAGGTCTCCCTCGCCGGCGGCGATGTCCTGCATTCGCTTGTCCACTTGCAGCAGCGGGGTGACCAGCTTGCGGGTCAGCCAGAAGCCGCAGAGGGTGACCATGACCAGGCTCAGCAGCAGGCCACCCAGCAAAAGGGTTCGGGTCTGGCTGATGATGCCGTTGAGCTGGACTACCTGATCCTCGACGGTGGCATCACCGCTCGCCTCGATGGCAACCAGTTGTTGCTGTAGCTGGTCGGCACTGGCCTCATAGAGAGCCTGCTGGGCCTGATAGCTGCCGAGCGCATTGACCCACTGTCCCATCAGCTGCTGATGTCGGGCTAACAGGGCTCGATACTCTGCTGACAGTGTCTTGCCGGCAAATTCCCCGGTTCCCTCGATATCGAACAGCCCGGTGCCGAGCATGCTGTCGACTGCTTCGTGGTAGAAATCGGTCGCCTCTTTCAACTCGGCCTTGATCGCATCTGTGACTCCTTGTCTGCGCATCTTCTCCAGCGCATAGAGTTGGCGCAAAAAGCCTATGTTGGATTCCATCCCCCCGTCGGCCGCTTCCCAACGAGTGGAGAGGCCGCTGTTCCAACTGATGGTCTGGTCGGGGGATTGGGTCAGCGCCTCGACCGCGCCATCGCCGATCACCTCCAGCTGGATCGAGAGGCGAGCCATCAGATCGGCGTTGTGATGCAGGGCCTGATCCACCTCTGTATAGGCGTGATAGAGCGCCAGCAGCTTCTCTTGTTGCTGTTGATAGTCCTGCTTGTGCTGTTCCATGGTGGCAAGGGCTGCACGATCAATGAGCTGCCCCTGGCTGACCCGGGCCAGCGCGTCATCGGTCGCCGCCTTGGCAGCATCGAGTTCGGCGCGATTGAGCGGGGTTCCGTTTTGCATCTTCTGAATCTGTAGCTGTTGGTTGCCCAGCTCTATGGAGCCCTCCATGGCACCGTCGGCGGTCTGCCAGGCGCTTCCCAACACATAGGTGAGCAGGCCGGCCAGCCGCTGGCTGCCATACCAGCCCACGACCCCCATCCCCAGCGTGCAGCCGAGCAAGATGGCAAGACCCAGATTGGCGGTGGAAACAATTTTCATATGATGGCCTTCCTTGGTATCTGCATTGGCATCAATTTCGGTTCCGAACGGATTTAGTGTAGTGGCTCATGCCCAGTCGGAGTCCGGTACGGTGCAGAAACATCCCGTACACGCAGGCTGAACCAGATCAAGCATGGTGGCCAATTTGCGAAAAAGCTTCTCCGGATACCAGGGGGTTGCTGCCCTATGCTGGATACTTATCCAGTTATTCTTTATGCTATGAGCCAATTTGCGAATAGCTGTATTGGTGAGGAGAGAGCCGTGATTGGTCGCTTGAGAGGCATTGTCATTGAGAAGCAGCCCCCCGAGGTCTTGCTGGAAGTAGGCGGGGTTGGTTACGAGGTTCATATGCCGATGAGCTGCTTCTATGATTTGCCGGAGATCGGCAAGGAGGCGACCATCCACACTCACTTCGTGGTGCGGGAAGATGCCCAACTACTCTACGGTTTCAACCACAAGCAGGAGCGTGCGTTGTTTCGCGAGCTGATCAAGACCAACGGGGTCGGCCCCAAGCTGGCGCTGGCCATTCTCTCCGGCATGACTGCCAGCCAGTTTGTCATCTGCGTCGAGCGCGAAGAGATTAGCTCTCTGGTCAAACTGCCGGGGGTCGGCAAGAAGACCGCCGAGCGTCTGGTGGTGGAGATGAAGGATCGCCTCAAGGGCTGGGTCAGTCACGACCTCTTCTCCCCGGCCATGGTCACCCTGCCAGCCAGTGAGCCAGAATTGCGGGCACCGGATGTGACCGAAGAGGCGGCCAGTGCGCTGGTGGCCCTCGGTTACAAGCCGCAGCAGGCGAGCCAGATTGTCAGCAAGATCGCCAAAGAGGGGATGTCGGTGGAAGATATCATCCGTGAATCCCTGCGTAGCCTGGTATGAGGTAGTTGATGATTGAAGCAGACCGCCTCATTTCGGCCAGTGCTGCCCGTGAGGATGACATTATTGACCGGGCTATCCGCCCCAAGAAGCTGGCTGACTACACCGGTCAGGATACCGTCTGCGAACAGATGGAGATCTTTATCGAAGCGGCCCGTCAGCGGGGAGAGGCGCTCGATCACCTGCTGATCTTCGGTCCGCCGGGTCTGGGCAAGACCACCCTCGCCAACATCGTCGCCAACGAGATGGGGGTCAATATCAAGACCACCTCCGGCCCGGTGCTGGAGAAAGCGGGGGATCTGGCGGCGCTGCTCACCAACCTCGAACCGAACGATGTGCTGTTCATCGACGAGATCCATCGCCTCAGCCCGGTGGTGGAGGAGGTGCTCTATCCGGCGATGGAGGATTACCAGCTCGACATCATGATCGGGGAGGGGCCAGCGGCTCGTTCCATCAAGCTGGATCTGCCTCCCTTTACCCTGATTGGCGCCACCACCCGGGCTGGTTCACTCACCAGCCCGCTGCGGGATCGCTTCGGCATCGTCCAGCGGTTGGAGTTCTACAACGTCAAGGATCTGACCGATATCGTCTCCCGCAGTGCCCGTTGTCTGGGGCTAGATATGACGGAAGATGGTGCCATTGAGGTCGCTCGTCGCTCTCGTGGTACGCCGCGGATTGCTAACCGTTTGTTAAGACGAGTGCGTGACTTCGCCCAGGTCAAATCCGATGGCCGGATCGATGGCCCCATCGCAGCCCGCGCCATGGACATGCTGGATGTCGATAACGAAGGTTTTGACTTCATGGACCGCAAGTTATTGTTGGCTGTGATAGACAAGTTTATGGGGGGCCCGGTAGGTCTCGATAATCTGGCCGCCGCGATCGGGGAAGAGAAAGATACTATCGAAGATGTGCTTGAGCCTTATCTGATCCAGCAAGGGTATCTGCAACGTACACCCAGAGGACGGATTGCGACCACACGAGCCTACGCTCATTTCGGTCTTCAGCGACCAGATGAGAAGTAAAAACAGTCGTTTGAACAAAAAACCGCCGTCAAAGGCGGTTTTTTGTTATTCGGGCAAAAAAAAAGCCCACGGCGGATGCGGTGGGCAAAGACAATTCAGGATGGATGTTCACAGACAGTGAGTGCGTCTGGACACAGACCGGAAAATAAACAGGTGAGCCGTCGCGAGCTCTCAGAGTCGGTTCAGTTGATAGAGCTGAACAAAGGAAAGCTTGTAGTAACGGATGGTTTTAGCAACAAACTTTTTCATCTTCGATTCCAATAGACAGGTTCAAATTGATGGTCGAATACGTACCGTGAACCCGGATTAACCGGCCTGTATCCAAGGGTATGCCCTCACTGCGAGGCGCATTGTAGGAGCTCGTATCGGCCCGGGCAAACAAGAAAAATTGCAACCTTCAAATTAGTTTATCTAATGTAGTGATTGATGAAATTGGTTCGCATGAGTATGCATTGTTTGTAGTTTTAAATTGAGTTTTCGAATCAGTTCGCCTGACCTGGATAACATGGAAAAAGGCGCGTCATCGACACTTTTCAAATTAAATGGGGTGGCCGGATGTTAAATTCTTAAATTGATTTAAATCAATATTTTACGCATTGCCATCTTTTGTGATCTGGCTCGCTTCAATAATCGTGAAATAGATTAAACATGGCTTTGAAAGCCATGTATGACGGGTCCTTTTACATTGATTTCAATCAAATAAAGGTGATATAAAAACCCGGTCATAATGAGCGAGAATAAATTGAAGCTGATTGTTTTTTAATTGTTAAACATTAGCTTTGTTTGTGTTTTCGCGTTGCCTTGTTGTTAATATTGGTGGTTACTGAAAGTGTTTTGTTGTGATGCGTCTCAACGGGGCCCATTCGATAACCCCCAACGGAAGCTTTGTCCTTAAAACTTAAAATAGCCGTGCCAATAATCGGTGAGGAAACATCATGATTGCTGAGCATGTGGTAGACCTATCGCGGTTCCAGTTCGCTGCGACGGCCCTTTATCACTTTTTGTTTGTACCCCTGACGCTGGGAATGGCCTTTCTCCTGGCGATCATGGAATCCGTCTATGTGATGACCAACAACACCATCTACCGGGACATGACCAAATTCTGGGGTAAGTTGTTTGGTATCAACTTTGCCTTGGGGGTCACCACTGGTCTGGCCATGGAGTTTCAGTTCGGGACGAACTGGGCTTACTACTCCCATTATGTCGGCGATATCTTTGGGGCCCCGCTGGCTATCGAAGGGCTGATGGCCTTCTTCCTGGAGTCCACCTTCGTCGGTATGTTCTTCTTTGGTTGGGATCGTCTGAGCAAGCATCAGCATCTGGCTGCCACCTGGTTGATGGCGCTGGGTACCAACCTTTCAGCCCTCTGGATCCTGGTCGCCAACGGCTGGATGCAGAACCCGGTCGGTGCCGAGTTCAACTTCGAATCCATGCGGATGGAGATGATGAGCTTCGCTGACGTGGTGCTCAACCCGGTTGCTCAGGTCAAGTTCGTCCACACTGTGGCGGCTGGTTATACTTGTGGCGCCATGTTTGTGCTGGGTATCTCCTCCTACTACCTGCTGAAGAATCGTGATGTGGCGTTTGCCCGTCGCTCCTTCGCCATTGCCGCTGCGTTCGGTATGGCTTCCATCGTGTCCGTGCTGATCCTCGGTGACGAATCCGGTTACGAGACCGGTGAAGTGCAGAAGGTGAAACTGGCCGCTATCGAAGCTGAGTGGGAAACTGAACCTGCTCCGGCCGCCTTTACCCTGTTCGGTATTCCGAATCAGGAAGAGATGCGTACCGACTACGCCATCAAGATCCCCTATGCACTGGGCATTATCGCGACCCGTTCTCTGGACGGTCAGGTCACCGGTCTGAAGGATCTGAAGAGCGAGCACGAACTGCGCGTTCGTAACGGTATGACCGCTTACGACTTGCTGACCAAGCTGCAATCCGGTGACAAGTCTGACGAGACCCGCGCTCGCTTCGACGAAGTGAAGCAGGATCTGGGCTACGGTCTGCTGCTCAAGCGCTACACCAGCAACGTGACCGATGCTACCGACGAGCAGATCAAGGCCGCCGTGGATGACTCCATCCCGCAGGTACTGCCGCTGTTCTTCGCCTTCCGCATCATGGTTGCCGTCGGCATGCTGATGCTGGTGCTGATTGGTATGGCCTTCTATGACAGTGCCCGTCACCAGATCGGCAAGCGCAAGTGGCTGCTCAAGGGTCTGCTGTGGGGTATCCCGCTGCCGTGGATCGCTATCGAAGCTGGCTGGTTTGTTGCTGAATATGGTCGCCAACCGTGGACCATTGCAGAGGTGTTGCCGACTTCCCTCTCTGCATCCAACCTGCCTGCAGCCGAGATCTGGTTCTCTCTGATCGGTATCTGCCTGTTCTATACCGTACTTCTGGTTATCGAGATGTACCTGATGTTCAAGTATGCCCGTCTTGGCCCCAGCAGCCTGAAGACTGGCAAGTATCACTTTGAACAGATCAAGGCATAAGGAGAGCGACCATGTTTGATTACGAAACTCTGCGTGTCATCTGGTGGGCTCTGGTCGGCGTACTGCTGATCGGTTTTGCCATCACTGACGGCTTCGACATGGGGGTAGGCGCACTGCTCCCGTTCGTTGGCAAGAAAGATGTCGAGCGCCGCGTGATGCTCAACACCATGGGACCGCACTGGGAAGGTAACCAGGTTTGGCTGGTCACTGCCGGTGGTGCCTTGTTCGCCGCCTGGCCGATGGTGTATGCCGCGACCTTCTCCGGCTTCTACATCGCCATGATCCTGACCTTGATGGCGCTGTTCCTGCGTCCGGTCGGTTTCAAGTACCGCTCGCTGCGTGCTGATGCCAAATGGCGCAGCAACTGGGACTGGGCCTTGTTCGCCGGTAGCGCCGTACCGCCCATCGTCTTTGGTGTGGCCTTTGGCAACCTGCTGCAAGGCGTTCCGTTCGAGTTTAACCAGTTCATGATGTTGACCTATCACGGCAACTTCTTCGGCCTGCTTAACCCGTTCGGCATTCTGGCTGGTCTGGTGAGCCTGTTCATGCTGCTCACCCAGGGCGCAACCTGGTTGATGATGAAGACCGACGGGGAAGTGCTGGCACGTTCCCGTACTGCCGCCATGATCTGCTCACTGCTGACTCTGGTGCTGTTTGCTGCCGCGGGTTGGTGGGTAAGCGGTATGGAAGGGTATGTCATCGTCAAGGCTGCCGCGACTGACGCAGTATCCAACCCGATGAACAAGGAAGTTGTCCTGCAGGCTGGTGCCTGGATGAACAACTACACCCTCTATCCGTGGATGGTGGCTGCCCCTGTACTGGGCCTGGCCATGAGCCTGCTGACTGCGCTGTTTGCCCGCATGAACATCGGCTGGCTGGCGTTTACCAGCTCCTCGCTGGCGATTGCCGGGGTCATCCTCACTGCCGGTTTCTCCATGTTCCCGTTCGTGATGCCCTCAAGCCTTGAGCCGTCACTGAGCCTGACCATGTGGGATGCTACCGCCTCTTTCAACACCTTGCAGGTGATGACTGTGGCTGCAGCGATCTTCGTACCGATTGTGCTGGGTTACACCATCTGGACTTACATCAAGATGTTTGGCCGGGTAACCAACAAGCACATCGAAGATAACCAACAATCTCTCTATTAAGAGGTGCGCTGACAATGTGGTATTTCACCTGGATCCTGGGGCTGTTGCTGGCCTGTGCATTTGGCATTATCAATGCGCTGTGGCTGGAACACACCGAGAACATGGATCGTCAGATCGATGAAAACAAGTGATCGACTCGCCAGGCTGGCCGCTCCACTGGAGCGGCAGCCGTGGCAGGGGTTGATGTTACTCGCGGCGGCCTTGTTGGCCGTCGCTATTTTACAGGCCCCCAATCTGATCGCGGCCAACACCAGCGAGCATCGTCTCTGGCTTGCTCCCTGGCTGATGTGGGCCGTCTGTTGTGGCGTACTTAACGGGCTTGGCTTTCATCTGAAAAGCCTGCCCGGACGTGTGCTGTTCAACCCCTGGCTCGCCTGGCCCAGTTTGTTGTATGGCCTCTGGCTGACACATTCATATTTCCTTTCATAAAAAACGGTGGGAGGCAGGATTTCCCTGTCTCCCCCTGCTTCTTTCCTATTCAGCCCTGCGCTATGATAGCCCCCCATCTGACTGTCGAATGGATCACAGATTGTTATGGGGGAAGTCTTTGAGTTTCCGGTACGTGTCTACTACGAAGACACCGATGCCGGGGGCATCGTCTACAACGCCAATTATCTCAAGTTTATGGAACGTGCTCGCACCGAGTTTCTTCGTGCCAAAGGGGTCGAACAGGACGTCTGGCTGCAGGAGGGATATGCCTTCGTGGTGAGCCGAACTGAGATCGATTTCCGCTCGGCGGCCCGTTTTAATGAACTATTGAATGTATTAACGCAAGTGATTGAAGTGAAACGCGCATCCCTGCGTTTTTCGCAGCAGATCCTGGCGGCTGATGGACGACTCGTCACCCAGGCTTTGGTACAGATAGCCTGTGTAAGTCATCCGCAAATGAAACCTGTAGCTATACCTGAAAAAATCAAGGGAGTGCTGTTAAGTGCACGCTGAAATTTCGTTTATTGGCCTGTTTTGGCAAGCCAGCCTGTTGGTAAAACTGGTCATGATCACCCTGATGAGCATGTCTATTGTCTCCTGGGCGCTGATTATCCAGCGTTCCAAGGCGATCAAGGCGGCCAATCTCGCATCGGAACAGTTTGAAGATCGCTTCTGGTCAGGGGTCGATCTCAATCGCCTCTATCAGGAGTCCTCTTCCCGCCGCGATGATATCGAAGGCATGGAAGATATCTTCTACTCCGGCTTCAAGGAGTATGCCCGCCTGCTCAAGGCCGGGGCCCGTGGTCAGGATGCGGTGATGGATGGTACCTACCGTGCCATGCGCGTCTCCCTCTCCCGTGCGGTGGATGATCTGGAATCCAACCTGCCGGTGCTGGCGACCATCGGCTCCATCAGCCCCTACATCGGTCTGTTCGGTACCGTATGGGGGATCATGAACGCCTTTATCGCCCTGGGTCAGGTGCAGCAGGCCACCCTGCAGATGGTGGCACCGGGTATCGCGGAAGCGCTGATTGCGACCGCCATGGGTCTGTTTGCCGCTATCCCGGCGGTAATCTTCTACAACCGCTTCTCCAACAAGGTCGAGCGGCTGGAGAACGCCTACGCCAACTTCATGGACGAGTTCACCACCATTCTGAACCGTCAAATTGCTCAGCAGCAGGGTGATCAGTAATGCAAACCTATCAGCGGATCCGGCGCAAGAAGGTGGCCGAGATCAACGTGGTTCCCTATATCGACGTCATGCTGGTGCTGCTTATCATCTTTATGGCGGTCACGCCGGTGATCACGCAAGGGGTCAAGGTGGATCTGCCGCAGGCTGAGTCCGAGCAGTTGCCGGAAGATGCCAAGCCGCCCTTCATCGTCAGCGTCAATACCGAAGGCGAGTATGTCATCAAGGCTGGCGAAGCCGATGACGAGCCGGTGCCAAGTGGCACGCCAGAGGCGATGCAGCAATACATCACCGAAAAAGCCATGGGCTATCTGGCGATCAACCAGAATGCCCCCGTGGTGGTCGCGGGTGACAAGGCCGTGCGCTACGAAGAGGTGATCCTGTTGATGGTGGCCCTCAAGAATGCGGGTGTGCCTCAGGTTGGCCTGATGACAGATCCGGTGAACTAACGGAGATGGATGTGAAGCGTGGTATTTCCGGTTATCTCATCGCGTCGTTTCTGCTGCACCTGATCATCGGCATCATCCTGTTTGTCGGGCTCGATTTCAGCAAACCGAAACGACCCGAATCGAAGGGGCAGATCGTCAATGCCGTCATGCTTGATGAGAACTTCCTCAACGAGCAGGCCAAGCAGATCCAGCAGCAGAAAGCTCAGCCCAAGCCGCAGAAGGTAGAGAAAGAGAAGGATAAGGAAGATACGGATCTTGCCAAACGCGAACTAGCCCAGCAGCAGGAACGGCTGCGTATTGCCGAGGCCAAGCGGAAAGAAGCAGAAGAGGCGACCCGCAAGGCCGAGGCTGAGAAGCAGAAAAAAGTTGCCGAGCAGAAGCGGGCTGAAGAGAAGGCGCAGAAAGCCGAGGAGGCCCGCAAGCTGGAAGAGCAGAAGGCCAAGAAGGCGGAAGCCGAGCGCAAGGCTGCTGAAGAGGCCAAGGCACTGGCGCTGAAGAAAAAGAAAGAGCTCGAGAAAAAACAGGCGGAAGAGAAGGCTAAAGCCGAGGAGGCCAAAGCCAAGAAAGCGGAAGCTGACAAGAAGGCCAAGGCTGAGGCAGAGAAGAAAGCCAAGGCAGAGGCTGAGAAAAAAGCCAAAGCCGAGGCTGAGAAGAAGGCCAAGGAAGAGGCAGCCAAAAAGGCAAAAGCTGACGCAGAGAAGAAAGCCAAGGCTGAAGCCGAGAAGCAGGCCAAGATCGCGGCAGAACGCAAACGCAAAGCGGCCGAGGAGGCCAGACTGCAAAAAGAGATGGAAGCCATGATGCAGCAGCAGCTGGCGGCTGAAGCCAATGCCCGCAGCCAGGCTGCCTCTGCAGCGGCACAAGGTGAGGTCGACAAGTATGCGGCGCTCATCAAGGCCACTGTTGAGCGGTATATGATTTTGGATCCCACCATGCGGGGCAAAACATGTACTATCGGCGTACGTCTTGCGAGCAGTGGCTTTGTCATATCGGTAGATAACGGCCAGGGTGACCCGGCGGTTTGTCGTTCCGGTAAGGCGGCTGTTCTGAAAGCCAATCAACTGCCTGTGCCCAAGGATCCTGCGGCATTCGAGATGTTGAAGGAATTTAACCTGAAGTTAGAACCGAGTATCTAAGCGTGATAAAACGAGGTTGCCTGCCTCCGGTTGGCAACCTCTCGCCGAGAAAGGAATTTAACCTCTCATCTATATTGGAACCGAGTATTTAAGCCATGATCAGAAAAGTATTTTTTGCTTTGGTTGGCTGTTTGTTGCTGGGCCAGAGTGCCCAGGCGGCCCTGGACATCGTCATCACCGGCGGTATTGATAGCGCACGCCCCATCGCCGTCGCCCCCTTCAAGTGGGAAGGCAACGGGCAGTTGCCGCAGGACATCGCGGAAGTGGTCTCCAACGACCTGATGCGCAGCGGCAAGTTCAAGCCGCTGGCCCGTGGCCAGATGCCGCAAACCCCGAGCAGCAGCAGCGAGATCAACTTCGCTCCCTGGGCCTCCCAAGGAGTTGAAGCCGTGGTGGTGGGTTCCATTTCGGCAGTCGGTGACGGCACCTACAAGGTCAACTTCGAGCTGGTCGATGTGCTGAAAGGCCAGCTGGCCAAGGCACAAGGTGGCGAGAGCAACGGTTACATCCTGGATAGCCGTATGGCGACCATCCCGGGTGCCCAGATGCGCCAGTTTGCCCACCGTATCTCCGACATCGTCTATGAACGTCTGACTGGCGAGCGCGGTGCCTTCCTGACCCGTCTGGCTTACGTCTCCGTACAGCAGGGTACCCAGTTCCCGTACCAGCTGCGTATTTCTGACTACGACGGTTACAACGAGAAGACCCTGCTGCGCTCCCGCGAGCCCTTGATGTCTCCGGCCTGGTCGCCGGATGGCAGCAAGCTGGCCTACGTGAGCTTCGAGAACCAGAAGTCCGAAATCTACGTGCAGGATATCTACACCCAGCAGCGCAGCCTGATCACCAGTTTCCGCGGTATCAACGGGGCGCCGGAGTGGTCTCCGGATGGTCGTCGTCTGGCTATCGTTCTCTCCAAAGATGGTTCACCGAACCTCTATGTGGTTGATGTCGCTAGCAAGCAGCTGACCCGCGTCACAACCAGCCGTGTGATCGACACTGAACCCTCCTGGATGCCGGATGGGCAAAATTTGTTGTTCACCTCTGAACGTGGTGGCAAACCCCAGATTTATAGCGTAAATTTGGCGACTGGTATGACTCGCCGGATGACTTGGGAAGGTGAATCCAACCAGGGTGCATCCATCACTCCTGATGGCAAAATCATGGTGATGGTGACCCGTGTTCAGGGACAGTATCGTATTGCCCGTCAGGACATGGAAAACAATGCCCTGTTGGTCCTTACCCAGAGTGCTCTGGATGAGTCGCCAAGTGTGGCTCCCAATGGCAGCATGATCATTTATGCCACCATCTATCAGGGTCGTAAGAGTCTCGCGTTGGTGTCGACTGATGGTCGCTTCAAGGCTGTGCTTCCGACCAGTAGCGGTGAAATTCGTGCACCAGCTTGGTCGCCCTTCTTGAATTGATAAAAATCCAATTGTTTTTTGTTTTGTTATAAAGGTTTAAGGAAATAGCATGCAACTCAATAAACTGCTCAAGGGTTTGGCCATCGCACTGCCACTGTTCACCCTGGCCGCTTGTAGTTCTTCTTCTGATTCCGACGCCGCTGGCGCTGAATCAGGTATGACCGACGGCATGGGCGGTGTACAAACCGGCGGCGCCAACGGCATGTTGTCCCCGGAAGAGCAGATGCGTCAGAAGTTCGAAGCACTGCAGCGTGACAACGTGATCTACTTCCCGTTCGACGGTTACGATATCCAGGGTCAGTACGCTGATCTGCTGGATGCCCACGCCAGCTACCTGCGCGAGCGCCCGAGCGTGAAAGTCCTGATCGAAGGTCACGCCGATGAGCGCGGTACTCCGGAGTACAACATCGCCCTGGGCGAGCGTCGTGCCAAGGCTGTTGCCAAGTATCTGCAAACCCTGGGTGTGCAGGCCGAGCAGCTCTCCATCGTCAGCTATGGCGAAGAGAAGCCGCTGGATCTGTCCCACACCGAGGATGCCTTTGCCAAAAACCGCCGCGCGGTTCTGGTTTACTAAGGTTTGAACCGAACGAAGTTCGTTTATATGCAAGCGGCCATTTCGATGGCCGTTTTATTTGCACTAAACGCCAAGGTTTGATCCGAATGAAATCTGCATATGCGAGCGACGATGGCGCTGGCCGTTTTATCTGTACTAAACGCTAAGGTTTGATCCGAATGAAATCTGTGTACAAGCAAGCTGTCGTTGCGCTGGCCGTAATGGTTGCTCTGAATGCGCAAGCTGCGGCACCGGTCAGCGATCTGGGCGGTGACTCAAGTGGTGGGGTTGTCCTTAGCGGCAACAATGGCGCCATCGTGCCCACCGGTAGCCTGGAAGATCGGGTTGCCCTGCTGGAGCGCACCCTCAATGCCCGTCTGCGACTGCAAGCTGAATTGCAGCAACAGGTCGACTCCCTGCAAGGGGAGGTTTCCGAGCTGCGTGGTCAGCTGGAGCAGCAGACCTACCAGATGGAACAGTCGCAAGAGCGCCAGCGTCAGCTCTATCAGGAGCTCGACAAGGTTGCCAGCAGCCAGCAGGCTGCACCGGCCGCCGCGGCCCCTGCTGCTGCCGCTACACCGGCTGCTGCGGCCAATTACTCAACCAATCAGGATGAGAATCAGGCCTACGACGCAGCGGTCAACATGGTGCTCAAAGAGAAGAACTATGACAAAGCCATTCCGGCTTTCCAGGGCTTCATCAAGCAGTACCCCAATTCGGGCTATGTTCCCAATGCACACTACTGGCTCGGCCAGTTGCTGTTCAACAAGGGTGACAGAGCCGGTGCCTCGGCCCAGTTCTCGACCGTGGCCAACAAATACAGCAAATCCCCCAAGCGAGCCGATGCGCTGCTGAAGCTGGGTATGCTGGCGCAGCTGGATGGCAAGAAGGCGGAAGCCAAATCCTTCTATGAGCAGGTGATCAAGGGCTATCCCAACACCTCGCCAGCCCAGTTGGCCAAACAGAGTCTGGCCAAGCTGTAACATTGCTGTATGTCACTGTTTTCGTAACGCTACTGTAAAAACAGCCTGCATTTGTACGCACAGTGAGCAAACGGATTTAAATTACGAATTTTCTGTTGCACCGGAAATTTAAATCCGTAATATAGGCCGCCGTCAGAGCCGAAGCAGTAATGCAGTCGGAACTGGTCGTGGTGAGGGTCGTTAGCTCAGTCGGTAGAGCAGTTGACTTTTAATCAATTGGTCGCTGGTTCGAATCCAGCACGACCCACCAT
>NZ_JAAKOV010000011.1:0-164555 GCF_049171595.1 Aeromonas sp. 603607
CAGAAGTGAAACGCGGTAGCGCCGATGGTAGTGTGGCATTCGCCATGCGAGAGTAGGACACTGCCAGGCACCCAATTTAAGAACCCCGCTCATCGAGCGGGGTTTTTTATTGCCTGCAATTTATTAAATCGTCTGATAACTGACCTTTTATTCCCTCTTCTCTGCCGTTTTCCCTGTTTTTCCTCCCCGATTTTCTCCGGTTATGCCATCGCGGCTGGCGGTGGTTGTCGCTATAATGGCCGCCCTCAAGCAAGGTGGTGGTATGAAAGCAGAATATCTACAGCGATTCGGGGGCATTGCCCGTCTTTATGGTCAGAATGCCCTGCGTTCCTTTAGCCAGGCCAAGGTCTGTGTGGTGGGGATAGGCGGCGTGGGCTCCTGGGCGGCCGAGGCGCTGGCCCGTGCCGGTATCAACCAGATCACCCTGATCGACATGGATGATATCTGCATCACCAACACCAATCGCCAGATCCACGCCATGCAGGGGACGGTTGGTCACCTCAAGACCGAGGTGATGGCCGAGCGTATTCGCGCCATCAATCCGGATTGCAAAGTGATCGAGGTAGATGATTTCGTCACCGCCGATAATCTGGCCGAGCATATCAAGCGGGAGTTTGACTATGTGGTGGATGCCATCGACTCGGTCAAGGCCAAGGTGGCGCTGATTGCCTTCTGCAAGCGCAACAAGATCCCGGTGATCGTCGCGGGTGGTGCCGGCGGTCAGATGGATCCGACCCAAATCACCGTGGCCGATTTGGCCAAGACCATTCAGGATCCGCTCGCTGCGAAGGTTCGCTCCGACCTGCGCCGGTTGCACAACTTCAGCAAGAATCCGGCGCGCAAATTCGGGGTGGAGTGTGTCTTCTCAACCGAGCAGCTGAGTTATCCGGATGGTAATGGTGGCACCTGTCAGGCCAAGGCGGCCAGCGATGGCACCATGAAGATGGATTGCGCCTCCGGTTTTGGCGCCGTGACGCCGGTGACGGCAACCTTTGGGCTGGTTGCCGCGTCCCGGGTATTGAAGAAGATTGCCGAGCGGGGGGCCCGCGCCGAGAAAGAGGCCGGGGATGAAGAAGTAGGGTCGATTGGCGAAGCCTAATCGACCGCTGAACAAGGCGGGTTAGACAGCCTGTTCCCGGATCGCCAGCACGATCGCTCTGAGCCCGTTACCTCGTGACGGGCTCAAGTGTTTCTCTAGTCCCAGTTCGGTGAAATACCCTTCCATATCAAAGGCCTGGATCGCCGCAGACGATTTGTGGTTGAGCGCGGCCAGCACGATGACGATAAGGCCCCGCACGATGCGGGCATCGGAATCACAGGCAAAGTGCCAGCAGCCATCCTCACTTTGTTCTCCCTTCAGCCAGGCTTGACTTTCACACCCCTTGAGACGGAGTGCCTCCTGCTGCCATTCGGCGGGGAGTGCTGGCAGCTGCTTGCCGAGCTGGATGATGAGCCGGTACTGGTTCTCCCAGCCATGAGCGGCGGCAAACTGCTGGCGGATGGTGTCGGCGTTGGGCTCAAGGCCAATCTGGGTATAGCTTGCGAGGTCACTCATTCGGTTGTCTGCCTTAGAAGAAGTCACTGAGTTTGTGCAGGGCGGCCAGCAGGGCGTCGACATCGTCCCGATTGTTGTAGCAAGCCAGCGAGGCGCGCATGGTGCCGCCGATCCCGAGCGATTCCATCAGCGGCATGGCGCAGTGATGGCCGACTCGCAGGGCGATACCCTGCATGTCGAGCAGGGTAGCAGCATCTTGCGGGTGGATGTCGTCGAGCAGGAAAGAGACCGCACCGGCGCGTTGGCCGGGTTCGCCGACCAGACGCAACCCCGGCACTTGTTGCAGGCCAGCTACCAGATAGTCGGTCAGTGCCTGCTCATGTTGGGCGAGCCATTCCCTATCTTGCGCCATCACAAAGTCGATGGCGGCGGCGAGGCCGATAGCGCCAGCAATATGGGGGGTGCCCGCCTCGAACTTGAAGGGCAGGGTATTGAAGGTTGTGCCGCTGAAACTGACCCGATCGATCATCTCGCCACCGGCTTGCCAGGGCGGCATCCGCTCCAGTAGTTCGGTGCGGCCCCACAACACACCGATGCCGGTCGGGCCATAGAGCTTGTGACCGGAGAAGGCGTAGAAGTCGCAACCTATGGCCTGCACATCCACCTCGAGATGAGCCACCGCCTGAGCGCCATCGAGCAGGGTCAGAGCGCTGACTGCCTTGGCCGCTGCCACCATCTCTTTGACTGGATTGACGGTGCCAAGGGCATTGGATACGTGGGCCACGCTTACCAGACGGGTCCGTGGCCCCAGCATGGCGTGATAGGCGGCCAGATCGAGATCGCCCCGCTCATCGAGCGGGATGACCCGGATCACCGCGCCGGTGCGTTGGGCGACCAGTTGCCACGGGACGATATTGGCGTGGTGCTCCAGCGTGCTGAGGATGATTTCCTCCCCCGCCTTGAGCTCGTTCATCCCCCAGCTCTGGGCCACCAGATTGATCGCTTCTGTGGTACCACGGGTCCAGATAACTTCGTGGCTGCGGGGTGCATTGATAAAGCGGGCGACCGTCTCGCGGGCAGCCTCAAAGGCTCGGGTAGCGCGGCCACTCAGGGCGTGGGCGGCACGGTGCACGTTGGCGTTGTCGGCCCGATAGTAGTGAGCGATGGCATCCAGTACCGCGTGTGGCTTCTGGGTGGTGGCGGCATTGTCCAGATAGACCAGAGGGTGGCCGTTTACCGCCTGCGCCAAGGCTGGAAACTGGCTGCGCAGTTGGTCATGCTGTTGCTGATTCATGCTCCCCTCATCATCTGGAAAAAGTCATCATCTCGAAAGGTCGGCCATGATCCTGAAAATAGCGCTCGAACACAAGGCGCGATAAGCCCGATTGGCGGTTGCCTGCCGTGCAGCAGGTACGGCTCGTCGGGTGATTTCTGGTACAATGCCGCCCCTCATCATAAGCCAAGAGATCCGGCCCATGAAGCTCAACCCCAATCAGAACGAAGCGGTCAAGTATGTTTCCGGCCCTTGCCTGGTGCTGGCGGGTGCCGGATCGGGCAAGACCCGCGTCATCACCAACAAGATTGCCTATCTGGTGCAGCAGTGCGGCTACAACGCGCGCAACATAGCTGCGGTCACCTTTACCAACAAGGCTGCGCGGGAGATGAAGGAGCGGGTTGGCCAGACTTTGGGGCGCAAGGAGGCGCGGGGGCTGATGGTCTCCACCTTCCATACCCTGGGGCTCGATATCATTCGTCGTGAGCACAAGAGCCTGAATCTCAAGGCGAACTTCTCCCTGTTCGATGACACCGACCAGCTGGCGCTGCTGAAAGAATTGACTGAAGACGAGCTCGACAACGACAAGGACAAGCTCTCGGCCCTTATCAGCCAAATCTCCAACTGGAAGAACGATCTCATCCTGCCAGCCCGCGCCATGCGCATTGCCCGCGGGCCGGAAGAGGTGTTGATGGCCCAGCTCTACGAGCGTTATCACCGCCAGATGGTGGCCTATAACGCGCTGGATTTTGACGACCTCATCGTGATGCCGACCCTGCTGCTCAAGAACAATCAGGAGGTACGTGAGCGCTGGCAGAACAAGATCCGCTATCTGCTGGTCGATGAGTACCAAGACACCAACACCAGCCAGTACGAGCTGGTGAAGCAGATCGTCGGCGAGCGTGCCCGTTTTACCGTGGTAGGGGATGATGACCAGTCCATCTACTCCTGGCGCGGTGCCAAGCCGCAGAATCTGGTGCTGCTGAGCGAGGATTTCCCCAGCCTCAAGCTGATCAAGCTGGAGCAGAACTACCGCTCCAAGCGGCGTATCCTCAAGTGCGCCAACATCCTGATCGCCAACAACCCCCACGTCTATGACAAGGCGCTCTTCTCCGAATTGGATGAGGGGGTGAAGCTCAAGGTGCTGTTCGCCAAGAACGAGGAGCACGAAGCGGAGCGGATCGCTGCCGAGATGATGGGCCACAAGTTTATGAACCGCACCCGGTTCAAGGATTACGCCATCCTCTATCGGGGCAACCATCAGTCGCGCATCTTCGAGAAGGCGCTGATGACCAACCGGATTCCTTACCGTATCTCCGGCGGCACCTCGTTTTTCTCCCGCACCGAGATCAAGGACATCATGGCCTACCTCAAGCTGCTGGTGAATCCGGATGAGGACACCGCCTTCCTGCGGGTGGTCAACCTGCCGCGCCGCGAGATTGGCCCCACTACCCTCGAAAAACTGGGGCAGTATGCCAATCAACGCGGAAAGAGCCTGTTTGCCGCCAGCTTCGAGCTTGGGTTGGAGCAGCACCTCTCCGGGCGGGGCCTCGTGGCCCTGCAGGCTTTCACCAACTGGCTGGTACGCCTTGGCGATCAGGCGCTGCGTGGCAATCCGGTGGAGGCGGTGCGGGACATGATCAAGGAGATCCACTACGAAGAGTGGCTCTACGAGACCTCCCCCAGCCCGAAAGCGGCAGAAATGCGGATGCAGAACGTTTCTACTCTCTATCGCTGGATCACCGAGATGCTGGAAGGAGATGAGCTGGAAGAGTCGATGACGCTGGCTCAGGTGGTCAATCGCCTCACCCTGCGCGACATGATGGAGCGCAACGAGGGGGAGGACGACGCGGATCAGGTGCAGTTGATGACGTTGCATGCCTCAAAGGGGCTGGAGTTCCCCTATGTTTACATGGTGGGGATGGAGGAGGGCTTGCTGCCCCACCAGACCAGCATCGACGAGGACAATGTGGAGGAGGAGCGGCGTCTCGCCTACGTGGGCATCACCCGGGCTCAGACCGAACTGACCTTCACCCTCTGCAAGGAGCGGCGTCAGTTTGGCGAGTCGGTACGTCCGGAGCCGAGCCGCTTCCTGCTGGAGCTGCCGCAGGATGACCTTGAATGGGAAAACCAGAAGAAGGTGACTGCCGAGGAGCGCCAGCAGAAGGGGCAGATGGCGGTGGCCAATCTGCGCGCCATGTTCAAGAAAGATTAGGAGGTTGCGTTGCCGGGGGATAGCAGTGGAATGATGTCTGCTCCCGGCATGGGGGGAGATATATAGCGTCCTTGCCCCATCCGGCAGCCGATATCTATCAGCTTCTGTAACTGCTGCTGGTTCTCAATGCCTTCAACCACAAGGGTGTAATCGAGATCCTGACAGATATCCCGCATGGCGCGGATCAGCGCCAGATCTTTGGGGGACTGCAGCATCCGCTGGGTAAAGCTGTCATCCACCTTGATGTAATCTACCGGGAAATGGAACAGGGCGTTGAGGGAGGAGAAGCCGGTGCCGAAATCATCGAGGCTGATCTGGATACCCTTGGCCCTCAGCTCATGCAGGGAGGCCAGCGCATCGGAATCCTGCCGCGACAGCTCCCGCTCGTTGAATTCAAAGATCAGATAGCCTGGTGCTATCCCCTCCTCATCGATAATGTCCACCAACCGCATGATGTGATCATGGTTGACCAGATGTTTGCCGGAGAGGTTGATGGCGACCTTGAACTTGCTCTGGCCCGAGATCGGAAGCCACACTTTCAGTTGCTGGCAGGTGTGGCGCAGGATCTGATAATCCAGCTCCAGAATCAGGCCACATTGCTCCGCCAGCGGAATAAAGTCGAATGCATCCTTCAGAATTCCCTCTTCGGTCAGCCAGCGCGCCATCACCTCCAGACCGGTCAGGCGGCTATCCTGTAGCCGGATCACCGGTTGGTAGTAGGGGACGATACGCCCTTCCCGCAGGGCCCGAGCCAGCATCTCTTCCGGCGAATTCCAGTTCTGGTTGATGCAATCATCCGAGTAGCTGACGATGCGGCTGCGGCCATTGCGTTTGGCCTGGTACATGGCCAGATCGGCCTGGTGGAGTAACTGGCTGATATCCGATGTCTGTTCGGACACACTCGATACCCCCAGGCTGACGGTAATACTCAGCTCATTGCCAAGCAGCCGGAACGGATAGGAGAGGCGGCTGATGATACGGTTGAGCACCGGGCTGATGTCATCTTCATGTTTGCTGCTATCGAGATAGATGACGAACTCGTCGCCCCCCAATCTGGCCACCATATCGTTTTGCCGGATGCAGGTCTGGAGGCGGCGGCTTACCTCCTTGAGCAGCTGATCACCAGCACTGTGGCCCAGGGTGTCATTGATCTGCTTGAAGTGATCCACATCGATGAAGATCACCGCAAACCCCGGTGACTTGTAGCGGTTGTAGTGGGTCATGGCTTGATTGAGGTGGTTCATCAACAGTGCCCGGTTCGGTAGCTGGGTCAGCGGGTCGTGAAGCGCATCGAATTGCAGCCGCCGTTCCAGCTCCTGATGCTGCTTGAGCTGCTTTTGCAGCCTGAGGTTGGTCTGACGCAGCTGTTGCAGCCGCTGGTTGATGGAGTCTTCACTATTGATGTCGTTAAGCTGCTGGCGGATCCGCTTCAGCTCCAACAGCAGGGTGAGCTGGCCACGCAGGAAGTCGAGAAACAGCTTGTCGTCTGTCTCCAGCGGTTGCGCGGTGCTGATGATGAAGTGGGCGAAGTACTGTTGTTGCAGCCGTAGCGGCATGCTGTGCCAGTAGGTTGCCTCCCTGTTGACCTCGATATTGCTGGTGCTGTGGCACAAACCGCTGATGAATTCGTCGCTTTGACGAGGATGTGCGGGATAAATCTTCTCAAGCGTATGGCTGTGGAGCCTGACCAGCAGCATATCCTCAATGGCGAGCATCTGGCGCAGCACCGCCTCCAGCTGGGAGAAGAGCGCCTGACCGGGCAGGGTGTTGGCCAGTCGCATGATGCGGCTGATGCTCTCGATTTTCTTTTTCCAGTTCGGGTCTTTGCGGATCAGCGGAGAAGGCAGCTCGGTGAGATGGGAGCCCGCTTGGGTTTCGGTCAGCCGTTTGGATAGACACTCCAGCAGCAGGCGTAATGTGGGCAGGTCGGATGGTTCGCCGCGAGCCAGCAGCCACTGCACCTGACCATGTTCGATAGGAAAGACGCACCACCCTTCGGCCTCATCGAGCTGGGTGAGCTGATCGGTGATGCGGGACTGCTCCCGCCCCAGTTGTTGCTTGAAGGTATCGCTGATTTTGTAGGCGTAGAGCCAGTTCAGACCACTGTCGGAGAGGCCCAGCATGCCGAAATGCTGCAACGGGCAGAGCTGGTTTATCTGCTTTATCAGATCATCATAATCGCTGCTCTGCGCTGTAGGGGGAGCCGGAAAATCCATAATGGCAGAGACCAACGCCAGCAGAGGAGTTGAGTAGTGGGATTCGGTGGAATGGGGCGACATGAGCAACTCCCGACTATGCCTACCCTACAAGAGTAGTCGGAAGCCGATAGATTGAAAGGGCCGCAATTGCGGCCCTTTCAAATACTTAGAGGTTGTCAGTCATGTAGTGAATGGCGTTTTCAATCTCTTCGTCGCTGCAGTTCGCACAAGTGCCGCGTGGAGGCATCATGCCGGACTTGCCGGTAAAGCCTTCAATGGCATGTTTCTTGAGAGTATCAATGCCCTGGGCGACGCGTGGTTCCCAGGCTGTCTTGTCACCCCGTTTGGGGGCACCGGCAGCGCCGGTGTCGTGACAGGCAAAGCAGGCGCCCTTGTATACCGTTTCGCCATCGCGGGGACCGGAAGAGGCGGTCGCAGCAGGTGCAGCACCCGCGCCGGCAATACCTTCCAGATCCTTGGCGGTGTAGACCTGACCGATCGGTTTGATCCGCTCGGCAATAGCCTCCGGTGACATCTCATCGGCAGCAAGCACTGCCCCAGACAAGCTGGCGGCCGTCATCCCGACAGCCAGCAAATAGCTCAGTTTTTTCAACACGCTCATATACTCCCAGCAGTCTTTTATTATCCATGTAAACGACGGGATTATAACCGAATAGTTACAGCCATTTAAACGCTTGTGTGTGAAGTGTTAAACACTCTGCGTACAAAGTTTTGGGCGATATCACGGCAATTCTGGTGGTGGAGATAAAAAGAAACCCGGCGAATGCCGGGTTTCGAGTAACCAAAGGGTGAAAAGGGTTATTTATCCCAGCTCAGGATCACCTTGCCGGAGTGGCCGGAGCGCATCGCATCGAACCCCTGCTGGAATTCGTCGATGTGGAATCTGTGGGTGATGATGGGGGAGAGATCCAGCCCGGACTGGATCAGGCTGGCCATTTTGTACCAGGTCTCGAACATCTCGCGGCCATAGATCCCTTTGATAAACAGCCCCTTGAAGATCACCTTGTTCCAGTCGATGGCCATGGTGGAGGGGGGGATGCCAAGCATGGCGATCTTGCCGCCGTGGTTCATCTTGTCGAGCATCTCCTGGAAGGCGCTCGGGACGCCGGACATCTCCAGCCCCACGTCGAACCCTTCGGTCATGCCCAGCTCGCTCATCACGTCGGCCAGCTTCTCCTTGGCCACGTTGACCGCGCGGGTGGCGCCCATCTTGCGGGCTAGCTCCAGCCGGTATTCGTTGACATCGGTGATCACCACGTGGCGCGCACCCACATGGCGGCAGACGGCGGCAGCCATGATGCCGATAGGACCCGCCCCGGTGATGAGCACATCTTCACCCACCAGATCGAAGGAGAGGGCGGTGTGCACCGCATTGCCGAACGGGTCGAAGATGGCGGCCAGCTCGTCCGGGATGTTGTCCGGCAGCTTGAAGGCGTTGAATGCGGGGATCACCAGATACTCGGCAAAGGCGCCCGGGCGGTTGACGCCAACGCCAATGGTGTTGCGACAGAGGTGAGTGCGTCCGGCGCGGCAGTTGCGGCAGTGACCGCAGGTGATGTGCCCTTCACCGGAGACCCGATCGCCGATGGCGAAGCCGCGCACCTCCTGACCGATGGCGACCACTTCCCCGACATATTCGTGGCCGATCACCATGGGTACCGGAATGGTCTTCTGGGACCACTCGTCCCAGTTGTAGATATGGATGTCGGTGCCGCAGATGGCGGTTTTGCGGATCTTGATCAGCAGATCGTTGTGGCCGAGCTCGGGAGCCGGTACATCCGTCATCCAGATGCCGACCTCTTTGTGCAGTTTGGAGAGTGCTTTCATGGCTGTTCCTTCAATATGAATGCAGAAAAAAGGGGCTGCAGCCCCTTGATTCAAATCAGATAACGCCGAGTTCACGGCCGATGCGGATAAAGGCGTCGATCGCCTTGTCCAGCTGCTCGCGGGTATGGGCGGCAGACATCTGGGTGCGAATGCGCGCCTGACCCTTGGGCACGACCGGGAAGGAGAAGCCCACCACATAGATGCCGGCTGCCAGCATGCGGCTCGCCATTTCGGAGGCCAGCTTGGCATCCCCCAGCATCACCGGAATGATGGCGTGGTCGGCGCCAGCCAAGGTGAAACCGGCTGCGCTCATCCGCTCGCGGAAGTAACGGCTGTTCTCTTTCAGACGTGCGCGCAGGTCGTGACCTTCCGCCAGCATGTCGATCACCTTGATGGTGGCGGCAACGATGGAGGGGGCCAGCGAGTTGGAGAAGAGGTAAGGGCGGGAGCGCTGACGCAGCCAGTCGATCACCTCTTTCTTGCCGGAGGTATAGCCACCGGACGCGCCGCCGAGCGCCTTGCCCAGGGTGCCGGTGATGATGTCGACCCGCTCCATCACGCCGCAATATTCGTGGGTGCCACGACCATTTTCGCCGATAAAGCCGACGGCGTGGGAGTCATCCACCATCACCAGCGCATCGTATTTGTCTGCCAGATCGCAGATGGATTTGAGGTCGGCGATGACCCCATCCATGGAGAAGACACCGTCGGTGGCGATCAGCTTGAAGCGGGCGCCATCGGCGTCAGCCTGCTTGAGCTGGGCTTCCAGCTCGGCCATATCGTTGTTGGCGTAGCGATAACGCTTGGCCTTGCACAGCCGCACGCCGTCGATGATGGAGGCGTGGTTGAGGGCATCGGAGATGATGGCATCTTCGGCGCCGAACAGGGTCTCAAAAAGACCGCCATTGGCATCGAAACAGGAGGAGTAGAGGATGGTGTCTTCGGTGCCGAGGAAGGCAGACATCTTCTGCTCCAGCGCTTTGTGCTGATCCTGGGTGCCACAGATGAAGCGCACCGAGGCCATGCCGAAGCCATGGCTGTCGAGTCCCTGATGGGCGGCAGCGATCAGATCCGGGTGGTTGGCCAGCCCAAGATAGTTGTTGGCACAGAAGTTCAGTACCTGCTCACCGCCGACGGCGATGCTGGCCTGCTGGGCGGAGGTGATGATGCGCTCCTGCTTGTACAACCCTTCAGCTTGCACCTGGTTCAGTTGCTCGGTCAGGTGACGATAGAATCCGTTAGACATCCTCGATCCTTAGTGGCTATTTCAGCTGCGTATCAACAGAGGGCGACATTTTACTGCAATCTGTTGCGGTAAATTCAAATGATTGTGCTGATATTCAACAAATGTGAAACAGATCTCACCCAGCTGGTTGGGCCAGCTGGCGGTAGTGCTGCTCCAGCTGCTGGATCTGTCCGGCAACCTGGGGTTGCACATAGGGGCGCAGTAGGAACAGCACCTTCAACACGCCCTGATAGAGCAGCGGTTTGGTGATGCGGGTGTTGGGGGCCTGGGCAATCTGGAAGGGGATCCAGCAGGTCACCACCATCTTGATGGTCTGTCCCAGATCCGGCAGGTCTTCATCGCTGACATCTATGATGCCCCCTTCGCGCAGGCTTCTGAGCAGCGCGACCACTGAGGATCGCATCTGCTCCTGGGCCTTGAGGTACTTCTGTTGCAGCGGCTCGTCACGGCTCAGGATGTCCGGCAGATTGGCGTAGAAGAAGCGGAACTGCCACATCAGATAGAAGATGGCATCGAGATAGCCCATCAGATCCTGCAGAGTGATTTCACGGTTGCGGGTCGGCACGAAGCTCTCGCTCAGGTGACGGGCATACTGGTCGAAGATGGAGTGGATGATGTCTTCTTTATTGCGGAAGTGGTAGTAGAGGTTGCCCGGGCTGATACCCATGTGCGCCGCAATATGGTTGGTGGTGATGTTGCGTTCACCCTGATCGTTGAACAGCTCGGTCGCGCTGTGAATGATCCTGTCTCTGGTTTTCATCACTCATTCCTCCAACAGGTTCCGCTCGGGGCAGTTTTGAACAAGGTCGAATCCCCGGACGGCCCGTGATAAACTTTTCGGCAATTTCAAATTGGCTCACTATACACAGCTTTAACAAGCAGTCACATGTAGCCATCAACGTACGAGAGGCAAACTCCATGATCGTAGTAACTGGCGGTGCTGGCTTTATCGGCAGCAATCTGGTCAAGCAGCTGAACGCTCAAGGACGGACCGATATCGTGGTCATTGATGACCTGACCGACGGCACCAAGTTCGTCAACCTGGTCGATCTGACCATCGCTGACTACATGGACAAAGACGAGTTTCAGGCGCGCATCGTCTCCGGTGACGAGTTTGAAGAGTGGGACAACGGCATCGAGGTGATCTTCCACGAAGGTGCCTGCTCTGCCACCACCGAGTGGAACGGCAAGTTCATCATGGAGGTCAACTACGAGTACTCCAAGGATCTGTTCCACTACTGCATCGAGCGTGAAATCCCGTTCATTTACGCCTCTTCTGCCGCGACCTACGGTGGCCGCAACGACAACTTCATCGAAGATCCCAAGTTCGAACAGCCGCTCAACGTCTACGGCTACTCCAAGCAGCTGTTTGACCAGTACGTGCGCCGCTGGATGCCGGAGATCAACTCTCAGGTCGTTGGCCTCAAGTACTTCAACGTCTACGGCCCGCGCGAGCAGCACAAAGGCTCCATGGCTTCCGTCGCCTTCCACCTCAACACCCAGGTGAAGAAGGGCGAGAATCCCAAGCTGTTCGAAGGTTGCGATGGCTTCCCGAACGGTGGTCAGATGCGTGACTTCATCTATATCGACGACGTCTGCAAGGTAAACCTCTGGTTCTGGCAGAACCCGCAGCACTCCGGCATTTTCAACTGCGGTACCGGCCGTGCCGAGCCATTCCAGAACGTGGCCGAAGCGGTGATCAAGCATCATCAGAAGGGGTCTATCGAATACATCCCCTTCCCGGATCACCTCAAGGGTCGCTACCAGAGCTTCACCCAGGCTGACATGACCAAGCTGCGCAGCGTGGGTTATGACGCCGAGTTTAAAACCGTTGCCGAAGGGGTAGCGGATTACATGGCCTGGCTCAACCGCTAACAGGTGAGCACAACGCGGCAGTTTGAGCGCAAAACCGGAAGTGGGCACTCGCCTGCTTCCGGTTTCTGGTCTCTGTGGCTGCTTGCCGTTCCTCTCTTCTCTACCGGGTAACCGCGCGATGAATATATTGATGGCACTCTCCCAGCTCGAGGTAACGGGAGCTGAGGTCTATGCCACCACGGTCGGCAACGAACTGACCCGGCGTGGTCACAACGTCTTTTATGTATCAGATACCCTGACCAAGCCGACTCTTGGCCCAGTCTTCAAGCTGAGATTCAACAAGCGCAGCATTCTGCGCCGCTTCTGGCACGTCTTCTACCTTATCTATCTCATCAAAAAGCACCATATCCAGTTGGTGCATGCTCACTCCCGCGCCTCCGGCTGGAGCAGTTATGTGGCCTGCAAGCTGACTGGCACCCCGATGATCACCACGGTTCATGGTCGCCAGCCGGTGCACGCTTCGCGCAAGGCATTCCATGCTCTCGGCTATCGGGCAGTTGCCGTTTGTGAGGATATTGCCCATCAGATTGTCGACAATCTGGGGGTCGATCCCGCGATCGTGCAGGTGCTGCGCAACGGTATCGAAACCGACAAATTCCAGCCTGTGCCAGCGCCGGACAATCCCAAGCCGGTGATCGCCATCATTGGCCGTTTGAGCGGCCCCAAAGGGGAGCTCTGTTACCGTCTGCTCGACGAGGTACTCGATCTGGATGCCTACAAGGTGCGGATTGTCAGTGGTACCAAGGTGCCTGAGCGCTTTGCCCATTTCGAAGGCCGTGCCGAGTTTGTTGGCTATGTTGACGATGTGCCCGCTCTGCTGGCGAGTTGCGATCTGGTGATCGGTGCCGGTCGGGTAGCGATGGAAGCACTGCTCTGTGGTCGGCCCGCCTTTGCCATTGGTGAAGCCAAGGCAGTTGGTCTGGTAACCGAACAGAATCTGGATGATGCTCTGGCGAGTAATTTTGGCGATATCGGCCCCAAGGATCTGGCCATCGATTTTGCCGCGCTGAAGGGCGAAATCGAATCCGCCCTCGCAAGCAATGTGGTGCCGGAAGCCATTCGCCAACGCATTCAGGATGAGTATGGCTTGCAGGGGGTAGTATCCGGCCTCGAAACCATCTATCAGGATGCCGTAGTCGAAACCCTGCGCCGCGAGATGCCCGTCATCATGTACCACCGTTTTATCGAGCAGGATAGCGAGAAAGGAGTGCATGGCACCTGGATGCCGATCACCATGTTCGAGAAGCATCTGCGACTGATGAAGTGGCTCGGCTACGAGACCCTGACTTTCCGCGATTTGGCGGACAAAGGCTTTATCCACCGTCTGCAATACGGCAAGAAGTACCTGATGATCACCGCCGATGACGGCTATCAGGACAACCTGACCCGCATGCTGCCACTGCTGGAAAAATATGGTTACAAAGCTGTGGTGTACGTAGTCACAGGTGAAGGTTATAACCGCTGGGATGTGGAGCATCCGACCAATCCGGATACCAAGGTTTCGCTAATGAGTGGTGAGCAGGTCAAAGCGCTGGCCGCCAGCGGTCATGTGGAAATTGGTGGTCATACCCTGACCCATCCCCGCTTGAGCAAGCTCGCACCCGAACAACAAGCCCATGAAATTCAGGAGAATAAACGCCAACTGGAGGCCCTGCTTGGCCATCCGCTGCTCTCGTTTGCCTACCCTTACGGAGATATGGATGAGAGTGCCAAGGAACAGGCTATCACCGCCGGGTATCGTTTTGCTGTCGCTACCAATAGCGGCCCCAAAGCAATGCACCAGGACCCTTTCCAGATCCGCCGGATTGCCATCTTCCCCCGTACCGATGTATTCGGGCTGTGGCGAAAAATTCGTGGGAATTATGTGTTCAGGAAATAACTTGTGAATTTAGATAATAATTGCCTACGACTAAATATTATTGTGCAATTTGCAGCTTTTTTATTTGGCGCAATAGTTTTAACGGTCCCCAGTGGCTATGGATATGGGCCCAGCATTTTAGTTTTGACAAGTGTTTTTGTCTTTTGGCGTAAAAAATATTATTTGGCAATGAGTTCAGAGGTGAAAATATTATCATATATATTCATCTCTTTTTTTGTCATCCAAGCAGTGTCAATCTGGATTGATGGTGGCGCACTCAAAGAGTTAGACCGACCAAGTCGTTTGTTAATGGCTGCAATGACCTTACCTTTATTAAGTGTGTTCCCCATTAACATAAACGTTCTTATTGCTGGCCTCTCTATAGGAGCAGTGAGCTCAGGTCTAATCGCAATATATGAAAAGTTTTATCTTGGAATGCCTCGAGCTTTTGATGAAAGCATGCCAATTCAGTCAGGAAACATCAGCATGACATTGGCATTGTTATGTCTGTGTGCTTTTTTCTGGTTCCGCCATTTAGGGAAGAAAAGCATTGCTGCCTTTATGCTTCTTTCATTTTTAATGGGGGGGATAGGCAGTTTTCTCTCCGGGACCAGAGGTGGCTGGGTTTTACTTCCAATCGTCTTGTTTACAATAGTTTTTTATTTTAGAAAACAGCTATCCCTCAAAGATGGTCTCTATGCAAGCACTGTATGTGCCTTGTTGCTTTTCTTGGCTATGCTTCCGCAAAGTGGCGTAATGGATAGGATATATAATGCCAAAGCGGATGTTGTTCATTATTTTGATGGTGTGAATCCGGATACATCTCTAGGCATTCGATTGCAGTTGTGGGAAAGTGCATATAACTCTTTTTTGGAAAAACCAATTTTTGGTTGGGGAAATAACGGAATTCGCTTATCACAATTAAACCAATATAATAATGGTTCTATATCTGAGTTCATTTATAATTTTAACTCACATGCACATAATCAATTTTTAGATGAATTGGCTAAACGCGGCATTATAGGCTTCTTGATGTTAGCTCTGCTGTACTTTTATCCACTTTGGGTTGCGAGTAAAAATAGAGATAACTTATTGGTCAGTAGTATGTTGGCGGTTTCATCATTAACTCTTGTTGATTATAGCTTGAGTCAAGCATTTATAAGTCATAACTCCGGGGTGATATTCTTCATGTTTTTATTTTCGGCTTTAATTACCACAATAAAGGTATCGCCTTTGGAGGGAAGAAAATGATTAAGAAATTGCAATCATGGCGCGATATCATTCGTCGTAAAATAGGGATTGTGCTTTTTGACCGATCTTTGAAATCAGCTTCAAGTAAAGATGGTGCTATAGTCTTTGTTCGTTGGGATGCCAAATTGGGGGATGCCATAGTATCATCTTGGGTCGCTCGTGAAATAAAAAAGAAGTTTCCAGGCAAAAAAGTAGTTGCAATTACAACCCCTGAGATGAGGTTTTTATTTAAAAACCAATTTCTTTTTGATGAAGTTTATTCTATTCCGAAAAGACCAAGTTATGCAGCACTCGCCTCATTGGCTAGAGATATAGGAGATATTGAATATCTTGTTCATCTTACTAATGAAATGAAGATGAAAGATATTTTCTTTATCTCAAAATTATCTGTAAAAAATGTTATTGGTATAGATGACAAAATAAAATGTGTGAATATTAAAATTGGTCATTTAACCAAGAATATTCACTTCTCACAGAAGTTTGCCTTGGCCGTTAATAAAATGGGGGTTGATAACCCCGATACAGATTATATTGTTCCAGAATATCTTGAAGATGAGTCAAGCGTTAAATCTAGCTGGCCTGATAATCCCACAATCTGTTTTAATCCTTACGGTAGTGGCAGCTCACGAACATTTAATGATGAAAAAATTATCGAGATCCTGAAGGTTATGTTGAGCAAGCCTGGATATAATGTATGTTTGCTCTATCCACCGATAAAGAAAATTGAAACAGAACACAATATCAGGAGAATGCCTGATATCTTAAGGGAAAGAGTTATCACACATGACTCATCCCATTCTTTAGGTGTTCTATTCGCTCAAATAAGAAATAGTATCGGTATCGTGTCTGTAGATACGGCGACAATACACATTGCTGCAGGGCTTAAAAAACCTATATTTGGAATATATAATGATAATTTTGGTAAAGGTGAAAACCGGGAGTGGTTACCAAATTTTGAGAAAGCCATGGTAATGTATATTGATGCCAAAAAAGAACAAAATGTAAGCTACATTAATATGGAGGAGTTTGAGAATCAATTTAATGATTGGTATGTTCAGTACATAGCACAATAATTTAGATTTCTGCACCATAGCCTGGTGCAGAATAAAAATTAAAGCATCGCCTTTATGTATTTATTTACCCATATATCTAGTCTGTATTGATTTTTTATCTCGTCAGATATGTGATGATAAGGGAGCGTTAAAAAGTCAGGTGAGACTTTTAGATCTGTATCTGTTATGCAAAATATATTGTTGGGATGAAAGAACGGAAATGTCTCTGCGGTATTGTTATTTGATATTATTTTTTGTTCATAGGCAAGAGACTCAAAGAATCTAAAAGACAAGCCTTTTTGTGACTGGTATCCTATATCAAGAATACAGTGATAAGCCGATGAGATTGCCAATAGTTCATCACCAGTAATTGGCTTGGTAATTATTTCTATTCTCTTGTCTCTTATTTTTTTGATCTTTCGGTGGTGATCAACATAAATCATGATTTTAATTTTTAAGTCTGGGTTGGCATCCAGAAATGCAGTTATAAAGGCGTAGCGTTCACGATCAAAGCTAAAAATACCAAACACATCACCATCATAATTTCTGTTTGGTTGGAGTGGGGTTAAATTCTTTTTATAGTAGTTAGTTACTGGTGTAAAGCCATAGTTTTTAACATCTTGCGGATCAAAGCTCAAAACTTTATCAAAAAGTGAAATGTTTTTGATATTATTTGGCATTCTGAGAGTACTGTCCCACAGGTGGCAAATCATCCTGTTGGTGCATTTTTTGAGCTGTGTCAGATGTTCTGCCGTGTAAATATCAGGATTAGTGAGGATAGTGATATCAAAGTGGCGGTTTTTTGTAAAACCATTCAAAAACTGGGTGGTCGACAGCCAGCTTCTTTCTTGTTTTAAATTTCTTTTAAACAGAGCCTTTGAAATTAAGTTTGATATTCTCTCTACTGGGTGCAGGTAATCATATCTAGATATTTCTCCATTCTCAATAAATGTAACCACGTGTCCTTGTTGTCGCATCTCTTCAACTATCGGGGTAATGAGCCCTGCGTTATCAATACCTATTAATAGGATATTCATTGGATTAGCTCTCAAAATGACATTTCAATGTTATTTCATTAAATTTAATAAACTAAAGTGACATAAATGATTTTATGGTCTCTGTACTAGAGAATGGGCTGTAAAAATGATCTGGTATATGCATTTTATCAATATCCATACGAGATATTTTTTGCGCTATTTTGGGAATGTCAAAAAGGGAGCAAAGGTTATCTTGAAGTGGCCCAGTAAGAATTTCTGCCGGTCCAGACGGGCAATCCACGCTGATCACCGGGGTATGGCAGATGAGTGCTTCAATAAGCACTGTTGGCAGCCCTTCAGCATCGGATGTCAGGATGAGCGCCTGAGCGGCTTTGATATAGGGGTAGGGGTTCTTCTGAAAGTCGATGATCTTCACCTTGCTGGCAAGGTTCATCTCCTCGATCAAGGCTTCAATGTGAGGGCGTCGCTCCCCTTTGCCCATCAGAACGAGTGGCGTAGCAACGCCGCTTAGCTGATATGCCTGCAAGAGACGATCGTGGCGTTTTCGTTCTTCGAAGGTGCCGACATGGATAAAGTACTTGTCGAATGGCTTGCTGAAAGGCTCATCGGCCAACGCCTGAATTTTCTCGATATCAAACGGATTGTAGATAACCTGACACGATTTTGGTGTGGCTCTTACATTGTGCAAAATGTCGTCCGCGATGCCACGAGATACGCAGATCAGTTTCTTGCCATTATAGAAACGCTTGAATTTTTCATATCCTTTGGCATTGTCTTTGGCAAAGCCGGTGACATTTCCGTGGATCCAGTAATAAATATTCAGTGTATCAGGCAGGTGTCTGGTAATTTTGTCACATGAGCATGAGATAATTACGTCAGGTGAGATCTCTTTGACTTTTTTCAAGATCAGAGATGCTTGTATTTTTTCAACCGCAACATTGGATATGGCTTTAGTCAGCTTGGTGACAATGCCAAGATTAATCGGGTGAATGTTGTCAGGTAGCGTATGGTCTATTTTTTCCCGCAAGGTAAACAAGGTAACATCGACACCTGCATCTTTTAGCAAGGATGCGGTATTGAGCAGAACCTTTTCCGCACCACCACCATACAAGTCTTCAACAATGAATAAAAACTTTTTAACTGGTGGGGTCATAACTGCTCCGCGGGTCTCATAACTGACTGGTAAATCTACTAAAAATGTGAATCGTAAACGAGCAAAATCAGGTGGCAACTGTTAAAGTCGTTAGCAATTTTTTCAATAGGTGTGGATCAATGATTGGTCTTAGTGGGCGCTACCATAACGCATTATTCGCGGCCTGTATATTTGCCGGGCTGCTGCTCTCCTGGTTGTTTTCTGTTAATCAGCTCCTCACCGGCGACCAGACCCAGATGCTCTACAAGGGTTACCTTGGAGCCTATGAGGGGGTCTGGCTCAGCTATGGCAATGCGGCGAGTGCGGTGGGCAATGTGCCGGGGAGCTTGTCGGCCTGGCTGATTGGTGGGCCGCTGCTACTGTGGGATTCTCCCTATGCCCCCATGGTGTTGCTGCTGGTGATGCGGTTGGTCGGTTTTTTGCTATTTGATGCGGTTATCCGCCAGGTGTTTGTTGACCCCGTATCGAAGGGCAATGCGCGGTTGCTGTTTCTGGTGCTCTGCTGGCTCAACCCCTGGTTCCAGTACGAGAGTTTGCTCTACAACCCCTCCTATCTCTTCCTCTTCTCGGCCATGCACTGCTGGTCGGCTTGGCATATGCGCGAGCGAGCCTCCTTCTGGCACATGATTGTTCATCTGCTGGCTATCGGTATGGCGATGCAGTTGCACTACTCCTGGCCGTTGCTGGCTGTGATCTCCACCTACCTCTTCTGGCGCCGAATCCTCAAGGTGAGCTGGAGCGGGGTGGTGGTCGCAGCCCTGCTGATCGGTGCATCTCTGATCCCTTACGCCATGGAAGTGATGAGCAACAGCCATATCACCCAGAACGTCGATCCCGAAGCGCGTCAGCGCTATATCGGATGGGGGCTGGTGCATGTCTATCCGGTGCTGAAATCGGTGATCTACTGGCTGCGTTACGGCTCCTGGCTGTTTGCCAGCAAGCTGGTCAACGACACTCAGTTCATCTGGCTGGCGGGTCATGAATATTTGCAGATGACAGCAGTCTGGCTGTGGCGGGTGATGATCTACGGGGTGGGCTCTGCCACCGTGCTGCTGGCGGCCAAGGCCAACTGGCAACTGTGGCGGGATCTCAAGCCGCGTCTGCTGCGCAGCGACCGTGCATCAGTGGACGGCACGAGCTGGCTCGGCCTCTATGCGCTGGCGGCCGTATTGGCTGTGCTGGTGAGTGCGGCGCTCTCGCCCATCATCTTCAACTATTGGCACCTGATGCTGATATTCCCCTATGCCCTGTTCCCGATCCTGCTGTTGCTGGTTAGCTGGAGCCGCAGCCATCCTCAGTGGGTTGGCAAGGGGTTGCTGGCTGCCACCCTGTTCTGCACCGCGGTCAACCTGATTGCGGCGAGCGACAGCACCAAGTTCTCCTATCAGGCGGACTACAAGCAGCAGGTGCAGGAGTATTTGCAGGAGATGAAGCTGCAACCCAAGTAACTGGGTTGTGTGATCAGTCGAAGGGAGGCGTAATGCCTCCCTTTGCTTTTTCCGTAGCTCAATAAGCGGGTTGTGGTTGCCGGTTATCGCTGGTGGCGTAGCCGACCTGCTTTGGTGGCCATTGCACCAGCTGCAAGGGCATAGCCGGAATGCAATAATCTACAAGCTTTCAGCTTGTTTGCGGTGTATCTATAACCCATGAATACCACCGATTCCCTCATCCGCTACTGGCAATCCCCGCACCTGCCGGGGGTCGAGCTGTCACACTCCCACCACAGGGCGTTCAGCTACGGCCGCCATGTCCATCTCGACTACCATATCGGGCTGGTGCAGCGGGGTGGCCAGAAGTTTATCCACAAGGGAAATAGCCACCATCTGGTGCGCGGGGTGCTCTCTACCGTTAACCCGGACGAGGTGCACGACGGCCTCAGCCTGTTGCCGGAAGGGTATGAGGTGCGGGTCTTTGCCATCGATCCGCAGCAGCTGGCGCTCTGGCTGCCGGAGCAGCCGGAACCCTTCTTCGACAAGGGATTGCAGAGCCGCCCCGACCTCTATCAGGGCTTTGCCCAGCTGCACGGCTATCTCGACAACCCCAAGGCCGATGGCCTGCTGATCGAGAGCCAGCTGCTCGCCCTGCTGGGGGAGCTGCTGCATCTGGCCCCCGAGGTGCACCAGCTGGCCGATCCCCAGTTGCGATTTCTGCGCGACTACCTGATGGCCGCCCTCGACGAGCCCCACTCGCTGGAAGAGCTGGCGGGGCTGCTCGGGCTCGATCGCTTCGCCTTCCTGCGCCAGTTCAAGAAGCGCAGCGGCATGACCCCCTACGCCTGGCTGAAACGGCTGCGGCTGGAGCAGGGCAAGCGGCTGCTGGCGAGCGGCATGGCGGTGAGCGAGGTGGCGCTGGCGGTCGGCTTCTTCGATCAGAGTCACTTCCACCACGGCTTTCGCCAGGCATTCGGTCTGACACCCGCCGAATTTCGTGCCCAGATGCAATCTTTTACAAGCCGCGCCCCCCGCTGATCCGCCATGCTGGCTCTCCGTCGTTAAAGCGAGAGTTGTTATGCTGACCAGTCTGTTCGTTACCCTCGGCCTGATGCACCTGATTGCACTGGCCAGCCCCGGCCCCGATTTCGCCCTGATCCTGCGCACCAGCCTGCACCGGCCGACCGCCCTTGGCGCGGCGCTGGGCATCTCGCTGGCGATCATGGTGCACGCCACCCTGAGCCTGACCGGGATCAGCATGCTGATTGCCAGCCATCCGCTGCTGTTTATGGTGATCAAGTGCTGCGGCGCCCTCTATCTGGGCTGGTTGGGGTGGGGAGCCCTGATGGCGGCTCGCCAGCAGAGCAGTACCCTGATGGCCAGCGCCGCCAACGAGCTGCGCGGCTGGGGCAGGGGCGTGCGCACTGGCCTTGCGACCAATCTGCTCAACCCCAAGGCGCTGGTGTTCTTTATCGGCCTGCTGGCCGCCATGGTGACGCCAGAGGTGGACGGGATGACCCGCAGCCTGCTGGTGGGCGAGCTCTTCATTATTTCCCTCTGCTGGTTCGGGCTGCTGGCGTGGAGCCTCTCCACCGATCGTGCCCAGCGCCTGCTGCTGCGGGTACAGCGACCACTCAATCTGGTGACAGGCGTGCTGTTTGCGGTGGTCAGCCTCTCCATTCTGGCGAGCATGGGAGCCGAGCTGGTGGCCTGACGAGTGGGCGCATGGGCCTATACTCCAACAAGGTTTACCTGTCAGGAGTACCCGGCCATGCGTCTACTGCCTCTTTGCTGGTTGTTGGGGATGACCCCGGCGCTGGCGGCCCCGGTTCAGCTCAAATTGCTGGAGTGGGGCTATCTGCCTGCGGGTTATGAACAACAGTTTGCCGACTACGCCAAAGCCCATGGGGTGGAGGCGACGGTCAGCCGGATCGAGCCGCTGCTGACCGATTTCGACAGCGTCTACCGCTCCCTACGCACCCGCAGCGCCGATGTGGTGCTGCCGACCAGCTACTTTTACAAGGCCCATCACCAGCCGCTGTTCAAGCTGCTGCTCCCCATCGATTTCAGTCGCCTGCAGCACTACCCCGAGGTGAAGACCGCCCTCAAGAACACCGAGTATGACAAGCAGGGGGAGCGCAACTACTCGGTGCCCTTCTCCTACGCCATGTTCAGCCTCGCCTATGACAGCAAGCAGGTGCCGCAAGCGCCCACCAGTTGGCAGGTGCTCGCCAACAGCTCGCCGCCGGGCCAGTTTGCCGAGTTCTGCGACCAGTTCGAGCCGCTGCTCTTTTCGGTGCTGCTCTCGCTGGGCAAGTCGCCCGCCCTGTTTGCCAGTGGCGAGATGCTGGCCGACAAGACCTTGCAGCAAGAGGTGGAGCAGCAGCTCTCGCAGCGGCTGCGAGCCAGTCGTGGCTTCTGGTTCAATCAGGCCAACCGCTGTGAGGATCTGCGCCAGCAGACCTTTGCCACCACCTGGGGGCTGGAGCTGGTGGAGTGCAACAAGCAGAACGAGCAGCAGTGGCGGATCGCCATGGTGCAGGAGGGGGCCATCTATGCCCTCGATGCGATCTCCATCGCCCGCCATGTCGGGGATGATCCTGCGCGGCTCAAGGCCGCCTACCTGCTGGTGGATTTTCTGCTGAGTGCGCCGCTGCAACGCCAGATGCTGGTGGGCACGCCCACCATCTCGGCCAGCAATATTGCCTCCCGGCCGCCCCTCAGCCCGCAGGAGCAGGCGGTGCTGCCGGATCGCCCGCTGCCGGAGTTTGACGAGCGGCTGTTGGTGCCCGCGTTGCCCGCCCATATCAAGAATCGCTACAAACGGATGGTGCAGCAGGCGATCGTCGCCAGCGGTAAAGAGGGGCTGGTCAAGCAGTGCCCCTGGGATCTCGATAACTGATGAATGAGCCTGCTGCTTCTCCGGCGGCAGGCAAGTTTGCGCAAGATGGCTGATGATCGGTCATCGCCCGTTCCAGGGCATTTCCCCGTTCAACTCATGCCGCCCGCGGCTCGCATCGTTTGAAAAAACTGAGCGCTTTCCGCCGCCCCATTTAGCCGGATTAAACAACCGAACCCTCGCCAGATTGCCGTTCGTACCCTGGCTGACCCTGTACGAAAGTGCCTCAATTGTGACAACTTGGATGTGAGCTGAACAATCCTGATCTGTTGCTTGTGGGAAGGTGATGAATCGGTTATTTCTCTGTGACATTGGCGGCATCCGGCACGGGTTCTCCAGCCATGTGGTGCGAAATCCACAGCAAAAACAAACAGTAAAATGCAGGAGCAAATATGAAAAAGGTCGTGATGGTTGCCGTGGCTGCGGCCCTTCTGGGTGGCTGCGCCGTCAAGAATCAGGTATCCCACAGCTTGCAGGCGATCCCGTTGACTGCCTTCCAGCAGAGCGAGAGCAACCCCAATCAGCGCGTTTACAAGGAGCCGGGCGTTGACCTGCGCCAATACAATGAGGTGCTGCTCGATCCGCTGCAGTTTATCCGGCAGGAGAACGGTCAGTGGTATCTGCTGACCGCCAACGAACAGAACCAGATTGGCCGCTACTACCACGACAAGTTCCAGAGCGAGCTGATCAAGCAGGGCGTCAAGATCGCCACCGCCCCCGGCCCGAAGGTCATGCGGATCCAGGCCGCTGTCACCAACTTCGACCTGACCCGCCCCGACCCCAAGCTGCGTGACCTGCTGCCGGCCAAGATCGCCATCAACGTCACCCGCGAAGTGATCGGCAAGGAGCCTTACCTGCTCAAGGTGGGCAGCATGGCCCAGCTGCTCGACTCCCGGAGCGGCAAGCTGCTGGTGCGGGTGATGGATGCCCGTGAGAGCACGGACAGTACCCACAAGGATGAGCCCATCACCGCCGGGGAGATGGAGAAGATGATCGACCAGTGGGCGGCCAGCCGCGCCAAACAGCTGGCGGACAATCTGGGGCGCTGATCGATTGGTGCGTCCAAGCGGGGCGCAGCGGGAGCCTTTTGGGCTGCAATAATGGCAAGATGTTGATAAGGTGGTCATTTTGCAGGCAGGAGAAAATGATATGAAACGTGTGTTGTTACCCATCCTTGTTGCTGGCCTGTTGAGTGCCTGCAGCACCTCGTCACCCACTCCTGAGTGTGCGCCGATGGCGGGTGGCTGGCAGAGTCAGCCGTTGCCCAATACTGAAGGGGAGGCTGCGCTGGCCAGCGTGCTGGCTCGCATGAACACGGCCGCCAAACTGCAGAGCATCCGCGAGGTGCGCAGCCAGGTGGTCTCCGGGGTCAACTACGACATCGAGTTCCAGCTCGACAACGGAGAGGTGTGGAACACCCGTGTCTATCGGGATCTTACCGGCAACTACCAGATGACCCGCACGGCTGCACAGGGCGAGCTTCCTCCCTTGCCTTGCGTCAAGGCCAAGTAATTCCTGCTTGTTGAGCCCCTCGTCAGAGGGGCTCATCTGACCAGAAAATTTCTGCTTTTCTCCCCGCATTCTGACAGTCAGGATGACCCTTCCCGTGACTGCATCCTCATGGAAAAGGAACCGCTATGAATCGCCACCCCTGCATCAAACACTGGAGCGAGCTGCAAGAGCAGACGCCGCGCTACTACTCCGGCAGTCAGGAGCCCCTGTCGCGCGGTTGCGCCCTCGGCAAACACTTTGGCTTCAGCCGCATCGGCATCCACCACGAGATCGTCGAGCCCGGCCACCGTACCAGCTGGCCCCACGCCGAAAAGACCGAGGATGAGTTCGTTCACGTGCTGGAAGGGACGCCGGATGTCTGGCTCGATGGCGTGCTCTATCGGCTGCAACCGGGCGACTCGGTGGGTTTCAAGGCTGGTGACGGGCTGGCCCACGCCTTTATCAACAACACCGAAGAGACTGTCCGGCTGCTTTGTATTGGCGATACCGATCGGGAGGACAACCGCATCCACTACGCCGTGCACCCCGAGCGCAATATCACCCTCGGCAAGCTGCACTGGGATGACGTGCCCGAGCGCGAACTGGGGGATCACGACGGCCTGCCCGACAAGCTGCGCGAGAGCAACGGCCCCTTCTAGGGCGCAGCCCTTCTGCGCACCAGCCCAGTGCCATCCGGTATAAAAAAGCCTGCCGCTTGGCAGGCTTTTGCTATCTGTTTGCCGCCAGTGGCGTGCAGCGCTTATTGCAGGTTGAGCCCGCCCAGATAGTCGCGCTTGCCAAGATCGACCCCGGCGCGGCGCAGCAGGGCGTAGGCCATGGTGAGGTGGAAGTAGAAGTTGGGAATGCCGTACTCATGGACGCAGGTATGGCCATCCATCCCCTTGCCGCCCGCCCAGTGGGGCACGTAACGGCCGCTGGCGTACTGGCTGTAGTCCGCGTCCAGCTTGCCTTGCAAATAGCTGATGGTCTTGCCGATATGGGCGCGCAGATCCGCCATGGTTTTGGGCTCATCCCCCATGGCCGGCAGCTCGCTGTGGCTGGCGGTGGCGACCACGGCGCGGGCCGAATCGCAGCAGATCAGCACCTGCTTGGACAGCGGCAGCATATCGACGATCAGCCGATCGCCGAAGAAGTTGTCCACGTTGAACTGCTTCGCCGCGGCGTGGGCCTCGGCCTTGGCCAGACAGTGGTCGAGGTTGGTCAGCATCTTGATGAACTGGGCGGTAATGTCGCGATTCATGAGCACTCTCCATCTTGTTGAAACAGCGGCCCGCTTGCGCGGCCACGGTGAATGAGACTGGCTAATCGGCCACCAATATACCCCAACCGCTGCCGGGTTCGAGCCCGCCGCGACGAAAAGGGCAGGGCAGCACCACTGCGTGCGACAACCGCTGGCCAAGGGGTTATGCTCGCTTTTTGAACCTGTGAGTCCCTTATCGCCCCTTTTTTGATCTGTGACATAAATCACCTTTTTTCAGGGGCGTAGGCTGAATGTCGTTGTCCTGGACAGACGCCTGCGCATTCGCCAGGACACAAGAAAAGGAGAATGAGATGAAGATCTATGACCGTAACCGCAATGTGCTGAACCTGGGTCAGCGCGTGATGATTGCCGCCACTGGCGCAGTCGATTTTCTGAAAGAGGCCCACACCGACAATATGACCCCCTATCAGGCGGAGCATGAGAAGTGCGTGCTGCTGGCAAACTCCGGTGAGCGCTACGCCCCCATCGAGTTGATTAGACTAGGCTGATCCCTTTCCCTGTCACCCTACTCTTTACAATTCACCCGGCCGCCGCGCCCCATCTGGCGGCCGGGTTTCTGATTTCCCCCTACCTGTTTTGCCCACTCGTCTAACGAATCGCTGCAAGCCGCTTTGAGTCGCCTTGTAGGTTCGATTAGCGAAGCGTAATCGGACGATCGCGTAAGCGAACATCCGCGTAATGGAACATCCGCACCATCACGCCTGCAAGCAGATCGAAGTGAGGCAAGGCTATGCTTGGCTTTTCGGCCTCAACGAGGAGGACAGGATGGCCAATTGGCGGCGGGCATGGTGGCCCGGAGGAACCTGGTTCTTTACCGTCAACCTGCTGGAGCGGCGCAACAACCGGTTGCTGGTGGAGCAGATTGACCTGCTGCGCCGCAGCGTTGCCAAGGTGCAAGAGGCTCACCCCTTCGCCATTCACGCATGGGTGGTGTTGCCCGACCATCTCCACTGCATTCTCTCTTTGCCGGAAGGGGACACCGATTTCCCCCTGCGTTGGCGGCTGATCAAAAGCCACTTTTCCCGCGCCTTGCCAGTGAACGAGCGGCGCAGCCAGACCCGGTTACGCCACGGGGAGCGGGGCATTTGGCAACGCCATTATTGGGAACACCTGATCCGGGATGAGCAGGATTACCGCCGCCATATGGATTACGTCCATATCAACCCGCTCAAACATGGTCATGTCACCCGGGTGGCCGATTGGCCGTATTCCACCTTCCATCGTTACGTGGCGAATGGCGTCTATCCGCCGGATTGGTGCGGGTCGGTGGATGGAGTATTGGGGGGATTGGAGTAAACCCCTAAAGGGTTGTTCCGTTGTAAGCGTTCGATTACGCGAACGTCTGATTACTCGATCGTCCGATTACGCTTCGCTAATCGAACCTACGACTATGCGTCATTTAACCATATGAATATATTGTGTTTTTGTGCTTCTCTGAACGTTGGGGTATCACAAATAGTGATATATTTTCATTGACGGCTAGGTCACGATTGTCCATGATTCCGGTTACACATTTGACTCACAAATTGTAAGTTAAGGGTGTAAAAAAGGGCCCGAAGGCCCTTGGTTAGATCTGGTAATACTGCACTTTGGTTGCTTCTGGTGTGCGAGACCAAAAGTAATCGTTGAAATCGTGCGGGACTACACTAAGCAGAAGTAAAAACACAAATCCTACAAGCTTTTGTCTTAAAGCGTCTAGGAACCCTGATATGAGCCACCTGATCCATTTTGGAAGGGTGGCTTTATCATTTGTAGTCTTTGGTGTTGAACGACGTGAACGTCGTGGCCTTTTTGGCATGGATGACCTCCATTATTTGCCATGGGATGGGCACAGTTTCGCCCGGGATAGGTTTTGATACTTCGCTTCTCAACATGAGTTGCTCCTTAGTTGATGTAAAACCACTATATGTGGTGCTCCTGTCGCTTCGTAACACAAGATAATGGTGCAGAGACAGAGTTGCAATGTGTGGATAACTGACGCGCTGTGGATAAATTGTGAGTCCCTTGCTATCTGTTAGTATCCACTCACACTGAGCGGGTTTTCATTCGTCCGCTCCGCTAAATACAAGTCTCCCGATCGAGGGTGGAAAATTTAAATAACTTTTTTTGCTTGCGATAAGGGTGCTTTTTTAATAGCAAAATTAAGTTGAATATACCTTGTCCAATATGGGGCAAATATTGTTCTTCCACAGTTTAAACACAGCTGTAGGTTCGAATAGCGAAGCGTATTCGGACGTTCGCGTATTTAACGTTGTCGCGATAATGGATATAAAACCCAACCCGGCCTAAGCCGGGTTGGTTGTATCAAAAGGCGGGAAAAATCACAGCGCTTCCAATCTGGCATACGCCGTCACCAGCCACTTGGCGCCGACGTCGTCGAACTGGATCTGCACTCGGCTCTGCTGGCCGACCCCTTCGAAGTTGAGTACTACCCCTTCGCCGAATTTCGGATGGAGCACCCGCTGGCCGAGCTTGATGCCGCTGGCGTCGAAGCTCTGCTGCACCTCGTTCTGGCTAAAGCGGCCGTACTGGGTGGGGCGGCTGACCTGAGTGCGCAGCCGGATCTCTTCCAGACACTCGGCGGGCATTTCGCGGATAAAGCGGCTCGGTTTGTGGAACATCTCGCGGCCGTAGATGCGGCGGCTCTCGGCATAACAGATGTAGAGCTTCTCCATGGCGCGGGTCATGCCGACGTAACAGAGGCGGCGCTCCTCTTCCAGCCGGCCCGACTCCTCGGTCGATTGCTGGCTGGGGAACATCCCTTCTTCGACGCCGACCAACAGCACCAGCGGGAACTCCAGCCCCTTGGCGCTATGCAATGTCATCAGCTGCACCGCGTCGGCATATTCGTCCGCCTGATTCTCGCCGGATTCCAGCGCCGCATGGGCGAGGAAGGCGGAGAGATCGCTCATATCTTCCAGCTCGTCCGGGCGCTGGTACTGGCGGCAGGCGGTGACCAGTTCGTCCAGGTTTTCTACCCGCGCCTGGGATTTCTCGCCCTTTTCTGCCAGATACATCGCCTTGAGGCCGGAGTTCTGGATGGCGATATCCGCCTGCTGGTGCAGCGGCAGCAGGGAGACCTGTTCCTCCAGCGCGTCAATGAGATCGACAAAGCCGCGCACCGCGTTACCGGCGCGACCGGTCAGCACCTTGTCGTTGAGCAGCGCCTTGGCCGATTGCCACAGGTTGAGCCCCTGATCGCGGGCGTTGCCGCGCAGGATCTCGATGGTGCGATCGCCGATGCCGCGGGTCGGGGTGTTGACCACCCGCTCGAAGCTGGCGTCGTCGCCACGGTTGTTGATAAGGCGCAGGTAGGCCATGGCGTCCTTGATCTCTTGCCGCTCGAAGAAGCGCAGGCCGCCGTAGATGCGATAGGGCATGGCGTCCTGCATCAGCGCCTCTTCCAGCACCCGTGACTGGGCGTTGGAGCGATAGAGGATGGCGCAGTCGGCCAACAGGCCGCCCTTTTCCTTCCAATCCTTGAGACGGCCGACCACGAAGCGCGCTTCGTCCACCTCGTTGAAGGCGGCGTAGAGGGAGATCGGCTCGCCCTCGGCCCCTTCGGTCCACAGCTCCTTGCCAAGGCGCTCGGCGTTGTTGGCGATGACGCTGTTGGCCGCTTTGAGGATATTGGCGGTGGAGCGGTAGTTCTGCTCGAGGCGGATGGTCTCGGCCCCCTGATAGTCGGTCAGGAAGCGCTGGATGTTCTCGATTTTGGCGCCGCGCCAGCCGTAGATGGACTGGTCATCGTCGCCGACGATCATCACCTTGCCGCTGTTGCCCGCCAGCATCCGCAGCCAGGCGTACTGGATGCCGTTGGTATCCTGAAACTCGTCCACCAGGATGTTCTGGAAGCGGTCGCGGTAGTGCTCGAGGATGTGCGGCTTGTTGAGCCACAGCTCGTGGGCGCGCAGCAGCAGCTCGGCAAAGTCCACCAGACCGGAGCGATCGCAGGTCTCCTGATAGGTCTTGTAGATCTGCTGATAGGTGCGGGTGACGGGGTCGCCGTAGAGGTCGATGTCGCCGGGGCGCAGCCCCTCGTCCTTCTTGCCGTTGATGTAGCCCATCACGGCGCGTGGAGCCCAGTGCTTCTCGTCGAGGTTGAGCGCCTTGAGCACCCGGCGGATCAATCGGTACTGGTCGTCAGAGTCGAGGATCTGGAAATCCTGCGGCAAGCCGGCATCCAGATGGTGGGCCCGCAGCAGGCGGTGGGCGATACCGTGGAAGGTGCCGATCCACATACCGCGCACGCCGTCGCCGATCACTTTTTCGACCCGGCCGCGCATCTCGGCCGCCGCCTTGTTGGTAAAGGTGACCGCGATGATGGAGAAGGGTGAACAGCGTTCCACCTGCATCAGCCAGGCGATACGGTGCACCAGCACCCGGGTCTTGCCCGAACCGGCACCGGCCAGCACCAGCAGGTTGCTGCGGGGCGCCGCAACGGCATCTCTTTGCTTGTCGTTGAGCCCGTCGAGCAGGGTTGAAACGTCCATCACCACTCCTGTTTATTTATACAGGCGGGGATTATACGGCCATCCCCCTGCCAGACCAAATCCAAACTCGGGGGTAGGGGTGAGATGGGGTCCTGCAAGGGCGCCGGTGCGGCCATTTTTGGCTGGCGCAGAGAGAACGGGATGGGGAGGTCTCCAGCTGTAGCCAATCCTTGCTCGCGCGGTTTGTGGGGATTTTGCGAGCCGGATCACGGGCTTGCCGGGGGGCTGGATGAATAAGAGGGGAAAACGGTTTACAGTAACTTGCTGAACAATAAGAGAAATGTCGTTTGGGTCTTTTGGTTGTTAGCATAAAAAACTGAAAAGTAGCTAAAAAACAACTGCTTATAAGGTTATTTGCTTATAATTCAAACCGTTAACGCAAACGTTTTTCCCTTATCATTTGCTTGACCCGCATCGGGGCTGACTTAGAGTAAGCCTGCGTGCTAGATAGCCTGCTCTGACAGGCAAGCAAGTTCCCTCACTTAATAACAATCAAGGATACGATCGTGACTAAAGTGCTCAAGCTGGCCACCGTGGCCTCCCTCACTCTCGCTGCTCTCTCTGCTCAGGCTGCTTCCGAGCCAGCCGTCATTTATGACACCGCGGGCAAGTATGACAAATCATTCAACGAAGCCGTGTTCCGTAACGGCGTCGAGCTCTACAACAAGGACAAGGGCGTCAAGGTCAAAGAGTTTGAACCCCAGAACGAAGCCCAGCGCGAGCAGGGTCTGCGTCGTCTGGCCAGCCGTGGCAACGGCCCGATCGTGGCCGTCGGTTTCAACATGGGTTCTGCGGTAGAGAAGGTTGCGACCGAATTCCCGAAAACCCAGTTCACCATCATCGACATGGTGGTCGACAAGCCGAACGTCCAGTCCGTCATCTTCAAGGAGCATGAAGGTTCCTTCCTGGTGGGCGCGCTGGCAGCCATCGCTTCCAAGAGCGGCAAGGTCGGCTTCGTGGGCGGCATGGATATCCCGCTGATCCGCAAATTCCAGTGCGGTTACGAGCAGGGTGCCAAGTTCGTCAATCCGAAGATCGAAGTGTTCCAGAACATGGCGGGCTCTACCCCGGCCGCGTTTGCTGACCCGGCCAAAGGTGCCGAGCTGGCCAAGTCCCAGTTCGCCAAGGGCGCTGACGTGGTTTACGCCGCAGCTGGCGGTACCGGTATCGGTGTCTATCAGGCAGCCAAGGACAGCGGCAAGTTCGCCATCGGTGTGGACTCCAACCAGAACCACCTGCAACCGGGCACCATGCTGACCTCCATGGTCAAGTCTGTGGGTCTGGCCGCTTACCAGACCTGGGATGACGCTGCCAAAGGCGAGTGGAAGCCGGGTATCAAGAACCTGGGTCTGGCCGAAGGTGGTGTGGATTGGGCGCTCGACAAGGACAACGAGAAGCTGATCACCCCGGAAATGAAAGCCAAGGTAGATGCCATCAAGGCTGAAATCATCGCTGGCAAGGTCAAGGTTCATGACTACATGAGCGATAACACCTGCAAATACTAATTAGATAGTTGCTACGACTCTCAACGCACCACCGGCCCGCACGGGCCGGTTTTTAGTCTTATTTCATGAAACGCAGGGCTGCATCATGGACCAGACAGATCGCTATGCCATCGAATTAAGAGGTATCGATAAGCGGTTCGGCGAAGTGTACGCCAACAAGCTGATCGACCTTAAGGTTCGCAAAGGCAGTATCCACGGCATTGTCGGCGAAAATGGCGCCGGTAAGTCCACCCTGATGAGCATCATTTATGGTTTCTACCATGCCGACAAAGGCGAGATGCTGATCGACGGGAATCCTTTCAAACCCCATGGCTCACAAGATGCGATTGCCGCAGGCGTGGGCATGGTTCACCAGCACTTCATGCTGGTCAACAACTTCACCGTATTGGAAAACGTCATCCTCGGCGCTGAGAACGGCTGGCACCTTCAGCAGAGCGTGGCGTCAGCCGAAAAGTTGCTGGGCGAACTGGCGCGAGACTATGGCCTCGACGTGCCGCTGCACGAGAAGGTCGAAGATCTGCCGGTTGGTTTGCAACAGCGGGTCGAAATTCTCAAGGCGCTCTATCGCGGCGCTCGCATCCTGATCCTCGACGAGCCGACCGGGGTACTGACCCCGCAAGAGGCGGATCACCTGTTCGAGGTGCTGAAAAAGCTGCGAGATCAGGGGGCAACCATCATCCTTATCACCCACAAGCTGCGCGAGATCCTGGCCATTACCGATCAGGTCTCCATCATGCGCCGTGGCGAGATGGTGGCGCACGTCGCCACCAAGGATACCGACAAGGAGCAACTGGCCGAACTGATGGTGGGCCGCAAGGTACGCCTCAAGGTCGACAAGGGGCCAACCCAGCCCGGTGAAGCCAAGCTGAAGATCGAAGGGCTCAGCTATTTCGACGCCAGCAAGGTGGAGCGGGTCAAATCGGTCAGCTTCGAGGTGCGGGCCGGTGAAGTGGTCGGCATCGCCGGGGTCTCCGGCAACGGTCAGTCCGAACTGCTCAGCCTGCTTGGCGGCATTCTCAAGCCGAGCAAGGGCAGCTTTACCATCAGCAGTCGCAGCGGCGTGCACAAGGTGAGCGCGGAGCACCCGGCCGATCCCGAGCTGGTGCGCAACTACGGCCTCGGCCATGTGCCGGAAGATCGCCACAAGATGGGTCTGATCAACCGCTTCGAGGCGAAAGAGGCCTTTATCCTCGGTTATCACCGCCGCCCGCAATACAACAAGGGTTGGCTGCAGAACAAGGAGGCGATCCAGCAGGATTGTCAGGCCAAGATGGAGAAGTGGGACGTGCGCCCGCCCCATCCCGATCACAAGACCGCCAACTTCTCCGGTGGCAACCAGCAGAAGCTGGTGATCGCCCGTGAAGTGGAGCAGGACCCGGATGTGCTGTTGATCGGCCAGCCGACCCGCGGGGTCGACATCGGTGCCATCGAATATATCCACCAGCAGATCATCGCCATGCGCGACAAGGGCAAGGCGGTGCTGCTGGTCTCGGTGGAGCTGGACGAGATCATGAGCCTCGCTGACCGGATTCTGGTCATTGCCGATGGTCGCATCGTCGGCGAGCTGGATGGTGCCAAGGCGGACGAGCGCACCATTGGTCTGATGATGGCGAACATAGTGCCGGACGAAGTTGCCAAGGAGGCCCACTGATGAGCCAAGTACGTATTCCTGCCTGGGTCTCCGTAGGCGTCTTGTCTGCGGTCAATATCCTGCTGGCCTTCCTGGTGTCGGCCATTCTGTTCTACTACCTCGACATCAACCCGGTCGATGCCGCCAAGATCATGTGGTACGGCGCGTTCGGCACAGGTGAAGGGGTTGGTTTCACCCTCTACTACGCAACCGGCTTTATCTTTACCGGTCTGTCGGTGGCGGTCGCCTTCCACGCCGGTCTGTTCAATATCGGCGGTGAAGGTCAGGCCTATATCGGCGGTCTCGGTGTCGGTCTGGTCTGTCTGATGCTCGGCGATGTGCTGCCGTTTGCCCTGCTGTTGCCGCTCTCCATCATTGCCGGTGGTCTGTTCGGTGCCGCCTGGGCCTTTATTCCGGCCTGGCTGCAAGCCAAGCGCGGCAGCCATATCGTGATCACCACCATCATGTTCAACTTCATCGCCGCCTCGCTGATGGCCTATCTGCTGGTGGAGGTGTTCAAGCCGCCCGGCTCGATGGCGACCGAGAGCAAGGTGTTTGCCGAAGCAAGCTGGCTGCCCAAGATGAGCGGGCTGGCGAACCTGTTCGGGATGGAGATCCCCAACAGCCCCCTTAACATCAGCTTCTTCTGGGCGCTGATCTGTGCGGCGCTGGTGTGGGTCTTTATCTGGCACACCCGCTGGGGTTACGAAATCCGCTCGGTCGGCGCCAGCCAAAGTGCCTCCGCCTACGCCGGTATCTCCTATCCCAAGGTGGTGATCCTGGCCATGGTCATCTCCGGCATGCTGTCGGGCTTCTTTGCCCTCAACGTGCTGCAGGGTGAGCTGCACCAGATCAAGCTCAACTTCGTGGAAGGGTTCGGCTTCACCGGTATCGCGGTGGCGCTGATGGGGCGCAACCATCCGGTCGGCGTCATCATCGCCAGCCTGCTGTTCGGTTTCCTCTATCAGGGGGGCGCCGAGCTCAGCTTCGAGTTCGGTGTCGACCGCAACATCGTGGTGGTGTTGCAGGGTCTGGTGATCCTGTTCTGTGGCGCCCTTGAGCACATGATGCGCCCGCGTATCGAGCAGCTCTATCTGGCGTTTGCCAACCGCTCAGCCGCACAAGCTAAAGGAGTCTGATCATGTTTGAAATTCTGATCCTGATGCTGGATGCGACCATCCGTACCGCGCCGCCCCTCATTCTCGCCGCCATGGCGGGCATGTTTTGCGAGCGCTCCGGGGTGGTCAATATCGCGCTGGAAGGCAAACTGCTGGCGGCAGCGTTCGCCAGTGGTGCGGCGGCGGCGGTCTCCGGTTCTGCCTGGATAGGTCTGGGTGCCGGGGTGGGTGTCTCTATCCTGTTTGCTCTGATGCACGGCTTTGCCACCATCACCCACCGCGGTGATCAGGTGGTGAGCGGCATGGCCATCAACATTCTGGCGGCCGGTCTGACCGTCACCCTGGGCCGTTACTGGTTCGATCAGGGTGGCCAGACTCCGGCACTCTCCGGTGATGCCCGTTTCGCCCCCATCGATCTGCCCTATGCCAAGGAGCTGTGGGATGTGCCGGTGATCGGCCAGCTCTACAGCGAGCTGCTGAGCGGCCACTCCCTGCTGGAGTATGTGGCATTTGCCTGTGTGCCGCTGGCCTGGTGGGTGATGTTCCGTACCCGCTTCGGTCTGCGTCTGCGGGCGGTGGGTGAGGCGCCGGCAGCGGTCGATACCGCTGGTATCTCTGTGGTGCGGATGCGCTATACCGCGCTCCTTATCGGCGGCCTGCTGGCCGGTATCGGTGGCACCTATCTGGCGGTGGCCCAGACGGCCCAGTTCATCCCCAACATGAGTGCGGGCAAGGGCTTTATGGCACTGGCGGCGCTGGTGTTCGGCAAGTGGCGCCCCTGGAATGCCATGGCCGCCTGTCTGCTGTTCGGCTTCCTCGATGCGGTCGCCATTCGTCTGCAAGGGGTCAGCATCGGTGGCTTCGCCATTCCGGTGCAGGCCATCGAGGCACTGCCCTACATCCTGACCGTGTTCCTGCTGGCCGGTTTTATCGGCCGTGCGGTGGCGCCGAAGGCGCTCGGTACCCCCTATGTGAAGGAACGGGAGTAGCGCCCTTTATCGCGATACTCCCGATCACACAGATAACAGCAGGCCCACTTCGGTGGGCCTGTTTTTTTATGGGCGGAATGGGGCAGACCAGCCGGGATCTGGATGGTGTGATAGAGGGAGGCGATGGCGTGAAGGGATAAAGGGGCTGCGTGAACTGCCGCAGGTAGCGGCTGGCGTACAAGAGCTGACCCTCTGCCTGCACCATCAAAAACCCCCTCGTATCAGGAGGGGGTTGCAGAGGTTATTGCCGGATTAACCCTGAGGCTCAGGGTGCCAGCACCAGCTTGTAGACGCCAAAGCCGGGGTGTTTGGCATCGGTGGGCGGCAGCGTCTCCACATAGTTCAGCTTGCCACCGGTCAGGGCTTGCGCCTCGCTGCGTGGCGAGCTGTAGATGCGCAGATCCAGATTGGCGGGCAGGGGGGCCAGCTGCCAGTTGTTGTCTGCCGGGGGCTCGAAACCGGCCGGATTCTTCTCTGCCAGATCCTTGAGGTATTCGGAGAGCACTTCGCGGGTTTCGAACTGATCTTCATGGACGATCACCTTGGCGTTGATGCCCGGGAAGTTGCCACCACCGCTGGCGCGGTAGTTGTTGGTCACCACGTAGAACATCTGGGCCGGGTCGATTGCCTTGCCCTGATAGGTCAGGTTGGTGATGCGATAGCTGTCGCTCACCTTGTTGCCATCCACATCGTAACGGGCGGGTTTGGTCACATCGACCTGATAGTTCACCCCGTCGATCACGTCGAAGTTGTAGGTGCGGTACTTCTCGTTCACCAACCACTGGGTAGCGGTGCTGGCGGCATCGATCTTGTTGAACTGAACGGCGCTCTTCTCCAGCCACTCCTGTACGGTCGAGCCATTGATGGCGACCACCTGCAGGGTATTGGGGTAGACATAGAGGTCGGCCACGTTGCGCAGGGAGATATCGCCAGCCGGTACATAGGTGAAGTCGGTCGGGCCGTTGCGACCGCCGCGGAATGGCGCGGCGGCGGAGAGGATGGGCCATTTCTCCTTGAGCTGACCATCCTGTTGCAGTTTCTTGGCGTGCCACAGCTGGGCGTCGCTGACGATCTGGATGGAGGGGTCATCCTGCACCAGCGCGAAGAAGCTGTGGATCGGCTTGGTGATCTTGCTGAGGGGCTCGTCCAGCCACTGGTTGGCCTGCTCGTGCTCGGCAATGACCTGATCGACTACCGCCTGATCTTCGGTGCTGGTGGCACTGCTGTCGATTTTGCGCAACTGGGACTGGCTGGAGGCCACTTCCCAGCGACCCTCTTTCCAGGTCATGTGCAGGTCGATGATGCCGAGGTGATTGCCCCAGACGCCCGGCATCACGGTCGGTACGCCCGCCAGGGTGCCTTTCTCGTTGTCCACATCGGTCATGTTGGGGTAGTCGCCCGGGAAGGTGCGGTGGGCGTGGCCCAGCAGCAGGGCATCGACCCCCTTCACCTTGGCCAGCGGCAGGGCGGCGTTCTCCATCATGGGTTCGCGCGGGTCACCTATGATGCCGGTATGGGCCACGACCACGACGATGTCTGCGCCCTTGGCGCGGATTTCGGGTACATAGTGCTCGGCGGTTTCGACCATATCGGCCACCACCACCTTGCCTTCCAGATTGCGCTTGTCCCACTGGGTGATCTGGGGCGGGGTCAGGCCCAGCACACCGACCTTGATGGTCTGGGTATTGCCGTTGGCATCCTTCACCTGACGATCCAGCACCACATAGGGTTTGAACTTCTGCTTGCTCCAGTCGATGGTGCCCTTGCCATCACGGCTGAAGGCATCGGCCTGGAAGACGTTGGCGTTGATGTAGGGGTAGTTGGCCCCTTTCAGGGTCTCTGAGAGGAAGTCGAGACCGAAGTTGAATTCGTGGTTGCCCAGGTTGCCGACATCATAGCTCATGGTGTTGAGCGCCTTGATGGCGGGATGGGTCTGCTTGCTCAACCACTGCTGTTTGACCTGCTGGTCGTGGATATAGTCGGCCAGCGGGGTGCCCTGGATCAGGTCGCCGTTGTCGATCAGCAAGTTGTTGGCGTTCTCTTCGCGGGCCTTGCGGATCAGCACTGCGGTGCGGGCAAAGCCCAGCGAGGCATCCGGCTTGTTCTGGTAGTAGTCGTAGCTCAGCAGGTTGGAGTGGATATCAGAGGTTTCGATCAGCCGCAGGGTGAGATCACCGGGGGCCTGAGAGTTGTTGTCGTCACAGCCGGACAGCAAAAAGATAACTGCCACCGCGCTCAGTTTGAGGGTGGTTTTCATTGTTGAATTCTCTTGTTATGGGTATGCCAGCGTGGAGCATTCTATCGATAGCAAAAGAATCCTATTGTGAGCCGGCTGGCAATTCGGGTTAATTGCCTTCCTGTTAATAGAGTTATGGCTCTGATTTTAATCTCTTTTTTTTATCTTTCTTCAGGGCCGCCACCCTCAATGCTATTTCACTGTTAGTCACCCTGTTGTCGTCACCGCTGTGCGGTCGGGGCAAGCGGAGCGGTCTGCCGCTCCTGCGAGGCTGTAATGGTTGGTTACAGATCTCCATTCGACTGATAGATGACCTTTCCCTTAAATTCAGCGGCGATTGATTGCATCTAAAAAATTACAAAGCGACAGCAAGGAATAAAACTTCATGAAAATGCACAACAAAGCGCTGCTGGCCATCGCCTGCGCTGCGGCCCTGTCTGCCTGTGACAGCGAAAAAGCTGCCAACAGCATCGCCAAGCGGGTGCCTCTGGCTCTGCCGGAGGCGGGTCTTTACCAAGCGAATCTGATGAGCCGCGACGGTGACAAGGCGACGCCGCGCATGATCAAGGATCTGGATGGTCTGGCGCTGGTCTACCCGAAGGGTGAAACCGTGCAGTACTGGGGTGTCTGGGTGGATCATCAGGTGGGCAAGGTCGAGACCAACAGCCAGTGGCTGGGTCAGGCTGACCAGAAAGCCGACAAAGACGGGATCTACCCGGTGCAGTTGATCCGCAACAGCGAGCGGCTCGGCACCAGCACGGCGCTCAGCTCGGTGACCAACGACCACAACCTCATCACCTTCCAGGATCAGCCGGTCATCGATCTGCAGGGCAAGGAGATCAAGCGCTGGGTTTTTGATTTCACCCGGACCGGCACCAAGTTCTCCGACAACTCCCCCATCTATTCCGGTTTCAGCGGTCATGTGGCGGTGACGGCCCTGACCACCAAAGCGGTGACCACGGCCAGCTGGGGTGCCACGGACAGCGATGGCTTCAGCAGCGACATGGTGGGCAAGGTGGATACCACCAACAACGGCGGCAAGCTGACGGTAGCGATCGAGTTTCCGGCGGCAGGTTGTACGCTGGTGGGCGAGGGGAGTGCCACTGCCGGGTTGAGCAAGCTGACCATGACCGGATTTGGCAAGTGCAACTTCAAGCAATCCGCTGCCGCCACGCCGATCGAAAACCTCTGGAATGCCGCTCTGGCCCGGGCGATGGATAACAGCGTCGCCTATGTCACCACCTATACCACGGATGCCAAAAAAGAGGCGCTGGTCATCGGCTTCCCCGACACCAATGGCCTGCTGATCACCGCTGACAAGCGGTAAGCAGCCCAACGGCAGGGGCGGGCAAACACGCCTGAAACAACAAGGGAGCCAGTGGCTCCCTTGTTGTTTTCAACGCACGGTTTACAGCAGGAACAGGGTCGCCAGCCCGAGGAAGATAAAGAAGCCGCCTGTGTCGGTGATGGCGGTGATCATCACGCTGGCACCGACTGCCGGGTCGCGGCCGAGGCGGGTCATGGTCATGGGGATGATGACCCCCATCAGGGCGGCCACCAGCAGGTTGAGCATCATGGCCAGGGTCATCACGGCGCCGAGCGCCGCATCCTGATAGAGCAGATAGGTGGCGATGCCCATGGTGCCGCCCCACACCAGCCCGTTGATAAAGGCGACGCCAAGTTCCCGCAGCAGCAGGAAGGAGAGGTTGCCTGCCTGAATGTGCTGCAGCGCCAGCGCCCGCACTATCATGGTGATGGTCTGGTTACCGGTGTTGCCGCCGATCCCGGCGACGATGGGCATCAGGGCCGCCAGTGCCACCAGTTGGGAGATGGTGTGCTCGAACAGGCCGATCACCCGCGAGGCGACAAAGGCGGTGCAGAGGTTGATGGCAAGCCAGGCCCAGCGGGTCTTGACCGCCTTGGAGACGGGCGCGAATACGTCTTCATCCTCGCTGATACCCCCCATCCGGCGCAGGTCGGTGTCACTCTCCTCATAGACCAGATCCACCACCTCTTCGACGGTGAGGCGGCCCATCAGCTTGCCCTTGCCATCCACCACGGCGGCGGAGAGCAGGTCATCCCGCTCGAAGGTGCGGGCGGCCGCTTCGTCGTTATCCTCCGGATCGAAGGTGACCGGATCCCGCTCCATCACGTCGCTCACCAGGGTGGCGGGCTTGTGCAGCAGGACAGTGGTGAGGGCCAGCTCCCCCAGCAGGTGGTTGCGCCGGTCGATGACGAACAGCTTGTCGGTGTTGGCGGGGATCTTGCCGCGCAGGCGCAGATAGCGCTGCACAGTGGCGAGCGTCACCTCGGGGCGGATGGTGATGATCTCGAAGTCCATCATGGCGCCGACGGTGTGCTTGCCGTAGCGGATCACCTCGCGCACCCGATCCCGCTCGGCGGGGGCCATGTAGGTGAGCAGCCGCCCCATCAGGTTGCGCGGCAGGTACTGGCCCAGATAGATTTGGTCGTCGATATCTAGGGAGCGCAGGGCGTGCAGCAGCTCCTTGTCGCTCATCCCGCTGATGAGGCTGTCCCACACCGTCTCCGACGCTTCGACCAGGATCTGGCCGCGCTTCTCCTCCTCCACCAGCGCCCACAGGGCATGACGCTCATCGGGCGGCAGCGACTCCAGCGCATCGGCGACGTCGGCGGCGGGCAACCCGTTGACCAGCGTGGTGAGTTCGCTGGTCTGATCGCGCTGTTCGGCATCCTGCACCACCTGCGGATCGAGCAGGCTGTCGGTGAGGGCATCATCGCGCAGCAGCAGGGTGAGAATGCGGGATCTGTCATCCGCGCGCTGCCGGGCGCTGTTCTTGATGGGAAGAGACATGGGATGAATTCCTGAGATGGTAGCCAAGGGCTCAATGCCCATAGGATACCAGACTTAAAACAACAGGTTATGACCGTGATGGGAGAAGAGGGGGGGTAAAAGTGAGGCCACCTGCTGGTGGCCTCATGGTGAGTTGCCGAGGATCCCTCAGGCGAGGGCTCGCTGGCGCTGCGGGGCCTCGCCAAACCAGGCGAGCCGGTCGGCCAGGGTCACCACCGAGCCCACCATGATCAGCGCCGGGCTTTCGACCCCCACCGCCAGCGCGGGTAGCTCATCGAGAGTGCCGCGAATGACCCGCTGGCAGGGCTGGGTGCCGCGCTCGATCAGCGCCACCGGGGTGTCGCCTGCCTTGCCGTGGGCCAGCAGCTGTTCACGGATGGTGGCGCAGGAGGAGAGCCCCATGTAGAACACCAGAGTCTGTTTGTCCTTGGCGAGCAGCGGCCAGTCGAGATCCCGGGCGCCCCCCTTGCCGTGGGCGGTGATGAAGCGCACGCTCTGGGCGTGGTCGCGATGGGTCAGCGGAATGCCGGCGTAGGCGGCGCAGCCGCTGGCCGCGGTGATCCCCGGCACCACCTGAAAGCCGATGCCAGTGCCGACCAGCGTCTCCAGCTCCTCGCCGCCACGGCCGAAGATGAAGGGGTCGCCCCCCTTCAGCCGCACCACCCGTTGCCCCTGCTTCGCCTCCTCCAGCAAGAGCTGGTTGATCCCCTCCTGCGGCACGCAGTGGTTGCCCGCCTGCTTGCCGACGAAGATGCGCTTGGCATCCCGGCGCACCAGCGCCATCACTTCGTCCGAGACCAGCCGGTCGTAAACCACCACGTCCGCCTGCTGCATCTGGCGCAGGGCGTGCAGGGTGAGCAGACCCGGATCGCCGGGGCCCGCTCCCACCAGCACCACCTCGCCTCCGGTCTGGCTTTCATCGGCAAACAGGCTGTCGGCCAGCTGGTTGGCAGAGGCGCTATCCCCCCGCGCCAGCGCCTGACCGAGCCGATCCGCCCCGAGCAGCCGCTCCCAGAAGCGGCGCCGCTCCCCCATGCTGGCAAAGCGGGCCTTGACCCGCTCCCGCAGGCTGCCGGCAAAGGTCGCCACGGCCCCCAGATGTTGCGGCAGCAGGGCTTCCAGTTTTTCCCGCAGCAGCCGGGCCAGCACCGGGGCCTTGCCGCCGGAGGAGATGGCCACCATCAGCGGCGAGCGGTCGATGATCGACGGCATGATGAAGCTGGAGCGTTTCGGGTCATCCACCACGTTGGCAAAGATCCGCGCCTGATTGGCGCTTTGGTAAACCAGCGCATTCACCTCGCGCCGATCGGTGGCGGCCACCACCAGCCACTTGCCCGCCAGTTGCTCCGGCGCGAATTCACCGGCCAGCCATTCGATGCTGCCGTTGGCAGCCAGTTCCGCCAGCTCGGGGTCGAGCTCGGGGGCGACCACGGTGAGCTGGGCACCGGCATCCAGCAGCAGGCGCGCCTTGCGCTCCGCTACCTCGCCGCCGCCGACTAGCAGCACGGGTTTGTTGTCGAGTCGGCAAAAGATTGGCAAGTAGTCCATGGGGCCTCCGGATCAGGCGGTTTGGGTCTGGCTGGCGGTGGTGGTGGCGTCGCTCACCGCGACCGGGCGCTCAGCCTTGGGGGTGGCATACCAGTAGCCGAGGCCCATAAAGAGGGCACCGGAGACTGTGTTGCCCAGGGTCACCCACAGCAGGTTGTGGCCGATGCCGCCCAGGGTGTAGGCCTCGGAGTGGGCGCCAAACCAGGAGAGAGCGAACAGGGTCATGTTGGCGATGGAGTGCTCGTAGCCGGAGGCGATAAAGGCCAGCAGGCACCACCAGATGGCGATGAACTTGGCGGCCCCTTCGGTGCGCAGCGCCATCCAGATGGCGAGGCAGACCAGCCAGTTGCAGAGGATCCCCTTCATAAACAGGGTCAGGGCCGGTGCCTGAGTCTTGGCCAGCGCCACCTTGTGCGCTAGGCTGCCCGCGTCCGGCAGCAGGCTGCCGCCGTAGGAGTAGATGAGCGCCACCACGATGGAGCCAATCAGGTTGCCCGCCCAGGTCTGCGGCAGGATGCGCAGCAGGTCGGCCATGGTGATCTTGCCGGTTTTCACCCCGAAGGTGAGGAACATGGTGTGGCCGGTGAACAACTCGGAGCCTGCGATGATCACCAGCGTCAGGGCGATACCGAAGGTGGCCCCCATCACCAGCGGCCGGATGCTCGGATCCACCAGGTTGCCGAGGGTGAAGATGAGGATGATGCCAAGGCCCACATAGGCCCCCGCCATGGCGGAGCTGAGCCAGAAGCCGAGTGTGTCGCTGCGCTCGAAGCGGTTGATGCGGGCCGCGTTGGCGGCGCACTTATTAATGGTTTCCGTGTACATCTTGTGAGTCCTTGAAAGGGCTGCCCTCAGGCAGCCCGAAAGAGAGTGAATTTGGCTTTAGACGGCGACCCAGACCTGCTGGTCGCGCACTTCAACGGGGTAGCTCTGCACCGACATCGCAGGATTGTCGAAACAGTGGCCATCGCTCAGACGAAAGCGCTGCTTCTTGAGCGGGCTGGCCACCCAGAGTTCGCCGTCGTGTTCGCAGATCAGGCCCCGCGACAGCACGTTGGCGGCGAAGAAGGGGTCCCGGTTGTCGATGGCGAACACCTCGGCGGCCACGCTCGGGCGGAACAGGGCGATCTGGCGCCCTTCCAGCAGGGCACAGACGCCGGTTCCCGGCAGGATGTCGTTGAGTTGGCAGGCAAGTTTCATCGTTTAATCTCCACCTCGAGTTGGATGGACTGGCTATCGAGCAGGGCGCAAACGTCCATGCAGCCCGGCAGGATGTCGTTGAGTTGGCAGGCTAATTTCATCATTTGGTTTTCACCTCGATCTGGTAGACGGGGATGCGCTCGGCCGGGGTGGCCGGTCGGTGCTGATCGCGCTCGGCGACGAACTGGACGTCCGGGTCGCGCTTGTCGCTGTTGATGAAGTGGCTGAAGCGCTTGAGTGCTTCCTCTTCGTTGAGGGTGCGCGACCATTCGCATTCGTAGCTATCGATCAGGGTCTGGATATCGCGCTCCAGCGTCTCGACCAGCCCCAGCTTGTCGTCGACGATCACCTCGCGCAGGTAGTCGACGCCCCCTTCCAGATTGCCGAGCCAGACCGAGGTGCGCTGCAGTTTGTCGGCGCTGGTGACGTAGAACATCATAAAGCGGTCTATCAACCGGACTAACGTCTCGCGGTCAAGGTCAGACGCCAGCAGGTCGGCGTGGCGCGGTTTCATGCCGCCGTTGCCGCCCACATAGAGGTTCCAGCCCGCGTCGGTGGCGATGATGCCGACGTCCTTGCCCTGCGCTTCCGCACATTCGCGGGTACAGCCGGAGACGCCAAACTTCATCTTGTGCGGGGTGCGAATGCCCTTGTAGCGGTTCTCGAGGAAGACCCCGAGGCCAACGCTGTCCTGCACGCCGAAGCGGCACCAGGTGCTGCCGACGCAGGTTTTGGCCATGCGCAGTGCCTTGGCGTAGGCCTGACCTGTCTCGAAGCCCGCCGCCAGCAGCTTGCGCCAAATGGCAGGCAGATCATCCTTCTGGGCCCCGAACAGGCCGATGCGCTGGGCGCCGGTGATCTTGGTGTAGAGCTTGTAGTCGCGGGCCACTTCGGCCACCGCCAGCAGCCCCTCCGGAGTCACTTCGCCACCGGCCATGCGCGGGATGACGGAGTAGCTGCCGTCCTTCTGCATGTTGCCGAGGAAGATATCGTTGGTGTCCTGCAACGGGATGTTGCGCGGGCTCAGTACATGCTCGTTCCAGCAGGAGGCGAGGATGGAGCCGACGGTCGGTTTGCACACCTCGCAGCCATAGCCCTGACCGTGCTTGGCCAGCAGCTCGTCGAAGCTCCTGATCCCCTCCACCTTGACCAGATGGAACAGCTCCTGACGGGAGTGGGGGAAGTGGGCGCAGAGGTGGTTGTTGACCTCGATGCCCTGCTTCACCAGCTCGGCGTTGAGCACCTGGCTGATGAGCGGCACACAGCCGCCACAGCCGGTACCGGCCTTGGTGTGCTGCTTGATGGCGGCCAGGGTGGTGTGACCCTCGGCGACGGCCTGGGCGATGTCACCCTTGGAGACGTCGAAGCAGGAGCAGATCTGGGCGCTCTCCGGCAGGGCATCCACCCCCAGCGTCGGCTTGGCACCGGCGTAGGCGGGCAGGATCAGGGTGTCCGGGTGGCTCGGTAGCGGCAGGGCGTTGAGCATCATCTGCAGCAGGTTGCCGTAATCCTCCACGTCACCCACCAGCACGGCGCCGAGCAATCGGCTGTTGTCTTCGCTCACCACGATCTTCTTGTAGACGCCGGCCTGATCGTCCTGAAACACATAGCTGTGGCTGCCCGGGGTGCGGCCGTGGGCATCACCGATGGAGCCGACGGAAACGCCGAGCAGCTTGAGCTTGGCGCTCATGTCCGCCCCCTCGAAACGGCTGTCGCCGCCGAGCAGATGGTCGACGGTGATCTGGGCCATCTTGTAGCCCGGCGCCACCAGCCCGAAGAAGCGGCCCTGCCAGGCGGCGCACTCGCCGATGGCATAGATGTCGGGATCGGAGGTGAGGCAGTGATCGTCGATGACGATGCCGCCGCGCTCGGCGATGGCGAGATCACCGTAACGGCCCAGAGTATCTTGCGGGCGAATGCCGGTGGAGAAGACCACCACATCCACTTCCAGCTGGCTGCCGTCGGCAAAGGCGAGGCGGTGTTTCGCCTGCTCGCCGCCATGCATCAGGATCTCGCTGGTGCTCTTGCTGGTGTGTACCTGCACGCCCATGGATTCAATCTTGCGGCGCAGCAGCTGGCCGCCCTGACCGTCGAGCTGCTCGGCCATCAGCACAGGAGCAAACTCCACAACGTGGGTCTCGAGACCCAGCGCCTTGAGGGCACCGGCCGCTTCAAGGCCAAGCAGGCCGCCCCCGATCACCACCCCGCTCTTGCTGCTCCTGGCGGCGCTGCGGATGGCTTTCAGATCCTCGATGGTGCGATAGACGAAGCACTCGTGGTGCTGGCTGCCCGTAATGGGCGGCATCCAGGGGTAGGAGCCGGTGGCCAGCACCAGCTTGTCGTACCCGACCACAGTGCCCTTGTTGGAGTGCACTTCGCGGTTGGCCCTGTCGATTTTTTTCACCGCTTCGCCGAGCAGCAGGCGGATGCCGTGCTTGTCGTAGAAACCGGGTTTGACGAGGGAGAGATCTTCGCTGGTGTGATGGGAGAAGTAGGAGGAGAGATGGACGCGATCGTAGGCGGGACGGGGTTCTGCACCGAAGACGGTGATCTCGTAGCGGCCCGGGTCGGCCCGCTCGATCAACTCTTCGATGAAGCGGTGCCCCACCATGCCGTTGCCCACAACGACCAGTCTGACTTTGCTCATGATTGCCTCTAGTTTGGAGTAATAAAACATCATTCTGGGGCTAGGCTACCCAGTCAGTCGGGGCGGGCAATTGATGCAAATCAAGTGTCTATTTATATATCTCGTCAGGGGTAATTCGATAAAATTCAAAGATATACAAAAATAGGTATACCAGTTGATGATTTCTGCGTTGGCTTGGAGTGAGGGATGGTGGAGAGCAAGAGCGCTTTAGCAAAAGCCGGGGAGTGAAAACTTCTGGCGGAAAATGGCCGGCCTCGCACTGGCGAGACCGGCATCAGCCGAGCAAGGCGGCACGTCAGGCGATATGGCGGCGGAACATGGCGAGCGCCAGCGACAGGGTGACGCCGGCGATGGCGAGCAGCGGCCAGAGCAGGGGCCAGGCGGCCGACCAGTCAAACCCCTTGAGGAAGACCCCCTTGAGCAGCACGATGAAGTGGGTGAGGGGGTCGATGGCCGCCAGCCACTGGAACACCTGCGGCATGTTCTCCACCGGCGAGATATAACCAGAGAGGATCACCGCCGGGACGGTGAAGGAGAAGACCCCGAGAAAGGCCTGCTGCTGGGTCGAGCAGAACGACGAGATGAAGAGCCCGATCCCGGCCAGTGCCAGCCCGTAGCAGACCATGCCCGCCATCAGCAGACTGAGGCTGCCGGCAAAGGGGAGGTGAAAGACAAAACGGGCGGCCAGCGCGACTATGCACCCTTGTCCCACCGCCACCATGATGCCGGGCACCGCCTTGCCCGCCATGATCCAGCCCGCGGTGAGGGGCGAGACCAGCAGCTGATCGAAGGTGCCCTCTTCCCGCTCCCGCGCGACCGAGAGGGCGGTGACAATCAGACAGCCGGTGGTGGTGATGATGGCTACCAGCGCTGGCAGGATATGCCAGTGGAACTCGACGTTGGGGTTGTAGAGGTTACGTACCGCCAGCTCGGGTTGCCCTTTGCCCTCACTTTGCCAGCGGGCGATAACCTGACTGATGTAGCCAGCCGCCACCTGACCGCCGTTGGAGCGACGGCCATCGATAATCAGCTGCACCTTGGCCGGTTCGCCCCGCGCCAGCCGGCGCGAGAAATCCCCCGGAATAATCAGCCCGAGCAGCGCCTGCTGCCCGGTGATGGCCTCGGTCATGCCCGCCTCGCCCTGCACCGGGATGATGGTGGTGAAGGCGGGCATATGGGTGAGGCGTTCCAGCAGCTCGCGGCTCTGGGCACCGCCATCCTGGTTGTAGATGGCCAGCGTGTTGCCGGTCACCTCCAGAGTGGCGGCGAACGGGAAGAGGGCGGTTTGCAGCAGCACCGGCATGATGAGCAGAAAGCGCCCCTGGGTATTGCCCATCAGGGCCTGCAGCTCTTTTCGGATCAGCCACCAGAGTCGGATCAGCATGGGTTACTCCAGAGTGCGCCGCGTCTTGCGGGCGGTCAGGGCCAGCCAGAAACCGGCCAGCAGCAGCAGACAGAAACCGTTGACCAGCAGGATCGAGAAGACGCTGCCCGCCTGATAGAGGGTCTGCAGGGAGCTCGCGAAGTAGCGGGCCGGAATGAGGTGGGTGATGGCCCGCAGCAGCGGTGGCATGCTGGCGATCTCGAACACGAAGCCCGACAGCATCACGGCGGGCAGAAACGCGGCGATCAGCGCTGCCTGCGCGGCGTTGAACTGGCTGCGCATCACGGTGGAGAGAAACAGCCCGAGTCCGAGGGCGCTGCCGAGAAAGACGCTGGTGACCAGAAAGAGCAGCAGCAGGGAGCCGCGCCACGGTACGCCCATCACCGCCACCGAGAAGAGCAGGCAGAGCAGCATGGCGATGATGCCAAGGCCGTAGTAGGGCAACAGCTTGGAGAGCAGCAGCTCCCCCTTGGTGACCGGGGTGGCGAGCAGCGCCTCCATGGTGCCACGCTCCCACTCCCGCGCCACCACCAGCGAGGTGAGCAGGGCACCGATGATGGTCATCACCACCGCAATGGAGCCCGGCACCAGAAAGTTGCGGCTCACCAGCGCCGGGTTGAACCAGGCGCGGCTCTCTATCGACACCGGCATGGCAACCCCCTCGCCGGCGAGCCACCCCTGCCAGATCCCCTGCACATAGTTGGTGACGAAGTTGGCGGTGTTGGGCTCGGAGCCGTCAGTCAGCAGCAGCGCCTGCGGCGTGCCATTGCTCTGACCGGCCATGGCGCGGGAGAAGCCGTCATCGATCACCAGCAGGCCGCGGATCTCGCCACGGGCCAGACTGGCGAGCAGGGACTCCCTGCTCGGGCCGCTGTGGATCTCCAGCGCGGTTGAGCCGCGCAGGGCCTGCTCCAGCCGCACCGCCGGGGCGCCGCTATCGGTACGCCAGATGCCGAGGCGCAGGTGGTCCACATCCAGATTGATGGCGTAACCCATCACCACCAGCAGCACCACCGGCATGATGAAGGCGATGAGGATGCTGCTTGGGTCACGGACGATTTGCAGCGTCTCCTTGCGGCAGAGGGCCAGCAGTCGCCGACGGTTGATGCTCATGCTTCCTCCTCGCTGGCCCGTTCGACCAGGGTGATAAAGGCCTCTTCCATTGTTGGCAAAGAACAGGTCGGCAAGGAGCCGGTTGGCAAAGAGGTCGCCGCCTCTTTGGCGGCCAGCCCCTTGAGATCGTCCGGAGTGCCGAGCGCCAGCAGCTTGCCGCGATAGATGAGGGCAATGCGGTCGCAATACTCCGCCTCGTCCATAAAGTGGGTGGTGACCAGCACTGTGACGCCGTGGTCGGCCAGCGCGTTGATGTGCGACCAGAACTCGCGCCGGGTCACCGGATCGACCCCGGAGGTGGGCTCGTCGAGAAACAGCAGCGGCGGCTCGTGCAGCAGGGCGCAGGCCAGCGATAAGCGCTGGCGCAGGCCGAGCGGCAGGGATTCCGCCTTCTGATCGAGCCAGGGGGCGAGGGCAAAGGCAGTCACCATGGCATCGATCCGCGTCTGCTGGTGGCGGCCGAACAGGCCGTAGATACCGGCGAAGAAGGAGAGGTTCTGGGCCACGGTGAGCTGCTTGTAGAGGGAGAACTTCTGCGCCATGTAGCCGAGGCGCTGGCGCGCCGCCGAGGGGCTGTGAGCCAGATCGATGCCGGTCACCAGCGCCTGTCCCTCGCTCGGGCGCAGCAGGCCGCACTCCATCTTGAAGGTGGTGGACTTGCCCGCCCCGTTGGGGCCGAGCAGGCCGAAGATCTCGCCGCGGCGCACCGCAAAGCTGACATCATCGGTGGCGGTAAAATCGCCGAAGAGCTTGGTGAGGTGGCGCGCCTCGATCACCGCCTCGGGGGAGACCCCCTGCGGCAGTTCGGCCTCCCGCATCCCCGCCGCCAGACTCGACTCCCCGCCGGGGCCGCCGCCGAGCAGGTCAATAAAGGCATCCTCCAGCCGCGGCTGGGCCGGTTGAAAAGCTCCGTTGGCCAGCTGCAGCTCCGCCAGCGGCGGGGGCGTCATGCCCGGGTGCAGCAGCAGGCGCACCCGCTCCCCCGCCACCGCGCCATCCATCACCGCCGGGTGAGCCAGTGCCCGGCGCAGCAGGGCGCGCCGCTCGCGGCCATCCAGTTGCCCCGCCTCCAGCAGCCAGCAGCGGCTGGCCATGGCTCCCATCAGATCGGCCGGCGTGCCGCTGGTGCGCACCTCGCCATCCGCCATCAGCAGCACGTGGTCGCACAGCTCCGCCTCATCGAGATAGGCGGTACTCCAGAGCACCGTCATCCCCCCCTTGGCCAGCTCGCGCACCATCTGCCAGAGGGCGCGGCGGGAGATGGGATCGACCCCGACCCCGGGTTCATCGAGCAGCAGCACATCCGGGGTGCCGAGCAGGGCGCAGGCCAGCCCGAGCTTCTGCTTCATCCCGCCAGAGAGCTTGCCTGCCGGCCTTGCGGTGAAGCGCGCCAGATCGGTGAAGGCGAGCAGCCGCGCGAAGGTGGGCGTGCGTTCGGGCTCCAGTACGCCGCGCAAGTCAGCGTAGAGGGTGAGGTTCTCCAGCACGCTGAGATCCTCGTAGAGGCCGAACTGCTGGGGCATGTAGCCGAGGCGCTGACGCAGCAGATCCCCCTCGCTCACCGGATCCAGCCCCAGCACCCGGATGGTGCCCGCTTCCGGGATCAGCAGACCGGCCAGCAGGCGCAGCAAAGTGCTCTTGCCCGCGCCGTCGGGGCCGACCAGCCCGGTGATACCACCAGCCGGAATGGTGGCCGAGATGGCGTTGAGGGCGACCCGCTCGCCAAAGCGTTTGGTGAGCCCCTCAAGGGAGATGGCGCAGCTCATGGCGCCAGCCTGACGGTGACCGGCATCCCTTGGCGCAGGGCCGGGTCGGGGTCCTGCACAACGATGCGCAGCCGGTAGACGAGGTGAGTACGCAGGTCAGGCGTCTCCACCGATTTCGGGGTGAACTCGGCGGTGGGCGAGACAAAGCCCACCACCCCGTGATAGGGCTGATCCGACCGCGAGTCGGTGGTGAGGGTCACCCTGGCGCCGCTCGGGAAGTGGCCGAGCCAGGGCTCCTCCACATAGGCGCGCACCCAGACCGGCGCAGTCAGGGAGAGATTGAAGGCGGTCGCTCCGCTCTGCACCATGCTGCCGTTCTCGATGGCGCGGCTGATGATGATGCCGTCGCTGGGGGCGGTCAGGCTGGCATCCGCCAGCGCCAGTTCGGCACTGGCGAGCGCCGCTTTGGCCCCTTCCAGTTGGGCATCGGACTGGGCAATCTCTTCCGGGCGGTAGCCGGTTTCGAGCTGGGCGAGCTGCTCGCGGGCGGAGCGCACCTGCGCCCGGGTCTGATCCCGCTGGGAGCGGGCGGTATCGAGCTGACCGCGGGAGATGGCGCCGGTGGCTGCCAATGCGATCTGGCGGCGCCACTGCTGGTCTGCCTCCAGTGCAGCGGCTTCGGCGGCGGCCAGTGCGGCCCGGGCGCGGTCGGTCTCTTCGCTGCGATAGCCTTTGTGGATCAAGGTGTTGGCGGCAGTGAGCGCAGCCAGATTGGCGCGGGCGCTGTCGCGGCTGTGGGTGAGGGGAATCGGATCGAGGCGGGCCAGCAGTTGACCGGCTTTTACGCTATCGCCCTCATCGACCAGCACCTGATCGACGCGACCGCCGACTCGAAAGGCCAGATTGACGTCGCGAATATCGACATTGCCGTAAAGGATGGAGCCGTCGGCGGGGCGCCCCTGCCACCAGAGGTAGCCACCGATAACGGTTAGCAGCAGGGCTACGATTGCAATGCGTTGTTTCATGCCGCTTCTCCTTCTTTCATGTCGGTGGGGCGCAGGCCGCGCAGGGCCCATACCAGCCGTTGTCTGGCGGCCTCAGGGCTGTCTATCTGACTCAGAAAGGGGGCGGCCTGTTCGGGCAGCCAGCCGAGCTGACGACCGCTGCCTGCGATCACCAACGGCAGGCCGACCGACCCCATGATGAAGATCATCAGCTGGAGCGGGTGACCCGCGACCAGCGACCCTTCCGCCTGTGCCATCCGTACCTGCTCGATCAGCAGCAGGGGATGACGGCGTGGCAAGCTGAGCAGAAAACGTTGGGCCGCCCCTTCACCCGCCAGCGCATCGCCAAACAGGTGGTTGATAAAGCCGCGTTGGCGCGCCACCAGCCCGATCAGCGCCTGCATGGTGGCCTCGAACATGGCGATGGCAGAGGGGTAGGAGCCTTTGGCTGCCACCGCCTTGAGCTCGTCATAGAGGGGGGCGTACCAGAGCTCCACCAGCTCGTCGATAAAGGCATCGCGGTTGCCGAAGTGATAGACGAAGGAGCCAAGGTTCACCTCGGCCGCCGCCGCCAGCTCGCGCACCGTCAGGCCGCGCAGCCCCTTCTCGGTGGCGATGGCGAGGCCGGTATCGAGCAGTTTCTGCCGGGTTGGATTCATCTTTCGGGTTCCTGCTGCACAGATTTCGATCTGATTTATACATATGTATAAATCAACCGCACAGAAGTAGATAGATCTTTTTTTGAGCAAATTTCAGCGGAGATGAAAAAGGACGCCTCCACACAGGGAGGCGTCCATGATGTCGCTTATTGGCTGGTGTCCCAGTCAGTAAACTCGAGATACCAAGTGTCGTGGGTATTGCCGACAATAGAGCCACGTTTACCGATCTTTTTTCTTAATGTAGCGATGCACGCAGATTCAAAATCCAAGCTGTATCTTCTTTGCCGAGATATTGAGTCAAGCCATTGCCAATCACTGCTGCCTGGATTGATGCTCAGGCGAATTTTTTGTCCTGTGCCTCCGAGTTGGATTACTCCGCCACCCTGTGATCTGCTCAAAATAAGTGGCACAAGGGGGCCGTCCTCATGGATCTCAATGAAATCAATCTGACGACCATTTACTGTCACAATATCAGGTTCACGTTCAGTCATTGGCATGCTCCATTAAAGAGGAATATAAATAATATCAGTGCCTTAGTTGACAGTCCCGTCAATGGCTGGAGAGGATGGTTAGGGGCATTAAAATGCAAAACGCCCCCATTTCTGGAGGCGTTTTTTTACAAACGGAACTGCGCTTACAGAATAAAGCGGCTCAGATCTTCATCCTCGACAAGCGCACCTAGGTGGGCGTTGACGTAGTCGGTGTCGATGACAAAGGTCTCGCCGGACTTCTCGGAAGCGTCGTAGGAGATATCTTCCATCAGGCGTTCCATCACGGTGTGCAGGCGGCGGGCGCCGATGTTCTCGGTACGCTCGTTAACCTGCCACGCCGCTTCAGCCAGACGGCGGATGCCATCCTTGGTGAACTCGATGTTGACCCCTTCGGTGGCCATCAGCGCCTTGTACTGATCGGTCAGCGAGGCGTTCGGTTCGGTCAGGATGCGCTCGAAGTCATCGGTGGTCAGGGCGGTCAGCTCGACCCGGATCGGCAGACGGCCCTGCAGCTCGGGGATGAGGTCGGACGGCTTGGCGATCTGGAAGGCGCCGGAGGCGACAAACAGGATGTGGTCGGTCTTGACCATGCCGTGCTTGGTGTTGACGGTGCAGCCCTCGACCAGCGGCAGCAGGTCGCGCTGTACCCCTTCACGGGAGACATCGGGGCCCGAGCTCTCGCCGCGCTTGCAGATCTTGTCGATCTCGTCGAGGAAGACGATGCCGTTGTTCTCGACTGCGGCGATGGCTTTCTGCTTCAGCTCTTCAGGATTGACCAGACGGGCCGCTTCCTCTTCGATCAGCGCCTTCATGGCCTCTTTGACCTTGATCTTGCGCTTCTTCTTCTGGTTCTGGCCCAGATTCTGGAACAGCCCCTGCAGCTGGTTGGCCATCTCTTCCATGCCCGGCGGGGTCATGATTTCGACGCCCATCGGGGAGGCGGAGAGCTCCAGCTCGATCTCCTTGTCATCCAGCTGACCTTCCCGCAGTTTCTTGCGGAAGATCTGGCGGGTGTTGGAGTTGTCGGCTTTCTCTTCCTCACCCCAGGTGTTGCGCGGGTTGGGCAGCAGGGCGTCGAGGATGCGCTCTTCGGCGGCTTCCTCGGCGCGATATTTCATCTTCTCCATCTCGGTTTCGCGCACCAGCTTGATGGCGGCATCGGTCAGATCGCGGATGATGCTATCCACTTCCTTGCCGACATAGCCCACTTCGGTGAACTTGGTCGCTTCCACCTTGATGAAGGGGGCGTTGGCCAGCTTGGCCAGACGACGGGCGATCTCGGTCTTGCCGACACCGGTCGGGCCGATCATCAGGATGTTTTTCGGGGTCACTTCATGGCGCATCTCTTCGTTGAGCTGCATCCGGCGCCAGCGATTGCGCAGGGCAACGGCAACGGCGCGCTTGGCATCGGCCTGACCAATGATGTGTCTGTCCAGCTCGTGGACGATTTCTCTCGGGGTCATCTCGGACATGATGGTGTTCCTGTATCCGGGGCGGGCAGTGCCCGCCCCTTGGGAAATTGGGTTTGGCTGGCGGCCTTATTTGGCTGCGTAGTCCAGCACTTCGATGGTGTGGTTGCCGTTGGTGAAGACGCAGATGTCGCCCGCAATCTTGAGGGACTTCTCGACAATGGTCCTGGCATCCAGCTCGGTGTTTTCCAGCAGCGCGATGGCGGCGGACTGGGCGAAGTTGCCGCCGCTGCCGATGGCGATGAGATCGTGCTCCGGCTGCACCACGTCACCGTTGCCGGTGATGATGAAGGATTTGTGTTCGTCGGCCACGGCCAGCAGCGCTTCGAGACGGCGCAGGGCGCGATCGGTGCGCCAATCTTTGGCCAGCGCCACGGCGGCGCGCTCCAGATTACCCTGATGGGCCTGCAGTTTTGCTTCGAAACGTTCGAGCAGGGTGAAGGCGTCGGCGGTACCGCCAGCGAAACCGGCCAGCACCTTGCCGTTATAGAGGCGATGAACCTTGCGGGCGTTGCCCTTCATGACGGTGTTGCCAAGAGAGACCTGGCCATCGCCACCGATGACGACCTGACCGTTGCGGCGAACTGAAACTATGGTAGTCACTTTACTTACCTCGCTTGAGCCGAATGACGGCCTGACTGTGCATGGCAAGAAAGATGGGGATGGCAAACGGGTTTTTCAACCCTGCCTTTGGTCGGGATAAACGGGGTAGCAAACAGCGTGGGTGCGAGTGATACCAAAAGAGCAGGGCCGGGTGTTGCCACCCGGCCCTGCGTCATCGGTAAGCGGATTACCCTTTCTTGGGAATGCAGCCGCTGATGCCGGAGCTCTGCAGCTTGCTGTTGGCCGCATCGGCGGCCGCCTTGCCGTTGAAGGGGCCCACCATCACCTTGTAGACGGTGCCGTTGGCGCCATTGATCACCTGCAGGCTGGAAGAGAGGCCGGCGGTGAAGGCGATACGCGCCTTGAGCGACTCTGCAGAATCCTGCGAGCGCAGGGCGGCGCACTGCATCATATAGCGACTGCTGTCGGCGGCTGCGGTCTGGGCTGGTGGGGTAGCCGCTTTGGCCTTGGCTGCTTCGGCCCGCTCCCGCTCCAGCTCGGCACGGATCTCCCGCTCCATCCGTTCTCGTTCGGCCTGGCGATCGATCACCTGTTCCCGAGCGCTGGCAACGGGCGCACTGTTGTCAGGCGTTGTCGCCGGATTGGTCTGATAGGGTTTGGACTGGCCGATGGGCGTCCCCGGTTGGGGAATGTCGGTCGGTACCGGTTGCGGCAGCTTTTCCGGCTGCAGGGTCAGAGTATCGGCGGGGGGCGGTGGCAGTACGCCCGGCTGGGGCGGTGGCTCGATAACATCAACCTGCTTGTTCTCAAGCCGTTCGATGTAGCTCCACTTCTCCTGTGGCAACCCGTTGTTCTGTGGTTTTGGCTTGTTGGCCTTTACCTGCTCTTCGATGGTGGGGGCGTCGCTGCCCTTGCCATTGATCATGTAAAGGAAGCCACCAAAGCCTGCCAGCAGTGCCACGACCAGCAGCACTGGAATAACAGGAAAGCGGCGAGGGGCCGCTTTCTTGGTATTGCGGCCACCCGCCCGACGTCGCGGGCGGCTGCCGACATAATCCCGGGTTGCCATCTATTACATGCGCTCCAGGGTATGGATGCCCAGTACGCCGAGGCCCAGTTTCAGTACCTTGGCGGTGGCGGCGCACAGCAGCAGACGGCTCTGACGGGTTGCCTCGTCCACGCCATCCTTGTTGATCGGGCAGGCTTCATAGAAGGTCATGAAGTTGCCTGACAACTCGTACAGGTAGGTACAGAGCAGGTGTGGCATGCCTTTGTCGGCCACGCCGTTGACCGCGTCGGAGAACTGGATCAGCTTCTGGGCCAGCACCTCTTCGGCCTCTTCGTTCAGGGTCACGTTGCCGGTCAGCGTCTCGGCATCGATGTTGGCCTTGCGGAAGATGGACTGGATACGGGTGTAGGCGTACTGCAGGTAAGGGGCAGTGTTGCCTTCAAACGACAGCATCAGATCCCAGTCGAAGATGTAGTCGGTAGTACGGTTCTTGGAGAGATCCGCATACTTGACCGCGCCCATGGCGATGGCGTTGACCACATTGGCCTTCTCTTCGGCAGAGAGGTCGCTGTTGCGGCTCTCCAGCAGCGCAGCGGCGCGCTCTTCGGCTTCGTTCAGCAGGTCAACCAGCTTGACGGTGCCACCGGAACGGGTCTTGTAGGGACGACCATCCTTGCCCAGCATCATGCCGAAGGCGTGGTGCTCAAGCGGCACGGATTCCGGCACATAGCCCGCCTTGCGGGTGATGGTCCAGGCCTGCATCAGGTGCTGGTGCTGACGGGAGTCGATGAAGTACATGACACGGTCGGCGCCCAGGGTTTCATAACGGTATTTGGCACAGGCGATGTCGGTGGTGGTGTAGAGGAAACCGCCATCGCTCTTCTGGATGATGACGCCCATGGCCTCGCCATCCTTGTTCTTGAACTCGTCCAGGAAGACAACGGTGGCGCCTTCGCTCTCGACCGCCAGCCCCTTGGCTTTCAGGTCGGCCACGATCTCCGGCAGCATGTCGTTGTACATGGACTCGCCCATGATGTCCTTGTTGGTCAGGGAGACATTCAGGCGGTCGTAGTTGATCTGGTTCTGTTCCATGGTCATGTCGACCAGCTTCTTCCACATGGTACGGCAGTACTCGTCGCCGCCCTGCAGCTTGACCACGTAGTTACGGGCGCGCTCGGCAAAGGCTTCGTCTTCGTCGTAGCAACGCTTGGCCTGGGTGTAGAAGGCTTCCAGATCCTTGAGTGCCATGTCGCTGGCGTGTTCGTTGGACATCTTCTCCAGATAGGCGATCAGCATGCCGAACTGGGTGCCCCAGTCGCCGATGTGGTTGGCACGGATCACTTTGTGGCCGAGGAATTCCAGCGCGCGCGCAGCTACGTCACCGAGTACGGTGGAGCGGATGTGGTGCACCGCCATCTCTTTGGCCACGTTGGGGGCGGAGTAGTCCACCACCACGGTTTGTGGCGCGGGCAACCGTACGTTGGCGTTGGCAGAGGTCACCATGGCCTCGACCTGACCGGCCAGCCAGCGCTGGTCGAAGAAGAAGTTGATGAAGCCGGGACCGGCGATCTCGACCTTGGCGATCAGGTCGGAGGCAGGCAGGTGCTCGATGATGGCCGCTGCCAGCTCACGGGGATTCTTGCGGGCCGGTTTGGCCAGCAGCATGGCCAGGTTGGTAGCCAGGTCGCCGTGAGCTTTTTCCTTGCATCGGTCTACTTGCACGCGGGCTTCCAGGTCCGCCGGCAGGACGCCTGCTGACTTGAGATTGGCTACCGTTTGTTCAAGTAGATGATGAATATGCTCTTTCATAACTGACCACCAAGGTTGCGCGTCGAAAAATGACTGATATATAAGGGCGTGAATTTTACCCGCATCGGCCCGAGAAAACTATAGGGATGACCCGCCGCTCGCTGTCGGGCGGATATTTCACTGCGTTTGGCACCATATTCCAGAATATTGGGCGGAAATTACGGTGCTTATCCATTTCTACTGCATATCGAAGCGGCTTGTCCAGGCTATTTTCCCCTGATTGTTAAGGGTTTTTCCTTTCCGATGACGGGAATGATCTCCTCCCTCTGGCCCGGCGTATCAACAGGGGTTCCCAACCGAGGAGTTTGCGATGCGACTGGCGCTGTTTCCCCTATCTGCCCACCTGCTGCCCGGCGGCGTCATGCCGCTGCGGATCTTCGAACCGAGATACCAGCGGATGATTGCCGAGGCGGGGGAGCCCGGCTTTGCCCTCTGCATGGTGGACCCTCGCCAGCCCGACGCCCTGCGCAACATGCTGCCCATCGCCACCCGGGTCACCATCATCGATTTCGACCGGCTGCCGGACGGCATGCTGGGGATCACGGTGCTGGGGATGGAGCGGGTGCAGATAGAGGATTTGTGGCAGGAGCCCGATGGCCTGCGTATCGGCGAGGTGACGCCGCTGACGGCCTGGCCGCCCCGCCGGCTCCATCCCGATCAGCAACCGCTGGCCGAGGCATTGCGGGAGGTGTTTGCCGACTATCCCGACTATGCCGCCCTCTATCCCGCCCCCTGCTGGGACGATGGCAACTGGGTGGCCCAGCGCTGGCTGGAGGTGCTGCCGATACCCCCTGAACAGAAACAACTGCTGCTGGCCGCCGCCGACAATCAGCCCGCCATCGCTCTGCTCAAGGGGGTACTGGTGGCCAGCCACTGATTTTTTCCTGACCCGCTGATCCGCCACTGCCGCAGCGCCGTACAAGTCATCACCACAGCATGTTCGACAGCACACCAAAGGGATGGCGCAATGGCATATACTGGCCAACCACACTCGACCATACGCAGGACCTCGCCCGTGATGGATAACCCGGATGGCGACCTCAAATCTCTGCTGATCAGGGTGGCAGAGCAGGCCGACAAGGCTGCTTTTGCCCGCCTGTTCCAACACTTTGCGCCGCGTATTCGCAGCTACGGCCTGCGCCACCTCGGCAGCGAAGCCAACGCCATGGAGCTGGTGCAGGAGACCATGCTGCTGGTGTGGCAGAAGGCGCGTCTCTACCACCCCGAGAAGGGGGCGCCGACCACCTGGATCTATACCGTGATGCGCAACCAGTGCTTCGACATGCTGCGCCGTCGTCGCGCCAGCAAGGAGGATCTCTGTGCCGAGGAGCTGTGGCCGGTGCTGGAGTTTCAGGCCGAAGAGGAGCACCTGAGCGGGGGGGAAGATGCGGTGCTGACCCGTCAGATGGCCCATTATTTGGGCACCCTGCCGGAGCCGCAACAGCAGGTGGTGCGTGGCATCTATCTGCAGGAGTTCTCCCAGCAGGAGTTGGCGGAGCGACTCGGCGTGCCACTCGGCACCATCAAGTCCCGCCTCCGGCTGGCGTTACAGAAACTGAAAGAGCAAGTGGAGCAAGGCCATGATTAAAGCCCATCCGACCGACCCTATGCTGCGTGCCTTCGCCGCCGACGAGCTGCCTCTGCCGCTGGCGGTGGGGCTCTCCGCCCACTGTGAACTCTGCCCCGATTGTGCTGCCCGACTAAAGACATTCGAAGAGGAGCTGGCGCAGCAATATCTTGCCTCGCCAGTAGAGCCCAAGCTGGACTCCCGCGATGAAGTGGGACTGGACGCCGGATTCGACGCCATGCTGGCGGATATTCTGGCCCAGCCGCTGGCAGAGCCCCTCTCCGAGCCAACACATGACCAGCCCCGAGCCCAGCCCGGAGAGCTGGAGGTAGCCGGTCACGCCTACCGTTTGCCACGGGTGCTGGCCCGCTATCGTTCGCCCAAGTGGCGCCATATCGGGGCCATTCGTCAGCAGAGTCTGCCGCTGGACGAGATGGGTGCCCGCGCCAGCCTGCTCCATATCGAAGCGGGCGGTCGCATCCCCGAGCACACCCATCAGGGCTATGAGCTGACCCTGCTGCTGGCTGGCAATATTCAGGATGGCGATACCCTTTACAAGGTGGGAGATTTCATCTGGCGCGATGCCAGCCACTCCCATAGCCCGCATACGCCAGATGGCTGCCTCTGCTACACGGTGCAGGATGCGCCGGTGCAGTTCACCAAGGGGCTGTCGCGGCTGCTGAATGGCATCAGCCAGCACCTCTACTGAGCACCATGACGCCATAGAAAAAGGGACCAGATTGGTCCCTTTTTTCATTTGATTGCTGGTTGCCGGTCAGGCGACAAACACCAGATAGACGGCGAATGCCACGATAAAGCGGTAGATAGCGAACGGGATAAAGTCGATGCGGCGGATCAATGTCAGGAAGGTCTTGATCGCAAACATCGCTACCACGAAAGCGGTGATAAAGCCCACGGCAAACATCGGGAAGTCGGCCATCGAGAGAAAATCGCGGCTCTTGTAGAGATCAAGCCCGCTGGCCGCCACCATCATGGGCACCGCCATGATGAAGGAGAACTCGGCGGCGGCGTGACGGCTGATCCCCATCAGCATGCCACCACTGATGGTGGCGCCGGAGCGGGAGAAGCCGGGCCACAGGGCCAGACACTGGAACAGACCGATGCCGAACGCCTGCTTGTAGCTGATGTCATCAAGGGTTTCAGCTGTGACGGCCGGGCGGAACTTCTCGGCGATGATGAGCAGGATGCCCCCCGCGACCAGCGCGTACATCACGGTCTGTGGACCAAACAGGTTGGCCTTGATCCAGCTGTGGATGGCCAGACCGACCACGATGGCGGGCAGCATGCCGAGGATGACGTGGATCAGCGACAGGGTGGCGTGATCCCGGGACGGCTTCTGGCCGAAGTGGATGCCAATCAGGCCAAACAGGCGGCGCCAGAAGACGGCGACCACGGCGAGGATGGAGCCAAGCTGGATCACCACTTCGAAAGTGGCAGCCTTGGGCCCTTCAAAGCCCAGCAGATGGCCGACGATAATCATGTGGCCGGTGGAGGAGACGGGGAGGAACTCGGTCAGCCCCTCGACGACGCCCAGAATAAAGGCGACCAGCAGGCTATAGGTGTCAGTCATCGAACAAACAATCCTTAACTTCGTTGATGTAAAACGCCCCGGGAGGGTCTCGGGGCGGCTTATCTTGCTCGATAGTGACTGCTGAGGCTATGTAAAAATCATGAAACCTTTAAGTCAGTCGCGGATAAAACGGTAGCGGGTCTGGTGGTGATAACGCTCGCTAGGCAGCAGCCAGGGGTTGCCCAGCTCGGGCCGATTGGGGCTGTCCGGCAGCTGTTGCGCCTCAAGACAGAAGCCGTCGTGATCCCCGAGTGCCAGCCCCAGGTTGTATGAATGCTCATCAGTTCCTTTCGTTACGCAGCTTGAGCATCAGGACGGCGCAGGCCAGAGCGAGAGTGATGCTGTTTGCTATGGTGATGGGCATGTCGTTAGTGCGCAGGCCGTAGATCAACCATAGAAGTACGCCACAGCTGAAGGCCAGATACATATTGGTTGAGATGGCCCTGGTTTCTTGGGTCTTTATTATGTGTATAACTTGCAAGGCAAAAGATCCTGTGGTCAGAAAGGCTGCACAGAGACCGAGGTTGGCGGTGTCGAGCCAGAAAACCAGAACGCAGAGAGCGATTGGCACAATAACGATATTGTGCCAGAAATAAACCGACAAATTTGAACTCCTCAAAGACCAATGGAGGCAATGGATATTTATTATCGTGTAATATACTTCAGCAAAAGTTTACCCAGTGGCTTTCGATGATTCATGTAACTTATGTTGATTGCTTTTCCTATGCGCAATGCAACGAAAGAATAATTTATCAATCATTGTAGTTTTCATGTTCTTGAATGGAATTTGCCAGTCAAGTTGAATGGATAGAGGCGCTCAATTCGACTGGCGTATATTTTATGGTAAAGCATTCATTGTTTTTATGTTAAAGAGACGAAATGGAACGCCATTTATTTAGAGCATGACGTACTTTGGCGTGCTTATCTTCGGTGAAATTGTAGCGGGTCATGATCATCACCCGTAATATGCTACCCAATATCGGCACAAGTGATATACAGATAAATAGTCCGTCCATCGTAGCCTGAGTCTGTGCCGCATTCGGTTGATAGCCAAGCCAGATCAGCAGGGTACCGGAAATACCACCTGCGATGGCCCAAGCCAGTTTGCCGGTAAAGGTCTGCCCCGAGAATGCGATGGCAGCGCAACGGCGGCCAGACTTTAGTTCTGCATATTCGATGGTCTCACTCAACATGGCCGAGATAAGCGGATTGGTGATGACGTTGGCCGCATGGATCAAGGCGAGGAAGCCGAACACCATTATCAGATTGTCGTAGCCTGTCGTATAGAAACCGATGCGTAATGCAATCTCCAGCAGAGTGAGTAGCAGGAAGAGATCACGTTTCCTGAGCTTGCTGGTCAATATCGGCATCAGCATACAGGCCATAGAGGTTGCCACACCGATAGAGCCCATCACCGAGAGCAGCCCGGCATCACCCATGTTGTAGGTGAAGAAGAAAATGTAGAGCCCGGTGGCCAGATTAAAGAACACGTTACAGAAGAAGGCGCCAAGTACATACGCCAACGGTTTGTTGGAACGCAGGACGCGGAAAGAGTCCCTAATGGTGATCTTGTCATTCGGATTGGGCTTGATGCGCTCTTTCATCTGGCTTGCTCCGAGCACCATCAGCGGCAGGGCGATCAGCATCAGGCAGATGGCACCTTCCATGTAGCCCTTGGTGCTGCTGGTTGCAGCAAACAGTTCGGTGAGCTTCGGGAATATGATGGAAGCACTGCCAATGCCGATATTGACGCCCAACATGGCGACGGTTACGGCCTTGGCTCGCTCCTGTGGCTCTTGGCTCATGACCGATGACATGGTCCAGAAAGGTACATCAGACAAGGTGTATATCATCCCCCACGCGATATAGGTGACTGCTGCATAAGCTACCTTGGTGGTCATGGGTAAATCCATGCCAATGAAGCTGAGAGAGGTGATCCCGGCAATCAAGAAGGGAACGAAAAGCATATATGGCGTGAATTTGCCACGTTTGAAATTAAGAGTATCCATATAACCAGCGATAATAGGATCGTTGATGGCATCCCATACTCTGGCAATGAGGAAAATAGCCCCAGCTGCAGCGGGCGATATTCCAAGGATATCGGTGTAAAAATAGAGGATAAATGATCCCACCAGGCCGAAACTGAGGCATTGCCCGACGGCATAGCTGAAATATCCCACCAGCTCTCTATTGTGTATCTTTTGATCTGTCATCTGCCAACCTTTCCCAACATGAATGTGTTGTGAGGGGCGCCACTAGGGTGGCGTCCTCTTTTGCGTTATGAACGGGTCAATGTGCGGAGCAGTTCTATTTCACTGGCAGAGTAGGGGGTACCATCCTCCTCCAGCAGGTCGTGAAACCAGACCCTGCGGAAATCGGGGTCGATATTGCGAACGAAAGGCCATGGCAGGTGAGTTTGCGTCTTCCCTTTTACCAGACCCCATTGATAGGCACCTATTTTTAACTCTTTGAAGAGTGGCAGTTGTTGTTCCATCACGCTGCCGACATGCCTGGCCAGCCACTCTGTGCAGAGGAGCGGACGGCGATATTTGCTGACCACATCCAGAGAGATTTTCAGCCCCTCCATACGCTGATAGGAGTGGAAAGTGATGACATCCGATAGCTCCATAGCGCGCAGGTCGGTCGGATGAGTAAAGGTGTTTTCCGGAGTAAATTCCGAATCCCCCTGACCGATGCTGTAGGGTGCATGCCACGCGCCGACGGTGAGTGGCTGGGAGGGGTTCTCTTCTCGGGCCCAGACAAAAGCCAACTCCATCAGATAGTGGGCATATGTCTCCAGCGACTCATCGAAACGCACCTCGACATCGCCTTCCGAAAAGATGCCCCTGTTGGTCGGCTCATTGTACAGATCCCAGATAAAGATCCGCTCATCCTGTGCAAATGTACGTATCAGGTCGCGAATATAGTGTTCCACTTCGCGCCATTGGGTCGGGTCAATGACGACATTCCGACCGGGACTGGCCGCCGCCTGGCTATTGTGTACATCTTCCCGAGGTGGTTGCTGGCGGCCCAGATAGGGGTGATCGCCGGAGAAGCCACAGTCATCCATCAAGGTCATCATCACGCGGATATTGTGCTTGCTACACAGGCCAAGGAACTGCTCAATGCGCGCGAGCAGGCCATCCCGATCATGCTGCCAGACGATAAAGGGCAGATTGGTTCGCAGGGTGTTGTAGCCCAGTTTGTTGGCCCAACCCAGTTCCTGGTCAATGATGACTGGGTCGAAGGTTTCTCCCTGCCACATTTCGGTCCAGTTGACCGCTGTGCGGGGGAGATAGTTGAAGCCCAATAGCCAAGGTTGTTTGTTCCACCATTGCCAAGCTCGTTCTGTTGACCACTGTTGTATCGCCATCGGATATCCTTGCAACTAATTATTTAAACTTATAGCAATTAATATTAGCTAATATATTTAGTTGCAAATCATGAAGGACAGAATTCAGGGATTAGTCACAAAATGAACAAATTTAGGGGGTTAACAGGCATGACTGGCGAGCCATCTGTACTCGGGACGATAACCGAAACCCCTCTATCGTCCTTGCGGGCTGTTGTGCTGCTTGCTCATGTCCGTAATCATGAGTCATGATAAAAGATAAATAATTAATATTATTATCTGGGCGGTACTGCTCAAACTATGGCCATATCAATGAATAGTAAACGCATCACCATGAGCGCCATCGCTGCAGCTGCAGGTGTTTCCCAATCAACGGTTTCACTGGTGCTCAATGGTTCAACCACCATCAAACTGGCGGAGGAAACGCGGCGTAGAGTGCTTGAAAAAGCGGCCGAACTGGGTTACCAGCATAAGCGAGCTGAACATCTACCCAAGGGACCATCTGCTAGAAAAATAGCTTTTGTTTTCAATGGCCTGACTCCATATGACCCTTTTCTGGATGCGATCAATGCTTGCAATGAACGCGCTTGGGAGGCAGATCGCATGCTGGTTACATTCGATTATCGCAACAGCGCGGAGCTCACCAAGTTGATCGAGCAGGAGATCAATCAGGGGGATTATCTGGGGATGATTTTTGCCTCTTCCATGACACGACAACTTGCCGAGATGGAGCTCTCCCCACAGGTGCCTACCGTTTTGCTCAACTGCTACCTGGAGGGCAGTGGCTCGTCCGAGAGTTATTCCATCCTGCCTGCCGATAAGCTGGCGGGTTACAAGGTGACGGCGCACCTGTTGGAGCAAGGCTGCAAACGAGTGGCTCTTATTCAGGGGGAGCCATGGATGGAGGCAAATAGTCTGCGGCTGGAGGGGTATCGTCAGGCGTTGATCAACCACGATTTGATACCGGATCCACAATGGGTGCGTGTGGGCAACTGGTCGCTACATGAGGCTTATGAACAGACTCGGCAACTGCTGGCGCTGCCTCAGCCGCCTGATGGTATCTTCTGTTGCAGTGATTACATGGCTCAGGGTTGTTACCAGGCGATAGCCGAGGCGGGATTGCGCATCCCGGAAGACATTCTGGTGGCGGGCCATGATAACCAGATGCTGGCCTGCGAAATGGAGCCCCCTTTGAGTTCTATCGAACTACCTTACGACGAGATGGGTAAACTGGCGGTGGATACCTTGTTGCAACTGGCCCAAGGAGAGAAGCCCATCGCTTTACTGATGAAGCTGGAAGGGGAGTTGCTGATCCGTGCCTCGACCAGGGGTCAGCCAGTTAACAAAATTTGATCCTCTCTCGATGACCTGCTGCGTAGTGGTTCCTTGTGCCACAGGGCGTGCCGATATGCTCCCGTCATGCCTGCCAAGTTGTGTGGTTGGCGGTAAGAATGTAAAGCACATAATGGGTACTCAATGACTTTACCCGACACGAGCAGGTCAACGCCACTCTGAAAGCCATACACCCATCAGCACTGCACGCGGTGGCTGATATCGTAATGATGCCAAGCCGTAGCATGCTTCTTTCTTGGTTGTGTTGAATAAGCCGGGCGGGAGAGATGCGACAAAGGGGCGCCTTGACGCGCCCCTTCAATGGGTCAAGCCATAACCGGAATGAGCCGATAACGGGTTATGTGCTGATAGCGTTCTCCTGGCTCCAACCATGGGTTACCTAATTCTGGACGGTTCGGACTGTCTGGCACTTGCTGTGCTTCCAGGCAGAGCCCCTGATAGTTGCCCCAATGTCCCCCCCCGCGTTTTGGGGTGCCAGCCAACCAGTTGCCGGTGTAGAGCTGGACTCCTGGCTGATTGGTATACATCTCCATACAGAGTCTGCCATCCCCTGCCATCAGGGTGGCTTGTGGTGAGGGCGAGGTGTCATCAAACAAGAAGCAGTGGTCGAATCCCAGACATTTTTCCTGCTGCGAGTGGATCATCCACTGCTCCCCGACCCGCCTGCCATGACGTAGATCGAATACTCCTTCGACCGGCGCAATACCAAGCGGCAGCGAGTGTTCATCGGTTGGCAGATAGCGGTCTGCATTAATGGTGACACGGTGATCACGCACATCACCGCCATCCAGGTTGAAATAGGCATGGCTGGTGAGGTTGACCGGGGTCGGAGCATCTGTGGTGGCGCTCAGTTCGATCACCAGATCGGTCTGCTCCAGCCGGTATTCTACGGTCACGTCCAGATTACCAGGGAAGCCCTGTTCGCCGTCGGCCAGCCGAGTTTGCAGACAGATGCGATCTTCCGCCAGCCCGTCCAGTTGCCACTCCCGGTTGTGCAGAGAGTCACTGCCCCCGTGCAGGCAGGTGGTGCCCTCGTTGGCGTCTAGTTGCCACTCTTGCCCTGCTCGCTCTAGGCGGGCGTTGCCGATACGATTGGCAAAACGTCCTACTATCGCCCCCAAATAAGAGCGTTGATTGGGGTAATCCAGCGGATCACAAGCCAGCAGCACATTGCGATAGATGCCATTGACCGGGATCTCGAGGGCGGTGAGCGTTGCCCCGAAATCGAGTACGCTCAACCGCAGGCCGGCTGCATTCTGCAGATGGAACTCTTTCATGCGATGCCCCCTGCACCTGCGCTGGCGCGGCAGACGTAGCAGTCGGCCTTGAGGCCCGAGATGGCCGGATACTCCGCCTCGACGGCGGCGATCACCTCGGCCACCTTCTCGGGGCGCAGCAGGGCGACCACACAGCCGCCGAAGCCGCCACCGGTCATACGCACGCCGCCATCGATGCCGATCCTGGCCTTGATGATCTCCACCAGACCGTCGATGGCGGGCACGGTGATCTCGAAGTCATCGCGCATGGCGGCGTGCGACTCGGCCATCAGCTCGCCGAGGCGGGTCAGATCGTGGTTCGCCAGCGCAGCGGCGGCCGCCAGGGTGCGGGCGTTTTCACCGACGATGTGGCGGGCACGGCGGTAGCAAGCATCACCCAGCCCGGCTTTGCCCGCTTCCAGTCCGGTCAGATCGAGGTCGCGCAGCGCCTTGACCCCGTAGTGACGGGCGGCCTCTTCACACTGCTGGCGACGAGTGTTGTATTCGCTGTCCACCAGACCGCGGCGCACATTGGAGTTGACGATCAGCACCGCCAGATCCGCCGGCATGGGGATGAGGCGGGTCTGGAGCGAACGGCAGTCGAGCAGCAGGGCATGATCGGTTTTGCCGCTGGCGGAGATCATCTGATCCATGATGCCGCAGTTGCAGCCGACGAACTTGTTCTCCGCCTGCTGGCCGTTGAGGGCGATCTCGGCCTGGCTGATGTGAAGCCCCAGCGCCTCTTTGAAGGCCTGTCCGATAGCCACTTCCAGTGAGGCGGAGGAGGAGAGACCCGCCCCCTGCGGCACGTTGCCGGAGACTACAAGATCGAGGCCGCGCAGGGCATAGCCACGCTCCTGCAGATACTTCACCACGCCGCGGATGTAGTCGCTCCAGCGCTGGCTGGGGTGGTGTTCAATGGGCTGGTCGAGGTCGAACTGGTCGCGCTGGTTGTCGTAGTCGGCGGCGATCACCTGCACTTGCCGGTCATCGCGCAGGCCGATGGCGACGCAGGTCTCGTAGTCGATGGCGCAGGGCAGCACGAAGCCGTCGTTGTAGTCGGTATGTTCACCGATGAGGTTGACGCGGCCAGGGGCGCGCACCAGCAGATCGGGCGCTTTGGCAAATTGCTCGGCAAAAACGGTGCTGACGCGTTGGCTGGGGGTCATAGGGCCTCCTCATTGGTGTGGCTGGTCTGGTTGTAGTGAACGGGGCTCAGAGCGCGCAGCCGCTCGGCGGCCTGCTCGGGGGTAAGGTCGCGCTGGGTTTCGGCCAGCATCTCGAAGCCGACCATGAATTTGCGCACGGTAGCGGAGCGCAGTAGTGGCGGATAGAAGTGGGCGTGCAGTTGCCACGCCTCGGGGCAATCCGATTTGGGCGGTGCAAAGTGCCAGCCCATGGAGTAGGGGAAGCTGCACTCGAACAGGTTGTCGTAACGGCTGGTGAGCTCCTTGAGCGCTACCGCCAGATCCTGTTGCTGGGCCTGGGTCAGGTTGAGCATGGAGGGGACGTGCGCCTTGGGCAGTAGCAGGGTTTCGAACGGCCAGGCGGCCCAGAAAGGAACCACGGCAAGCCAGTGCTCGGTCTCCACCACGATGCGCGAGCGATCCGCCAACTCCCGCTCCACATACTCCAGCAGCATGGGGCGGCCATGCTCGGCCAGCCAGTCACGCTGGTGCTGCTCTTCGCGGGCGATCTCGTTGGGCAGGAAGTCGCTGCCCCAGATCTGGCCGTGGGGGTGAGGGTTGGAGCAGCCCATGACGGCCCCTTTGTTTTCAAAGACCTGCACCCACCCCCACTGGGCCGACAGCTCGGCGACCTGATCCATCCAGGTGGTGATCACCCCCTCGATGGCGAGCAGCGGCAGCTCGGGCAGGGTCTTGCCGTGATCCGGCGAGAAGCAGATGACCCGGCTGGTGCCGCGGGCGGCTTCCAGTTTCAGCAGGGGATCGCTGGCGCTATCGGCGGCCGGAGTATCCTGCATCAGGGCGGCGAAGTCGTTGGTAAAGACGAAGGTGCCCTTGTAGTCGGGGTTGATGTCGCCAGTGACCCGGGTGTTGCCCGCGCAGAGGAAGCAGTCGGGATCATGGGCCTGTTTGGGGGCCTGACTCACCTTCTCCACCTGTCCCTGCCAGGGGCGTTTGGCCCGGTGGGGGGAGACCAGCACATACTGGCCGGTCAGCGGGTTGAAGCGGCGATGGGGATGATCGACGGGGTTGAACATCATCTCTCCTGAATAAGGTATTGAAAAATAAAGTCGTTTATTACCGGGGAGCAGGCAGGCCTACTCCTCGTAACCGTTCGGATTGGCGGATTGCCAGCGCCAGCTGTCGGCGCACATAGCGTCTATGTCCCGGGTCGCCTGCCAGCCCAGCTCACGCAGCGCCTTGGCCGGATCGGCCCAGCAGGCGGCGATGTCGCCCGGGCGGCGCGGTTCGATGCGAAATGGCAGCGGCTTGCCGCAGGCATTGGAGAAGGCGGCGACCAGCTGCAATACGCTCTGGCCCTGGCCTGTGCCCAGGTTGTAGGTGTGCACGCCACCCTTGCCTACGCAGTGTTGCAGCGCCTTGACGTGTCCTTCGGCAAGATCCATTACATGGATGTAGTCGCGCACGCCGGTGCCATCAACAGTTGGGTAATCGTTTCCAAAGACCGACAGGCAGTCGCGACGGCCGATGGCGACCTGAGTGATATAGGGCATCAAATTGTTGGGAATGCCTTGGGGATCTTCCCCCATGGTGCCCGACTCGTGGGCGCCGACCGGATTGAAGTAGCGCAGCAGGGTCATGCTCCAGTGGGGCTCCGCCAGCTGCAGATCTTCGACGATCTCCTCGATGATCAGCTTGGATCGTCCGTAGGGGTTGGTGGCGCTGCGGGGGAAATCTTCGCGGATTGGCAGGCTGGCCGGATCACCGTAGACGGTGGCCGAGGAGCTGAACACCAGATTGTGCACGCCAGCCCGCTTCATCGCCTGCAGCAGGGTGAGGGTGCCGCCGAGGTTGTTCTCGTAGTAATCCAGTGGAATGCGGGTCGATTCACCGACCGCCTTGAGGGCGGCAAAGTGGATCACCGCATCGATCTGCTGTTCGGCGAGGATCCGGTCCAGCAGGGCTGCATCGCGAATATCCCCTTGATAGAACAGGGGTTGCTGGCCGCTGATAGCCGCGACTCGGGCTAGCACGCTGCGTTTGCTGTTGCCGAGGTTGTCGACCACCACGGGATTCATGCCTGCCGCTTGCAAGGCCAGACAGGTGTGGCTGCCGATATATCCGCAACCGCCGGTGACCAGAACGTTCATCTTGCTCTCCACTGAAAAAGTGTCTGGAAGCAGTCTAGCCGAGGGTGTGGCGATCAAACTGTGAGCTTGCTTGCAAAACAATGTAAACGATTACACTGTTTTTGTGATCATCCTGATGGCAGATATGCGTTTCACCCCTGTTTTCAAAGGGTTTGCTGGGTATAATGGCGCTCTATTGCACAGTGAAAGAAGTGAAAACAGCATGAGCACCATCAAGGATGTCGCCCGTTTGGCCAATGTGTCAGTGGCAACGGTTTCACGGGTGATGAACAACTCCCCCAAGGCCAGCGCCGCGTCTCGCGAAGTGGTGCAGAAGGCCATGGCTGAACTGGGCTACACCCCCAACGCCAACGCGCGGGCACTGGTTAGCCAGACTTGCGACACCATGGGGGTGGTGGTCGGTGATGTAGCCGATCCCTTCTTCGGCGCACTGGTGAAGGGGGTCTCCGGCGTGGCCGTCGAGCAGAACCTTCACCTGCTGATGGGTAACGGTTTTCACAAGGTGCGTCAGGAGCGTGAAGCGATCGAGCTGCTGATCGGCAAACGCTGTGAGGCGCTGGTGGTGCACAGCAAGGCGCTGAGCGACGAAGAGCTCTGCGACTACGCCATGCGGGTGCCCGGTATGGTGCTGATCAACCGCGATATTCCGGCCCTCAAGGGACGCTGCATCGCTCTCAACAATCGGCTGGGTGCGGCTACGGCGACTCGCCACCTGATCGAACTGGGCCACCGCCATATCGCCTTTATCAGCTCGGATCACGCCATCGAGGATGCCACCTTGCGGCTGCAGGGTTATCAGGATGGGCTGATGGAAGCCGGTCTGGCAGCCGATCCCGAGCTTATCGAGAGTGGCACGCCGAATGAGGAGGGGGGCGAGCGCGCCATGCTCAACCTGCTGGCCAAGGGGCTCAAGGTGACTGCCGTGGTGGCTTATAACGATGCCATGGCGGCGGGCGCCATCTCTGTGCTGGCCGACAACGGCCTGCGAGTGCCGGAGGAGGTATCGGTAGTGGGCTTCGATGACATCATCTATGCCAGATATTTGCGCCCCAAGCTCTCCACCATGCGCTATCCCATCGAGCTGATGGCGGCCCAGGCGGCCAAGCTGGCCATTCAGCTGGCGGCGGGGGAGAGTGACGCGACCCAGAGCCGGATCTATACACCCACCCTGATAAATCGTCACTCGGTGGCACCGGTTCGGGCCGGATAGCTCCCTTTTGCGGCCCTGTTCGGGGCCGTTTCTTGCACGGTTATTGTTTTACCTATTTTTAATCATTTTTACTCCGCTTTACTTAACAAAACAAGTGTAATCGTTTACATCTGTGTGAGCGAGATCGCCGTTCCCTGCGTCATACTTCTCTAGACTGAATACGTGTTCCAATCAGCAGGGAGAGAGTGAATGCTCAGGGAGATAGTGGCGCGTCAGGATTGGCAGACTCAGGCCATTACGTCGGTAAACCGGCTGGCAGCCCATACCCCCATGTTCAGCTGGCGCAGCGAAGCGGATGCCAGGGGTGATCTGGCCTCTTCCTCCCGTCTCTTGCTCGATGGCGAGTGGCGCTTCTCCTTCTTTGCCGCCCCCGAGCGGGTGCCCGAGAGCTGGCTGGCGCAGGATCTGGCGGATGCCTGCCCCATTACAGTGCCGGGTAACTGGCAGCTGGATGCCGCCTATCCGGCTACGCGGCCGCTCACCGATGGCCCCATCTACACCAATATCAAGTACCCCTTTCCTTGCGATCCACCGCGAGTGCCAGCAGAGAATCCTACTGGCTGCTACTCCCGCGAGTTCGAACTGCCCGCCGACTGGCTGGCAAGCGGCCAGAGCCGGATCATCTTCGACGGGGTGAGCAGCGCCTTCCACCTCTTTTGCAACGGCCGCTGGGTCGGTTACTCCCAGGACAGCCGCCTGCCCGCCGAGTTCGATCTGACTCCTTATCTGCACACCGGTCGCAACCGGTTGGCGGTGCTGGTGCTGCGCTGGTCCGACGGCTCCTATCTGGAAGATCAGGATATGTGGTGGCTGTCGGGGATCTTCCGCTCCGTCAGCCTGCTGCACAAACCGTCCCGCCATCTGATGGATATGCGGGTGGCCCCCGAGCTGGACGCCTGCTATCGGGATGGTCGTCTCAAGATTGCACTGCAGGTGGCCAATGGGGCCGGTCTGTCGGTGGAGGCCAATCTTTATGACGGCAGCGAGCGGGTCGCGGCCCTGCACCAGCCGATCGGCACCCAAACCATTGATGAAAAAGGGGCGTATGACGATCGCGCCGAGTGCTGGCTCGACGTGGTTGCGCCGCGCAAGTGGAGCGCCGAGACGCCCCATCTCTATCGCCTGACCCTGACCCTGCTGGACGAACAGGGCCAGGTTATCGAGAGCGAGGCATGTGATGTGGGCTTTCGGGTGGTGGAGATCCGTGGCGGCCTGCTGCGGGTCAACTGTCAGCCGCTGCTTGTGCGCGGTGCCAACCGTCACGAGCATCACCCCGCCAAAGGCTATGCCATCGATCGCGCCACCATGGAGCGGGATCTGCTGCTGATGAAGCGCCACAACTTCAATGCGGTGCGCTGCTCCCACTATCCCAACCACCCCGACTTCTATCGCCTCTGCGATCGGCTCGGTCTCTATGTGGTGGACGAGGCGAATCTGGAGACCCACGGCATGACTCCGATGGGGCGGCTGGCGCGGGATCCCGCCTGGAGCAATGCCTTTCTGGAGCGGGCGACCCGCATGGTGGCGCGGGATTTCAACCACCCCTCCATCATCATCTGGTCGCTGGGCAACGAGTCGGGTTACGGCCCGGCCCACGATGCCATGTATGGCTGGATCAAGCGCAGCGATCCGAGCCGTCCGGTGCAGTACGAGGGGGGCGGGGCCGATACCCCGGCCACCGACATCATCTGCCCCATGTATGCCAGAACCCATCAGGATCAGCCCTTCCCGGCGGTGCCCAAGTGGGCGCTGGCCAAGTGGATCGGCCTGCCCGGCGAGCACCGGCCGCTGATCCTCTGCGAATATGCCCACGCCATGGGCAACAGTCTCGGGGGCTACGCCCACTACTGGCAGGCGTTTCGCGATCATCCACGTCTGCAAGGCGGGTTTGTCTGGGATTGGGTCGATCAGGGGCTCGACAAATACACCATCGATGGTCGCCACTACTGGGGCTATGGCGGCGACTTTGGTGATGTGCAAAATGATCGCCAGTTCTGCTGCAACGGCCTGCTGTTCCCGGATCGCACCCCCCATCCCGCCCTGTGCGAGGCTAAGCGCGCCCAACAGCCGTTCCGTTTTGCCCTGCTCGAGCACACCCCGCTGCGGGTGCGGATCGAGAGCGAATACCTGTTTCGGGAAACCGATAACGAGCGGCTTTGCTGGCAGTTGTGTGAGAACGGCCATGTGCAGCAGCAGGGGGAGGTTTCCCTTGAGCTGGCGCCACAGGGGGTGATCGAGTTGACTCTGAGCGAGGCGTTGCCCCCCTTTGCGGCAGGCTCACTGGCCTGGCTCGATCTTGCCATCGTTCAGCCGCAGGCTACCCCCTGGTCGCAGGCGGATCACAAGGTCGCCCGTCAGCAGTTCACCCTGCCGACCCCCCTTGCCTTGCCAGCGCCGGTCGCTGCCGCCACCCTGAGCGAGCAGCCGGATGGCTGGCGGATCACTGCCGCAAACAGCCAGTGGTGGCTCGACAAGCAGAGTGGCCGCATCACCAGTTGGCAAAAATCGGGGCAGGAGCAGTTGCTGGCGCCGATCATGGATCACTTCTACCGCGCGCCGCTCGACAACGACATCGGCACCAGCGAAGCGGATCACGTTGACCCCAACTCCTGGATTGCCCGCTGGCAGGGCTGTGGTCTGGGTCAGTGGCAACATCGCTGTTTGGGGATTGCGGTCGCTGGAGGGGATATCCGGGTCAGCCATGGCTACTTCCACCGCGATGAGCTGCTGCTGGTGAGTCACTGGCATCACCGCTTTACCGACGATGGCGCCATGAGCCTGGAGATAGAGACCGAGCTGGCGCAGGTGCTGCCGTCGCTGCCGCGGATCGGTCTGCTGCTCCATCTGGCCGAGGTGCCAGCGCGAGCAGAATGGCTGGGGCGTGGCCCTCACGAGAACTATCCGGATCGCCTGCTGGGCGCTGATCTTGGTCGCTGGAGTTTGCCGCTGGAGGCGATGCATACCCCTTACATCTTCCCGAGCGACAACGGCTTGCGCTGCGATACCCGCCAGTTGCAATTGGGCAGCACGACGGTGAGCGGCAGCTTCCATTTCAGTGCCAGCCGCTTCAGTCAGCAACAGCTGGCCGCCGCCCGTCACCAGAGCGATCTGGTGGCCGAAGCAGGGCTGTGGGTCTGCCTCGATGGCGCCCATATGGGGGTGGGCGGGGATGACTCCTGGAGTCAGAGCGTGCGTCCCGAGTATCAACTGCTCGAGCGTCGTTACCGTTGGGGCTGCACTCTCCGTTAAGCCAGCTATTGAGGGGACTGCCTGGCCAGTGCGCCATTTTGACAACAGACCAGTAACGACTAGCCTCAATGCTGTGGGAAAGATTGAGTCTCAAATCTGATTTAAATTTATATGTATTTGAAAAATAAAAACAAAGTTTCAATGTAACAGAGTGTAATCGTTTTCATTTTGTCGTCATGATCACAGAAGAAATGACAACAAACTGATTACATTGATTGGCGCTTGCTCAATTGCTCGCCACCCTACAACACAGATAGACACATCGGAGCACACATAATGAAAAAACTGACCACAGTTGCCGCCCTGCTGATGGGCATGATGGCTGGAGCCAATGCCCAGGCTGACACCCGTATCGGGGTAACCGTCTACAAGTACGACGACAACTTCATGGCGGTCGTGCGCAAGGCCATCGAGAAGGAGGCGGCAGCCACTCCGGGGGTGGAACTGCTGATGAACGACTCCCAGAACGACCAGTCCAAGCAGAACGACCAGATCGACGTATTGCTGGCCAAAGGGGTGAAGGCGCTGGCCATCAACCTGGTTGACCCAGCTGCGGCACCGGTGGTGATTGAGAAAGCCCGTGGCGAAGATATCCCGGTGGTCTTCTACAACAAGGAGCCAAGCGCTACCGATCTGGCCAGCTACGACAAGGCCTACTACGTGGGCACCGACTCCAAGGAGTCAGGGATCATCCAGGGTCAGCTGATTGCCAAACACTGGAAAGCTCATCCGGAGTGGGATCTGAACAAGGATGGCGTGATCCAGTTCGTGTTGCTGAAAGGGGAGCCGGGCCACCCGGATGCCGAAGCGCGCACCTCCTACGTGGTCAAGACCCTGAACGATGGCGGCGTCAAGACTGAACAACTGCACATGGATACCGGTATGTGGGATACCGCCATGGCGAAAGACAAGATGGACGCCTGGATCTCCGGCCCCAACGCCAACAAGATCGAAGTGGTCATCGCCAACAACGACGGCATGGCAATGGGTGCAGTCGAGTCACTGAAAGCCCAGGGCAAGACTGCCATTCCGGTATTCGGCGTCGATGCGCTGCCGGAAGCGCTGGCCATGGTCAAGAGCGGTGCCATGGCGGGTACCGTGCTGAACGATGCGGCCAACCAGGCCAAAGCTACCTTCGAGCTGACCAAGAATCTGGCTGAAGGCAAACCGGCCGGTGAAGGCACCAAGTGGAATATCGTCGACAAGGTAGTACGTGTTGCCTACGTCGGTGTGGATAAAGACAACCTGTCCCAATTCGAGTAATTCCCTCCTTCAGGGCAAGGGAGATCCCCTTGCCCTTTTTTCAACCAGATGTGATGGCTGATATGACAACACAGCAACAATCAGAATGGCTGTTGGAGATGATTGACGTCAGTAAGAGCTTTCCCGGCGTCAAGGCACTCGATAATGTCAATTTACGGGTCCGTCCTCATTCTGTGCATGCGTTGATGGGCGAGAACGGAGCGGGAAAATCCACACTGCTCAAGTGCCTGTTCGGCATTTACGAGAAGGATCAGGGCAAGATCTTCTTCAAGGGCGAGGAGGTCAACTTCACCTCGTCCAAGGAGGCGCTGGAGAACGGTGTCTCCATGGTGCATCAGGAGCTCAACCTGGTGTTGCAGCGTACCGTGATGGACAACATGTGGCTCGGCCGCTACCCCACCAAGGGGTGGTTTATCGACCACGGCAAGATGTATGACGACACCAAGCGCATCTTTGATGAGCTGGATATCGACATCGATCCCAAGGTGAAGGTCGCGACCCTGTCGGTCTCCCAGATGCAGATGATCGAGATCGCCAAGGCGTTCTCCTACGATGCCAAGATCGTCATCATGGACGAACCCACCTCCTCCCTGACCGAGAAAGAGGTGAACCACCTCTTCAAGATCATCAACAAGTTGAAGGATAAGGGGTGCGGCATCGTCTACATCTCTCACAAGATGGAGGAGATCTTCCAGCTCTGTGACGAGATCACCATATTGCGGGATGGCCAGTGGGTGGCAACCCAGCCGCTCAAGGGCATGACCATGGATCAGATCATCGGCATGATGGTCGGCCGTGAACTGACCCAGCGTTTCCCGGAAAAGACCAACCAGCCGAAAGAGGTGATCCTCGAGATCGAACACCTGACGGCGAAGAACCAGCCCTCCATTCAGGATGTGACCTTCAACCTGCACAAGGGGGAGATCCTCGGCATCGCCGGACTGGTCGGGGCCAAGCGCACCGATATCGTCGAGACCCTGTTCGGTATTCGTGATCGCAGCCAGGGCAGCATCAAGCTGCACGGCAAAGAGGTAGCCAACCACAACGCCCACGAAGCGATCCGCAACGGCTTTGCGCTGGTGACGGAAGAGCGCCGCTCCACCGGCATCTACTCGCGGCTTGATATCGCCTTCAACTCCCTGATCGCCAACATGGACAGCTACAAGGGCTCCATGGGGCTGCTCAGCGACAACAAGATGAAGAGCGATACCCAGTGGGTGATCGACTCCATGCGGGTCAAGACGCCGACCCAGCAGACCCAGATCGGTTCCCTCTCCGGGGGTAACCAGCAGAAGGTGATCATCGGCCGCTGGCTGCTGACCCAGCCGGAGATCCTGATGCTCGACGAGCCCACTCGCGGCATCGACGTCGGGGCCAAGTTCGAGATCTACCAGCTCATCCTGGAGCTGGCGAAGAAGGACAAGGGGATCATCATCATCTCGTCAGAGATGCCGGAATTGCTGGGGATCACCGACCGCATCATGGTGATGAGCAATGGCCGGGTCGCCGGGATCGTCAATACCAAAGAAACTGACCAGAGCGAGATACTGCGCCTGGCATCTCTGTACCTCTAGAGACAGGAAGACATTTATGGAGTCGGCTAAAAATTTCAATCTGATGCAGGCGCTCAAGGAAAACGCCATCTATCTGGTGCTGCTGGTGCTGCTCATGGTCATCGTGATCCAGGAGCCCTCCTTCCTGAGCCTCACCAACTTCAGCAACATCCTGACCCAGTCCTCGGTGCGGGTCATCATAGCGCTGGGGGTGGCGGGCATCATTATCACTCAGGGGACGGATCTCTCGGCCGGTCGTCAGGTCGGTCTGGCGGCACTCATCGCGGCAACCATGTTGCAGGCGTTGACCAACGTCAACAAGGTGTTCCCGACGCTGGGGGAGGTGCCCATTCCTGCGGTGATCCTGCTGGTGTGTGTGGTGGGGGCGCTGATTGGTCTGGTCAACGGTCTGATCGTGGCCTACCTGAACGTCACCCCGTTCATTACCACCCTGGGCACCATGATCATCGTCTACGGTATCAACTCCCTCTACTTTGACTCGGTTGGGGCATCACCGGTGGCCGGGTTTGATCCCCGCTTCTCCAGCTTCGCCCAGGGCTTTATCCGGATAGGAGGATTCAAGCTCTCCTATCTCACCTTCTATGCAGCCATCGCCAGCGTCTTTGTCTGGGTGCTGTGGAACAAGACCCGCTTTGGCAAAAACATCTTCGCCATCGGCGGCAACCCCGAGGCTGCCAAGGTCTCCGGCGTCAACGTGGCGGTCAATCTGGTGATGATCTATGCGCTGGCGGGGGTCTTCTACGCCTTCGGCGGCATGCTGGAAGCGGGCCGTATCGGTAGCGCCACCAACAACCTCGGCTTCATGTACGAGCTCGATGCCATCGCTGCGTGCGTGGTGGGCGGGGTGTCGTTTGCCGGCGGGGTGGGAACGGTCGCGGGTGTGATCACCGGCGTACTTATCTTCACCCTGATCAACTATGGTTTGACCTATATCGGGGTCAGCCCTTACTGGCAGTTCATCATCAAGGGCGGCATCATCATTCTGGCGGTGGCATTGGACTCCATGAAGTACGCCAAGAAGAAATAACGATTGGCAGGGAGGGTTGGTGTTGCCAGCCCTCTCTTCTGGAGGGAACCCATGCCATTCAAGGTCAAGATTTACCTCTTGCTGCTACTGGCCATTCTGGTCACCATCGGCACCGCCGGGCTCAGCGTCAACCACTTCATCAGTGGCTACATTCGCACTCAGGCCACCCACAACATCAACGAACAGATCACCCTGGTCAAAGAGAAGCTGGCCAGCGACATCAATCAGAAGATCCTGTTGGCCGCCAACCTCAACTTCGGGGTGACCAACGTCAAGAAGACCCTGCAAGAGACCGGTTTTCACAACATCGTCAAGGTGATCGGCGACATGGCCTTCGACGTGAGCGGGGTCATCAACGACAGCGCCAAAGTCGATGCGCTGCGCAAGCTGATCCCCGCCGCCAACAACCAGATCACCGTCAGCCCGCTGCAACAAGTGGATGGCAAGCCGGTCATCACCATTCTGGTGCCGCGCGGTGCCGATTCCGCCTATCTCTACTACCTCGACATGAGCGAGTTCAAAAGCCTGCTGGAGAAGATGAGTGGCGATGGCCGCTACTTTTCGTTGGCCGACAGTCAGGGTAACAACCTCTATGACAGCAAGCCGCAAGGGGAGAGCGAGGCACGCCCCAACCAGCTGGATATTCGTGGCAGCAGCTGGACGCTGACCGGCTACATCGACCTCGATTACATCCGGGCCATGACCCGGGCCCTCAACGGCCAGATCATCATGGCGCTGTGCGGCGTGGCGATCGTGGTGATGGTGCTGGCAATGCTAGCGCTCAACGTGGCCTATCGCCCCATTCTCTCGTTGCGGGATCTGGTGCTGGAGCTCTCCCGTGGCAGTGGCGATCTCACCCGCCGGCTGGCGGTGACCAGCAAGGATGACCTTGGCCAGATCTCGGCCGGTATCAACCGCTTTATCGAGCGGTTGCAGGAGATGATGGGGGAGGTGCGGCAGGCGAGCGGCCAGCTCAACAGCGGTATCGAGGGGCTGGCCAGCCAGACCGGCGCCGCCCAGTCTCTGCTGGCGGACCATGTACGCGAGACCGAGCAGGTGGTGACCGCCATCAACGAGATGAGCCGCACCGCAGTCTCCGTCTCCGAGAGTGCAGCCAGCACCGCCCGGCTCACCGGCCAGAGCCAGCAGCTGGCGAGCCAGTCCCGTCAGGTGGTGGATCAGGCGATGGCCAGCGTGATGGCGCTGGTGGACGAAGTGGAAGCCACTGCTCGCTCCATTGAAGCTATGCAACAGGATGTGCAGCAGATTGGCTCTGTGCTGGGGGTGATCGGCAGCATTGCCGAACAGACCAACCTGCTGGCCCTCAACGCCGCCATCGAGGCGGCCCGCGCTGGTGAACAGGGGCGTGGCTTTGCGGTGGTGGCAGACGAGGTGCGTTCCCTCGCGGCCCGCACCCAGCAGAGCACAGCCGAGATCCAGACCATGCTGGCCAGTCTGCAGCGAGGCACCCGCACTGTGGTGGATGCCATGGGCAATACCAAGCAGAGCTGTCAGGGCGCTGCCGAGAACACCACCAGGGTCAACGAGTCGCTGGATCTGATGGCAGGGGAAGTGGTGGAGATCAACGATCTCATCAGCCATATCGCTACGGCGGCGGAGCAGCAGAGCGCGGTGGCCGAAGAGATCAACCGCAACATGAGCGCCATCGCTGAAGTGATCCGCCAGCTGACCCACAATGGCGAAGCGACGGTCGCCAGCTCTGCGGCGATGCAGCAGACCTACGACCGGCTGCGGGAGATCGTGGGCCACTTCCGGTTGGAGTGAGGCCGGTGTTCAGTCAATAACAAAACAGGGCCATCCGGCCCTGTTGTTGTTTTCCTGTCTGCCTGAATCAACCGGCCTTGCGGCGCAGATAGACCCCGGCTTCCATATGATGGGTCCAGGGGAACTGGTCGAACAGGGCGAAACGGGCGATTTCGTGGGTTTCGCCCAGCACGGCCATGTTGGCCTGCAGTGTCTCGGGGTTGCAGGAGATGTAGAGGATGTTGTCGTACTCCTGCACCAGCTTGACGGTGGCATCGTCGAGACCGGCGCGGGGCGGGTCGACGAAGATGGTGTTGCACTGGTAGCTCTTGAGATCGATCCCCTTGAGGCGGTTGAACTCCCGTTCACCACGCATCGCCATGGTGAACTCCTCGGCCGACATACGCAGGATGATCAGGTTGTCGACGCCGTTGGCGGCGATGTTGAACTGGGCGGAGTCGACGCTCGGCTTGGCGATTTCGGTGGCCAGCACCTTGCGGAAGTTCTGCGCCAGCGCGATGGAGAAGTTGCCATTGCCGCAATAGAGCTCCAGCAGGTCCCCTTCGCTCTCTTTGGTCACATCCAGCGCCCAGGCCAGCATCTGCTCGTTGATGGCGGCGTTGGGCTGGGTGAAGCTGTTCTCCACCTGTTTGTAGGTGAGCTGGCGACCCGCCACGTTGAGCTGTTCGATGACGAAGTCATCCCCCAGACAGATCTTCTGCTTGTGGGCGCGGCCAATCAGCTGCAGCTCGAACCCTTTGGCGCGCAGGTCGGCCTGCAGCGCTTCGGCGGCTTGTTGCCATTCGGCCTCCAGCTTGCGGTGATAGAGCAGGCTGACAATGATCTGGCCGGACTGGGTGGAGAGGTAGTCGATCTGGAACAGCTTGCGGCGCAGCACCGGGTGTGGGCGCAGCCCCTCCAGCAGCAGCGGCATCAACTGGTTGATGAGGCGGCTGGCGGTAGGGAAGTGGTCTATCTTGATGATCTCTTTGGTCGCCGGGGCATACATGCAGTGGAAGAGGTCATCCCCTTCGTGCCAGATGCGAAATTCGGCGCGCATCCGGTAGTACTCCGCCGGTGAGCTGTGCACTTCCAGCGCCGGGAGGGTGAAGCCGGCAAACAGCTCGGTGAGGCGAGCGCGCTTTTCGTCGAGTTGGGCCTGATAGTCGGCCGCGGTTCTAGGCGCCGGAGCGTTCGCGGAAGGCTGTTGGGATTGGGTCATAAATACCTCACATGCACACCGGCCGGGCCGGGTCGAAATCGGGGGAAGGCAACAGGCCACCCAAAGGGGCCCGATTTTAAAAGCCAGCCGCAGATTGTCCAGCATTTTGTGGTCAAGAAGTGTTCAGTCAGGCCGATAGCTGATCTACAGGCATGGTGGGAGGACACATTATGCAGATCGAAGGCGTGGGCGCAGCCCAACCCAAGGGAGTGGGTGTTTCTCCCAAATCGCCCCAACAGGCGGAGCAGAAACAGGTCAAGAGCGAGGAGGCGGTCTCCTTGCACAAGCCGCCCAAGTGGGCGCAGGTGCTGATCCAGCAGGCATTGCAGTTCTCGCTGGAGATCAACGGCCAGGGCTATCAGGCGCCGAAGGTGAAAGAGCCCGAGGAGATCACCCCGGAGACCCTGTTCGACTTCCAGTCGGTGGCGGACAACGTGCTGCAGTTCGTGACCGGGCGACTCGGTGCCGCGCGGGCCGATGGCAAATCCGACGACGACCTGACCGGGATGATGGAGCAGGCCCGCAAGGGGATCGACAAGGGCTTTGACGAGGCGAAGAAGCAGCTCGGCAAGTGGGCGACTGACAACGAGGATATCAAAACTGGTATCGATCAGAGCTACAAGCTGATCCAGAAAGGGCTCGAGGAGTTCGAGAAGGAGTTCTTCGGCAAGGTTTCCCCGACCGACATGGGGCAGGCCGAGATGGCCAGTCGCCAGCAGGGTTATCTGGAGATCCAGACCAAGGATGGTGACAAGGTGGTGCTGCGCTTCAACGATAGCTGGCAGACCAAGTCCCAGAGCAGCGAGAGCGGCAGCCAGTTCAGCCTCAAGTCGAGCCAGAGCTTCAGCTTCTCGCTGGAGGGAGATCTCAGCAGCGACGAGATGGAGTCCATCGGCAAGCTGGTCAAGGGGATCGACGAGCTGGCGGGGAGCTTCTTCTCCGGCAACTTCGAGGATCTGCTGGACAAGGCGGGCGAGCTGAAACTGGATGACAGCCAGCTGGCCTCCTACTCCCTCAAGCTCAAGCAGAGCGTCAAGCTGAGCCAGACCTATCAGGGGGCCAGCTCCCTGCAGGATCTGATCAAGCCGTTTGCCGACTACCTGCCGAAGCTGGATCAGGTGCAGAAACAGGCAGATACCCTGCTGCCACCATCCCAGCAACAGGCGCTGACCCCGGCCGTGTTGGCGGCGAGAGGGGAAGGGGAACCTGCACAGATCGATCGCTTCACCAGCTTCAACCAGCGGATGCTGGAGGCGCTGCGGATGATCAACCAGTTCCAGCCCTCCACCGAGCCCGCCAGTAAGAACGTCTGAGCCACAGCGCGTTACGCAAGTAATGAGCTGCCGTTTGCCAGCCCTTCCCGGGGCTGGCACACTGGCCTTTTCTCCAATCCGGTTGCCCCATGAACCCCAAGAAGCCAAGAGACAAGCGCGAGCTCTGCTACCCCTTTATCTTCGAAACCTCGTTCAAATGTGATTTTGAAATCGCCACGGACGAGCTCTGCTGTCAGGTCGGGGCCGTGCTGTCACACCTTGCGCCGGATGCGGATACCGAGCCCATGCTGGCGGATCTCGCGGCGTTGCAGCGACTTATCTACAACCTAAACGGCTCGGTACGCGGCAAACTGGGGATCTTCGATGCAGATCTTGAGTGGCTCAAGGCCCGTTACGACCACTACAACGAGGCGAGTCGCGGCAGCGTCACCGGTTTTGTGCTGCCACAGGGGCCGCAGCCCATTCCAACCCTCCATCTGTGCCGCTGCGGCAGCAAGAAGGTGGTGCGGCTGCTGGTCAGGCTGGAAGAGAGCGAGGTGGCCTTCGATCCCATTCTCTATCGCTTCGCCAACCTGCTGGCCAACTTCTTCTTCGTGCTCACCGTCTACCTCAAGCAGCGCTGGCAGGTGCCGGAAGTGCCCTACGTCAGCATCAACTACTGATGGCGGCTGGTTAGGGGCCAGACGTCATGGTGGATTGAATGGAATAAAAAACCGGAGCCTTGGGCTCCGGTTTTGCTTTTCAGCGCGTAAGTTGCCCGCTCAGCTGGAGATCAGCACCCGGGCCGAGTTGGCGGGGATGGTGAGCTGCACCTCGCCCTGCACCACTTCAAACTTCTCACCGTTGAAGGCGTCGGTGAAGCGGCTGGCAGGGCTGGCGGTCTGCCACAGGGGCAGGCTGATGGTGCGCGGCTCGCTCGGGTGGCGGTTGCAGGCTACTACCACTTGATCGCTTTGCAGGGTACGGGCGAACACATAGCTGTGGGGCCCGGCGTAGAGGGTCTGGATATCGCCACGGCGCAGGGAGGGGCGCTGGCGGCGGATCTGGATCAGCCGGCGATAGTGGTCGTGCAGCACGTGATCCCAGTCTGTGGTATTCCACGGGAAGCAGCGGCGACAGTCCGGGTCGTTGCCGCCAGAGAGCCCCACTTCATCGCCGTAGTAGATGGAGGGCACACCGATATAGGTGAGCAGCAGGGTGGCGGCCAGCTGCATCCGCTGCTTGTCCTCACCCAGCAGGTGGAGGAAGCGGGCGGTATCGTGGCTGTCCAGCAGGTTGAACTGGGCCAGCTGGTTCTTGAACGGAATGTGGGCCCGCGCCAGTTTGAGCCAGCGATCCAGCTCTTCGGCGCTGATCTTGATGGGGTGGTAGGCGATATCCTGCCCCGCCAGGAAGGCGCGGATCGGGTGGGCGAAGCCATAGTAGTTCATGGCACCATCCTCCTGATCCCCTTGCAGCCACTGGCTCGCCTCGAAGAAGTGCTCACCCAGCACATAGGCGTCCGGGTTCTCCTGCTTCACCGCCCCGCGAATGGCGCGCACATGGCTGCGGTTGCCCTCGGCGGTGCCGCGCTCGCCCAGCATGTGGATGACGTCAAAGCGCCAGCCATCGATCTGGTAGGGGGCGCGCATCCAGTAACGGAGGATGGCGTCGTCAGCCCGATAGACGGCGTCCTGAACCTTCTCGCAGGAGAAGTCGAGCTTGGGCAGGCTGCGAATGCCCTTCCAGCTGACGTAATCCCCTTCTTTATCAAAGGTGTAGAAGCTGCGCCACGGGGAGTCCGGGTTGCTCTGGGCTCCCAGTGGCGGGCAGAACCAGGGGTGCTCGGTAGAGGTGTGGTTGACCACCGCATCGAGGATGATCTTCATGCCGCGCTGGTGCAGGTTGCGGGTCAGCTCGGCGAACTGCTCGTTGCTGCCGAGGTGGGCATCCACCTTGAAGTAGTCCTGGGTGTCGTACTTGTGGTTGCTCGGTGAATCGAAGATGGGGTTGAGGTAGAGCGCCGTCACCCCGAGAGATTGCAGATAGTGCAGCTTGGCATCGATGCCCGCCAGATCGCCGCCGTAAAATTCGCAGGCGCCGTGGCCCTCTTCATGACGACTGACCGGCTCACCCCACGCTTTGCTGATCACCGCCTTGCCACGGTACTCGTACTCGTGATGCTTGACGCTCAGCGACGGATCGCCGTTGCAGAAGCGGTCGGGGAAGATCTGATAGAACACCTGATCCTGCACCCAGGCCGGTGGCTGGTGCAGGCTGTTGAAGCGAAAATGTTGCTCCCGTGGCGGCATGGACGCGCTGACGCCCGCCCCGTGCAGCCACCACTGCTCCTCGTCGGTGAGGCACTTGAAGCTGTAGAGGTGGATATCTTGTCCTTTGATGAGCGGCAGGGTCGCCTGCCATACCTGCAGCCGATCGCGGGTGGAGACTGCCGTCATCGGGATCAGGTACTCCTCGTTATCCGGCTCGTGGCGCAGCCATACCTCGCGGATCGGCGCATCCAGCTCGCTAAAAAGGGTCAATTGCAGTGCGTCGGCGCTCTCTTTGAACCAGGGCGCCACCTGGGGATGAAACAGAAACGGATGGGTCATGATGCTTATTGAGTCAGAAGATCGGCGAGGGCATTACCCTGTTCATGCAATGTTTCGAGCTGGCCTGCCAGCGACTTGGGATCCAGTCCCAACTGGTCGGCGAGCGGTTTAGGGAAGCGGGCGATGATGGCCTGGGCAGGCACGCCCGCGTTCCAGGCGAAGGAGATAAACACGGCGAGGCGGATCAGCACCGCCTCCTTGCTGACTGGATCGTGGGAGAGCGGGTCAAGCTGCTGGGAGATGGCATCGACGAAGGCCTCGGAGAGGTTCCAGCGCCGCGCCAGCTCGGCACCAAGCTGGGCATAGTCGTAGCCCAGCATCTCCCGCTGGGCCTCGACCCGGCTGCTGCCGTTCTGGATCGCCATGTTGATGAGCTCGGCCTCTTCCGGCAAGGTGCTCTGGATAAGCAGTTCGCCGATGTTGTGGATCAGAGCGCAGGTGAAGGCGGTCTCGGGATCCATCACCTTGGCCTCCTGGGCCAGGGTCTTGGCTATGGTGGCGACCTGGAAGGTCTCGGTCCAGAACTTGTTCTTGTCGAAGCTGGGCGGGGCCTTGAAGGTGCCGATGATGCCGGAGGCGACCACCACGGAGCGCAGCCGGTTGAAGCCGAGCCGGATCACCGCCTGTTCAATAGAAGTCACTTCGTTGCCCCGGCGCAGGGCGGCCGAGTTGGCCATCCGCAGCACCTTGACGCTGATCACCTGATCCATGGCGATCTTGGCCGCAATCTCGTCGATGCGGGCATTCTCGTCGTTGAAGCTCTGCATCAACTCGTGCAGCAGCTTGGGAATAGTGGGGAGTTGTTTGATCTTGTCAAACAGGCGATCCATCGACATGGCTGAGGCAGCCTCCGTTGCGAACTCTGCCTCATATTGTGCCACAGCCGGACAACATGTTCCTGTTTGTGATGCGGCTTTGTGAGCGCTAGAACACCCAGTCGCGCAAGGTGTATTCCAAACGGTGCTGTTTGCCCTGCAGGATCAGGTTCTGACTGGTGCCGCTCAAGGTCGCCCCCTCGGTAAGGGTGGTCAGCACGGCCTGTTCGATGGTGTCGAGCGGTGGCATGCAGGCCATTTCGGTGCTGCCCAGACTGGTGACCCACAGTTTGTCATCTTCCAGATGGCCCTGACCGAAGTAGCGGTTGCAACCGGCGATGCCGTTGACGGTGAAGTGCTCGCCGATCTCGAAATCGGGGGGATTGTCGCGGGGGGCCTTGATCGGTTCGCCATCCAGTTTGCTCAGTACCCAGTGGTGGTGTTGCAGATCTTGCTGAACAAAGGCGGTCGAGCTGCAGCCAGCGAGCAGTAACAGGGGGATCAGCAAAAAGGGCAATCTGGGCATGAGGGGGCTCCGGTTGGGGGAGCGTCAAGAATACCCTTTTTGGGCAGTCGGGAGCAGGGCGGGAGAGGGGACGACCGACCGCTTCTGTCGCCCCTTGTCCCGCACGACTGTCGCTTAATGGCAACACACGGGTGATGTTGCCATCGATTTACGCTATCTCAGGGCTCAGTTGGCGAACAGCCGCTCGGCATAACGGGCGAGACCGGCGGCCACCGAGCCGAAGTCATCGCCACCCTCAAGCGGGATGGACGGGAGCTTCTGGCGGATAAAGCTGGCGATCAGCGGCGAGCGGGCGCTACCACCGGTGACGAAGATGCGATCCGGCTGCACACCGGCGGCGGCAATCGCTTCGTCCATCAGCTCGCCAATTTTCTCCAGCAGCAGGGTCGATGCGTTAGCCAGCTGTTCGCGGGTCAGTTCGGCTTCCAGCCCTTTTTCCAGCTCGGCCAGCGACTGGCGATTGAGCTCCTGCTCCGAGAGGGCGATCTTGCCCTGCTCGGCACGCCACACCAGCTGGTGGCTCAGCTTGTGGGCCCGCAGGCTGGCCAGACGCCCCAACTTGCTGCCGGGCTGGCTGTCGAGCTGCAGATCCTGCAGCTGGCGGGCGGTGTCGAGGCTGTAGAAGCGGCTCTGGGCGCTGACGTCGTTGATGGCGGCCGCATCCCAGAACAGCGGGTGGGGCAGCGGCTTGCCGGTCTTGAGGGTCTCGTGCATGCCGAGCAGCGGCATCATCCCCTCCACCGTCAGGCGGATATCGAAGTCGTTGCCGCCGATCCGCTGGCCGCTGTGGCCGAGCAGATCGCCGCTGCGATCCAGCTGATCTCGGTAGCTCGGGCCCATCCGCAGCATGGAGCAGTCGGTGGTACCGCCGCCGATATCCACTACCAGCACCACGGCGTCTTCGGTGAGGCGCGCCTCGAATTCAAACCCGGCGGCCACCGGTTCATAGAGGAACTCCACCTGCTCGAAACCGGCCAGACGGGCTGCCTCGGTCAGGATGGCGATAGCTTGCTGGTTGCTCTCTTCCCCCGCCAGACCCTGGAAGTTGACCGGACGGCCGATCACCGCCTGGCGGATCGGGGCGCCGAGCTGCTGCTCCGCCTGCTGGCGGACATGGAGCATCATGGCGCAGACGATGTCTTCAAACAGGGCGATCTGGGGAGCCTTGAGGCCATAAGCCCCGAGGAAGGATTTCGGTGACTTGATGTAGTAGCCGTCGTCCGGCTCTTCCAGATAGCGCTCCAGTGCAGCGCCGCCAAAGCTCAGCTCGTCGATCAGTCCCTCTTCGCGCATCTGGCGGCGAACCATCTGGGCGCGGGTGACCACGGGGCCACGCAGCTTGAGGTATTCCGCCTGCTGGGCGGGGGCCAGCCCTTCAGCCAACAGACCGGCGATAGCATCCCGGTGGGGGGCATGCAGGGTGGAGGGGAGATAGCGGGATGCGCCAAGATTCAGCAGCCTGGGGCTACCTTGTTCCATCACGGCCACGGCACAGTTGGAGGTGCCGTAATCAAATCCGATAAACATGGGCGCCAGACTCCTGAATAAAAAAGGGGGGCTAGCCTACCCGAAGGCGCCGGGTCTCACAACCCGGCGCGTGACGAAGAGAGGGCGAGCCCTTATTCCACTTCGTTGTCGCAGCGGCCCTGGATCTCGATGGCGCGGATATTGCCGAGGGTGGTATCGGCGATGGCGTGCAGCGCCTCGCGGGTCAGGAACGCCTGATGGCCGGTGAACAGCACGTTGTGGCAGGCAGACAGGCGGCGGAACACGTCATCGGTGATCACCTCGTTGGACTTGTCGGAGAAGAAGAGATCCTCTTCCTCCTCGTAGACGTCCAGCCCCAGTGCGCCGATACGGGAGGTCTTGAGCGCCTCGATGGCGGCGTTGGAGTCGAGCAGACCGCCACGGCTGGTGTTGATGATCATCACCCCGTCCTTCATCTTGGCGAACGCCTCCTTGTTCAACAGGTGGTAGTTCTCTTTGAACAGCGGGCAGTGCAGGCTGATGATGTCGGATTGGCGGAACAGGGTATCGAGATCCACGTACTCGGCACCCAGCTCGATGGCTGCCGGATTCTGGTAAGGATCGTTGACCAGCAGGCGAACCCCGAAGCCCTTGAGGATGCGCAGGGCGGCCAGACCGATCTTGCCGGTGCCGATGACGCCAACGGTCTTGCCATGCATGTTGAAGCCGACCAGCCCCTCCAGCGAGAAGTTGGCGTCGCGGGTGCGCTGATAGGCTTTGTGGATGCGGCGGTTGAGGCACATCATCATGCCGACCGCGTGTTCTGCGGTCGCCTCGGGGGAGTAGGCGGGCACCCGCACCACTTTCAGCCCCAGCTCTTTGGCCGCGGCCAGGTCCACGTTGTTGTAACCGGCGCAGCGCAGGGCGATCACCTGGGTGCCGTTGGCAGCCAGTTCGGTCAATACCTCGTGGTCGGCGTCGTCATTGACGAACAGACACACCACTGGGAAGCCGTGAGCCAGTCGGGCCGTTTTGGCCTCCAGCCGCACATCGAAAAACTCTAGGTCGAAGCCGTACTGGCTGTTGGCCTGGTTGAAATGCTCTTTGTCATAGCTCTTGGTACTGAATACGGCGACTTTCATGGTATGTGCTCCGCAGCGTGTGTGTCGTCAAATTACAACAAAATGGGTCAGCTATCACCGGACAAACCGGCTGGTTATTGTCCCCACGGCATGATGGGAACGGCGCTGACTGCACTTTTGTACGAACCATCCACCAGTTTGGTGCTGTAGGTCAGGTAAACCAGTGCATTGCGTTTCTTGTCGTAAAAACGCACCACTTTCTGCTCCTTGAACACCAGCGAAGTGCTGACATCGAACACCTCTTCCCCCGCTTTCAGCTTTTCGGGCAGGGTGATGGGGCCGATCTGGTGGCACGACAGGGAGGCGTGGGAGGGATCTTCCGCCAGTCCCAGCCCACCTTTGACGCCACCTGTCTTGGGGCGCGCCAGATAGCAGGCGACACCGTCGATGCGCGGGTCGTCGAATGCCTCCACCAGGATCTTGTGGTTGGGGCCAAACAGCTTGAAGGCTGTGCTCACTTCACCGACCGGGTCGGCCTTGTCGGCCAGCGCCGGGCCGGCAAACAGGGCCCCCAGCAGCAGGGGCAGGGCGCGGCGCAGGGCATTATGTCGCGTGTGGTTATGTGTCATGGTCTCTCCTGTTGGCCCGGCACTCCTCAATAGGGAATGCCCAGGCGACGATAGAGGCTGGCGAGCACCCAGGCGGGGCCTATCAGCAGAAATTGCAGGTCGGCGAGGAAGGAGGGGCGTTTGCCCTCGATCTTGTGGCCGACAAACTGGGCTATCCAGAGAATCACGAACGCCGCCACCGCGGGCCACAGCAGCGGCCCCTGCCATTGGTGGCAGATCCACAGTCCCAGTGCGGTTAGCCCGGCCATCCCCGCGAACAGCGAAAACGACAGCTGCAGATAGAACAGCAGCACCGGAATAGCCGCCACTGCCGCCCAGTTGAGGATCTCTGGCAAGGGCCCGTGTGGCAGACACCAGAGCAGCGCCAGCGAGCAGAAATAGATGCCCGGCACCGCCAGCTTATGGATGGCGACGTTGACCGGATGGCGATGGCTCTGGCCGTACTCCTCAAACCACTCCTGGATTCCCTTCATGGCACCTCCCTGGCGCACTGTGTTCTCGCAGCCTGACCTTCGTGGTCAGGCGTTCGTGATGCTTATCCTTGCGGTGGATACTCCCAATATTGGGCCGGAATGGATTTTAGCAACGGGGTCATATCCGGATTGGGCAGGGCGATGGTGACCCGCTGATCGAGGTTGGCGCTGGCGAGCGCTTCGCGGATCTTGGGGTTGTCATTGAAGAACTTCATGAAGCTGCCATCGGCATAGGCCCGCTCCAGCCCGGTCTGAATCGCCTTGGCCAGCTTGGGGTATTCGGGGCTGACGAAGAAGAATTGGGCGAAGGGGTAGCGGATCAGCAGATGCTGCTCGATGGCGAGGTTGGGATACTGCGCCACCAGCTCGCTGCGCTCGGCGAAGATCTCCACCAGGGCGCGCGGGAAGAAGTCGATCTTGTCGCCGTCGTTGATAAGGCGAAACAGGCTGCTGTATCGGCCGGAGAAGGTCGGGATGCCCGCATTTTCCAGAATTTTGTTATCGGCCCAACCGACCCCTTGTGCCGCCTTCAGCTGTTTGAGGCCGGCCAAGGTATTGATCTGGTTGAACTTCTCTTGGGCATCCGCGTGAATGAAGGACAGCCGCAATCCTTCCAGCCCGCGAAACAGCGGAATGGGGACGGCAATCAGGGAGGATTCGAGTGCGCTGGAGGTGCCCATCCAGAAGACGTTGATGGTCTTGCCCTTGCTCAGCTGCTGCTGGAGGGTGAACTGGTTGAGGTCGAGTTCGACAGGCTGGATGCGAAAGGGTTGCCCAGAGCGGGTCAGGGCCAGTTCCAGCAGCTTGTACTGGTACTCCTGGTCAAGATTGTTGACGGGACGGCTGGGGACCTTGACCGTCAGAACCTGTGCTTGTGCCAGCAGTGGCAGGCACAAACACAGCTTGATGAGCCATTTCACTCTCTGTTCTCCTGTAGATTCCGGAAGGTGTCCGGAGTCTAACAGAACTTGTCACCATCTTGCTGCGAGGCGTTGTGCAAGGTTTGAGCGCGGTGCCCTGCCTTGCTGGCGTCTGTTGCACCAGAATGGTGACGGTTCTTCGAAGAATCAGGCGACGCGACGGAACACGTGGGTATCGTTAAATTCCTTGGTGCTCTGGCATTCGACGCAGAAACGGGATTCCGGACGGGCATGCAGCCGCTTGAGGGAGATCTCGTCACCGCAAGATTCGCAGTAACCAAAATCCCCTTCGCTGATGCGCTTCAATGCGCCCCGCAGCTTGCGCAGGTGCAGCTTGTCGTGCTCGATGCGGTTCAGCTCCAGACGGCGGGCTTCCTCGATACTGGCACGGTCAATTTCATCGGCCATCTCGTTGGTGTCGGTGGCGATGGCCTGGCTGGCCTGGGAGTTCAGGCGCTCTTCGAGCTCGGCGATCTGCCGCTCGATCTGCCCCTTGTAAAAGGCCAGTTGGTCTTCAGTCATGAAATCACACATACGATTTACTACCAGTCAGTTTACTAACCCAATTATCCCTGTTTATGGGGGCTGTCTGCCTGCAGACCAAGCCCTTCTCGTCTGATTTGCACCGTTTTCATGCAAGAGAGTGCAAATCAGGGCGGGCCTTGTACCAAAAAAAAGCAGCCAAGCAAAGCAAATAGGACAGGGATTGTGCGCCTTTGCAAAAAAATGGCCCCTTTAGCGGCTGATCTGACGGGATCTGACATCTGGTTTTGGCCGGTTGGCACCGGCTTTGCACTGGGGAGAGGCGAGACCACGAGTGTTTAGTATTTGGTGCCGACTTGGTCATTATATGCGCCGTTATTTATAGTTTTTTAAACACCACTGCTTGACATTACCCCTGATAGCGGGCTTTTATGGTGGTGTTGATTACAATTTGATAACAAGGGTGTTCCATATATTAGACACCCTTGCCAATGGCAACCGTAGAGTCGGGGTTTAACATGGACAGTATCAAGGGCTGGATGGAGAGCAATCGCATCACGGAAGTGGAGTGTCTCTTCCCTGATTTCACCGGCAACGCCCGGGGCAAGATCATCCCAGCCAACAAGTTTTTGCGAGAAGGGGGCATGCGTCTGCCCGAGGTGATCTTCACCCAGACAGTGACCGGTGAATATCCGGATGACGACAGCATGATCGATCCGCTGGAGCGGGACATGCAGCTCTATCCTGACCCCAACACCATCCGTTTCGTCCCTTGGGCGCTGGAACCTACCGCTCAGGTTATCCATGACTGTTACGACGTCAACGGCAAGCTGATCGACATTGCACCTCGCTCCGTACTGCGTCGGGTTCTGTCATTTTACGAGGCTCAGGGCTGGAAGCCGGTGGTGGCGCCCGAGCTGGAGTTCTATCTGGTCACCCGCAACGAAGACCCCGACTATCCGCTGATGCCGCCGGTAGGGCGCAACGGCCGTCCGGAGACAGCTCGCCAGTCCTTCAGTATCGATGCGGTCAACGAGTTCGATCCCATCTTCGAAGACATGTATGACTACTGCGAAGCGCAGGAGCTGGAGGTGGATACCCTGATCCACGAGTCCGGTGCTGCCCAGATGGAGATCAACTTCCTGCACGGGGATGCCATCGATCTGGCGGATCAGGTGTTCCTTTTCAAGCGCACCATGCGTGAGGCGGCCCATCGCCACGGCATCTACGCCACCTTTATGGCCAAGCCGATGAGCAACGAGCCGGGCTCCGCCATGCACATCCACCAGAGTCTGGAGGATATGAACGGTCGAAATCTGTTCGGTACCCCGGATGGCGGCAACTCCGAACTCTTCATGCATTTCATCGCAGGTCTGCAGAAGTACACCCCGGCGGTGACAGCCCTGCTGGCTCCCAATGTCAACTCCTACCGCCGCCTCACCTTCGGTGAGAGCGCGCCACGCAACGTCCAGTGGGGTGTCGAGAACCGCACCTGTGGTCTGCGGGTACCCTTCTCCGACCCGAGTGCCCGCCGGGTGGAGAACCGCTTCGCCGGTGCCGATGCCAACCCCTATCTGGCGCTGGCCGCCACCCTGGCGTGCGGCTATCTCGGCATGATGGAGAAGCTGGAGCCCATGCAGGAGATGAAATCCAGCGCCTACGACCTGCCCTACAGTCTGCCCCGCTCGCTGGAGGAGGCGCTCAGCCATCTCGAACAGTGCGAGCCGATCAAGGAGATGTTGGGGGAGCGCTTCACACGCGCCTTTGTCGCGGTCAAACGCAAAGAGTACGAGACCTACTTCGGGGTGATCAGCCGCTGGGAGCGAGAGTTCCTGCTGCTGAACGTCTGACCCGGATGCGTGCCGGCCACGCATCGTCCGAATCGGGGAGGCAGGCTGCCTCCCCTGCCTGTAACCGGTAATACGGGATGGAGGAGTGCCTCCGCCTGCGGATGGTTGTGAGCGGAAGTTGGCTCGCCACCGCTCTGGTTGCATGGTTGATAACAGTTTTTGGCTCGAATTGAAGGATGTGAGGAGCAGGCCGTGCCGCAGTCCACGCGAAAGTGGCAGTGATTGCGGGAGTGGCAGCCCTCCTGATGATTGACGAACAGAACCAGCTAAATCGAAGGAACCGAGGAGCTAACAATGCAACAGACTACCCGTGAGTGGCAGCAGCAGGATGCCAGCCACCACCTGCACCCCTTTACCGACTTTCAGGCCCTGAACAAGAAGGGCAGCCGTATCATCACCAAAGCCAGCGGCGTCTATCTGGAAGACTCCGAAGGCAAGCGCATTCTGGACGGCATGGCGGGGCTCTGGTGCGTCAATATGGGCTATGGTCGGCAGGAGCTGGTGGATGCCGCCACCCGTCAGATGCAGCAGTTGCCCTACTACAACCTCTTCTTCCAGACCACGCACCCGCCGGTGATCGAGCTGGCCACCTTGCTGGCCGAAGTGACGCCATCCCATCTCAACCATGTATTCTTTACCGGCTCCGGCTCCGAGTGCAACGACACCGTGCTGCGGATGGTGCGCCACTACTGGGCCAGCAAGGGGCAACCGGAAAAACAGGTGATCATCAGCCGCCACAACGCCTATCACGGCTCCACAGTGGCGGGGGCGAGTCTGGGTGGCATGAAAGGGATGCATGCCCAGGGTGGTCTGCCCATTCCCGGCATAGTGCACATCGACCAGCCTTATCACTTCGGTGAGGGGCAGGGGATGAGTGCCCACGAGTTCGGGCTGGAGCGGGCCCGTCAACTGGAGCAGAAGATTCTGGAGCTGGGGGTGGAGAAGGTGGCCGCCTTTATCGGCGAGCCGATCCAGGGGGCGGGCGGTGTCATCATTCCGCCTGACAGCTACTGGTCGGAGATCCAGCGCATCTGCGATCACTACGGCATTTTGCTGATAGCCGACGAGGTGATCTGCGGCTTTGGCCGTACCGGCCACTGGTTTGCCAGCGAAGGGTTTGGCATCAAGCCGGATCTGATGTGTCTGGCCAAGGGGATTACCTCCGGTTATATGCCGCTCGGCGCTGTGATGGTGAGTGACCGGGTTGCCAAGGGGCTGGTGGAAGAGGGGGGCGAGTTCAACCACGGCTTCACCTACTCTGGCCATCCGGTCTCTTGCGCGGTGGCGGTGGCCAATATCCAGCTTATGCAAAAGGAGAGCATAGTTAAGCGAGTGCATGATACCATCGGCCCCTATTTGCAGCGCCGCTGGGCAGAGCTGGCTGACCACCCGCTGGTGGGTGAAACCCGTGGCCGCGGGCTGGTCGCCGCCCTGGAAATCGTCCAGGACAAGCAGACCAACCGGCGTTTCCCGGCCCATGCCAATGCCGGGATGACTTGCCGGGAATTCTGTTTTAACAATGGCTTGGTGATGAGGGCGGTAGGCGATACCATGATCATATCGCCCCCCTTGGTGATCACCGAGGAACAGGTTGATGAATTGGTCAAGCTAGCCAGGCTCAGTCTGGATCTGACGGCTGCAAAGCTGAAGGGATAGCTGCCGCCAGGCAGGTTGGCATGCGCATACAATTTGCTTAGGAGACAAGGATGATGTCTTTCAAAACGGGAGTGATCGCTGCCTCTGTGGCTCTGGTCATGGCAAGTGCCGGAGCAATGGCTGAAGAGAAGGTGTTGCACGTCTACAACTGGAGCGACTATATCGCCCCGGATACCCTGGAAAACTTCCAGAAGGAGACGGGCATCAAGGTGGTTTATGACGTGTTTGACAGCAACGAGGTACTGGAAGCCAAGTTGCTGGCTGGTAAATCCGGCTACGACATCGTGGTGCCGTCCAACCCCTTCCTGGCCAAACAGATCAGGGCTGGCGTGTTCCAGAAGCTGGACAAGTCCAAGCTCTCCAACTGGCAAAATATGGATACCGACCTGCTCAAGGCGCTCGACCCGAGCGATCCGGGCAACCAGTACTCCATCCCCTATCTGTGGGGCACCATCGGTTATGCCTACAATGCCGAGAAGGTGAAGGCCGTACTGGGGGCCGATGCGCCGCTCAACTCCTGGGATCTGGTGTTCAAGCCGGAGAACATGGCCAAGCTGAAGGAGTGCGGCGTCTCCTTCCTCGACTCGCCGACCGAAATGTTACCGGCCGCCCTGCAATATCTGGGCTTCAAACCGGATAGCCAGAAGCCGGACGAGCTGAAGAAGGCCGAGGAGCTGTTCCTCTCCATCCGTCCCTATACCGCCTATTTCCACTCCTCCAAGTACATCTCGGATCTGGCCAACGGCAACTTGTGTGTTGCTGTCGGTTACTCCATGGATTTGCAGCAGTCCAAGGCGCGGGCGGCGGAAGCCAAAAATGGCGTGGCACTGACCTACACCATTCCGAAAGAGGGGGCTGGCAGCTTCTTTGACATGATCGCCATCCCGGCGGATGCCAAGAACGTCGAGGCGGCCCACACCTTCATCAACTATCTGATGAAGCCCGACGTGATCGCCAACATCACCAATCAGGTGCAGGCGCCTAACGGCAACAAGGCGGCGACCCCGCTGGTTGACGAGGCGATCCGTACCGATCCGGGGGTTTATCCGGACTCTGCAACCTTGCAGAAGATCTACACCTTCCCGGATCTGCCGGCCAAGGTGCAGCGTCTGATGACCCGCAGCTGGACCAAGATCAAGTCCGGTAAGTAAGTAACGAATACCCCTCCCGGTCCGCAGTTCGGCCGGGAGGGTAGTGATGCCATCCATCCGGATGGGCCGCGCGAATGGATGCGCAGACGGTCAACCACTGAACAGGAGAACTGACACCGTGAATACAACCAGATTGCTAACCATAGCGCTGACCATGGGATTGGCGAATGCAGTCCAGGCAGCCCCTGTGCTCCATTTCTACAACTGGTCTGACTATATCGGCGAGACCACCCTCAGCGATTTCCAGCAGGAGACCGGGATCAAGACCGTCTATGACGTATTTGACTCCAACGAAACCCTGGAAGGCAAGTTGCTGACCGGACGGACCGGTTACGATCTGGTGGTGCCCTCAAATAATTTCCTCTCCAAGCAGATCAAGGCGGGGGCTTTCCAGAAGCTGGACAAGAGCTTGCTGCCCAATCTGGCCAACCTGGATCCCGTGCTGCTCAAGCAGCTCGAGAAGGTGGATCCGGGCCATCAGTACGCAGTGCCCTATCTGTGGGGAACCAACGGCATCGGCTACAACGTCGACAAAATCAAGGCGGTGCTGGGGGTCGACAAGATCGACTCCTGGGCGGCCATCTTCGAGCCGGAAAACATGGAGAAGCTCTCCCGTTGCGGCGTCGCCTTCCTCGACTCGGCAGACGAGATGATCCCGGCTGCCCTCAACTACCTTGGTCTGAACCCCAACAGCCAGGACGCGGCCGATATCAAGCGCGCCGAGGCGCAGTTGCTCAAGGTGCGCCCCTATGTGGCCTACTTCCACTCCTCCAAATACATAGGTGATCTCGCCAACGGCGATATCTGTGTGGCAGCGGGCTTTTCCGGCGACATCTTGCAGGCGGCAGCCCGTGCCGACGAGGCAGGCAAGGGGGTGAAGATTGCCTACAGCATTCCTAAAGAGGGGGGCAATCTCTGGTTCGACATGATGGCGATCCCGTCTGATGCCACCAATGTCAAAGAGGCACATGCTCTCATCAACTATGTTCTGCAGCCCGAGGTGATCGCCAAGGTCAGCAATTATGTGGGCTATGCGAACCCCAATGCCAAGGCTGGCGAGTTCATGGATGAGACGGTGCGCAATGATGAGGGGGTTTATCCGCCTCAGGCTGTGCTGGAGCGGCTCTATGTGCAGGAGGCACATTCCCGCGCGGTACAGCGTCAAATCACCCGGAGTTGGAGCAAGATCAAGTCCGGTACCTGACCTTGGTGCCCGCTCTGGGGCGCCAAATCGCTTTTATGGATTGGCCGTGAGGCCAGTATCACGTTAGGGAGTTTGGTAATGGCGATAGCCTCCAGTGCCTACAAGAAAGCCCTCGAGGGCAGTCAGCAGCGCAAAGAAGTGCTGGTGAAAATTGATCGGGTAAGCAAGCAGTTCGACGAAACGCTGGCGGTCGATAACGTATCTCTCAATATTCACAAGGGGGAGATTTTCGCCCTGCTCGGCGGGTCCGGTTCCGGCAAATCGACCCTGCTGCGGATGCTGGCCGGTTTCGAGCGCCCGACCGAGGGGCGGCTGTTCCTCGACGGGGTCGACATCACCGACATGCCCCCCTATGAACGCCCCATCAACATGATGTTCCAGTCCTACGCCCTGTTCCCCCATATGACGGTGGCCCAGAACATCGCCTTTGGCCTCAAGCAGGATGGCCTGCCCAAGGCCGAGATTGATGCCCGGGTGGAGGAGATGCTCAAGCTTGTGCAGATGACCCAGTATGCCCGTCGCAAACCGCATCAGCTCTCCGGTGGCCAGCGTCAGCGGGTGGCGTTGGCTCGTTCCCTGGCCAAGCGTCCCAAGTTGCTGCTGCTGGATGAACCCATGGGGGCGCTCGACAAGAAGCTGCGTTCCAAGATGCAGCTGGAGCTGGTTGAGATCATCGAGCGGGTCGGGGTTACCTGCGTCATGGTGACCCACGATCAGGAAGAGGCCATGACTATGGCGGAGCGGATCGCCATCATGCACCTCGGCTGCATCGAGCAGATCGGCAGCCCGATGGATATCTACGAGACTCCGGCCAGTCGGCTGGTGTGCGAGTTCATCGGCAACGTCAACCTGTTTGACGGCCTGCTGGTGGAGGATGAGCAGGACCACGCCACCATCGCCTGCGCCGATCTGGAGCAGCCCATCTATGTGGGCCACGGCATCAGCTCCCGCGCCGAAAACAAGAAGGTGACCTACGCCCTGCGGCCGGAAAAACTGCTGATGAGTCTGCAAAAGCCGGAGGAGATCGAGCACCCGGACTTCAACTGGACCAAGGGTGAGGTCTATGACATCGCTTATCTGGGCGGTCACTCGGTTTATCACATCCAGCTGCCCTCGGGCAAAATCGTTCAGGCTTTCATCGCCAATGCCGAACGCCACGGCAAGCGGCCAACCTGGGATGACCAGGTGTTCCTCTACTGGGAAGATGACAGCGGCGTGGTGCTGCAATCATGAAGTTCTTGCAACGACTAAAGCGGGTCGGGGGGCGCCGACTGGTGATTGGCATCCCCTTCTTCTGGCTGTTCCTCTTCTTCCTGCTGCCCTTCGTCATCGTGGTGAAGATCAGTTTTGCGGAAGCGGATGTGGCGATCCCGCCCTACACCGACGTGGTGAGCTGGGCCGACAATCAGCTCACCATCCTGCTCAATATGGGCAACTACCTGCTGCTGCAGGAGGATGAGCTCTATATCGCGGCCTATCTGGGCTCCCTCAAGATGGCCTTCGTCAGCACTTTGCTCTGCCTGCTGATTGGCTATCCGATGGCCTATTCCATCGCTCGGGCCAACAAGGAGACCCAGACCGTTCTGCTGCTGCTGATCATGATGCCGACCTGGACCGCCATTCTGATCCGGGTCTATGCGTGGATGGGGATCCTCAGCAACAACGGACTGCTCAACAGCGTCTTGCTGGGGATCGGGGTGATCGACGAGCCGCTGCAGATCCTCAACACCAACCTGGCGGTCTATATCGGCATCGTTTACTCCTATCTGCCCTTCATGGTGCTGCCGCTCTACGCCAATCTGGTCAAACACGATCAGAGCCTGCTGGAGGCTGCCTCCGACCTGGGGGCGCGCAACCTGACCCGTTTCTGGCAGATCACGGTGCCGCTCTCCAAGAACGGCATTATCGCCGGCTGCATGCTGGTGTTCATTCCGGTGGTGGGGGAGTTCGTTATTCCGGAAATGCTGGGCGGCCCGGAGACCCTGATGATCGGCAAGGTGCTGTGGCAGGAGTTCTTCAACAACCGCGACTGGCCGGTTGCCTCTGCGCTGGCGGTGGTGATGCTGGCGGTGCTGATCATTCCGATCATCCTGTTCAACCGTAACCAGGCCAAAGAGCTGGAGGGCAAGGCATGATGAGACGTTTCGGTTTTGCCAAGCTGATGCTCTGGCTTGGGCTGCTGTTTATCTACCTGCCCATGATCATCATGGTGATCTATTCCTTCAACGCCTCCAAGCTGGTGACGGTGTGGGGTGGCTGGTCGCTCAAGTGGTATTTCGGCCTGCTCGACAACAAGCAGCTGATTGGATCCGTGTTCCGCTCGCTGGAGATCGCCTTCTACACCGCGATCGCCGCGGTGGCGCTGGGGACGGTGGCGGCATTCGTGCTGACCCGAATTCCCCACTTCCGTGGTCGCACCCTGTTCGGCGGCATGGTGACGGCGCCGCTGGTGATGCCCGAGGTGATCACCGGTCTGTCGCTGCTGCTGCTGTTCGTGGCCATGGCCCAGCTGGTGGGCTGGCCCGCCGAACGGGGCATGCTGACCATCTGGATCGCCCACACCACCTTCTGTACCGCCTACGTGGCGATCGTGGTGTCGGCGCGGTTGCGGGAGCTGGATCTCTCCATCGAGGAGGCGGCAATGGATCTCGGCGCCAAGCCGTGGAAGGTGTTTTTCCTGATCACCATCCCGATGATCGCCCCCTCGCTGGCGGCAGGCGGCATGATGTCGTTTGCCCTGTCGCTGGATGATCTGGTGCTGGCGAGCTTCGTCTCCGGCCCGGGCTCGACCACCTTGCCGATGGAGGTCTTCTCGGCGGTGCGGCTCGGGGTGAAACCCGAGATCAACGCGGTAGCCAGCCTGATCCTGTTGTCGGTATCGCTCTTTACCTTTGGCAGCTGGTATCTGATGGCCAGGGCGGAGAAGCGCCGTCGTGCCGAGATCGCCATGACCACCCAGATGCAGGCCGTGGTCTGACGGCATGATAAGATCCGCCTACTCTCGTCAATCTGGAGGATGAGTATGCGGATCACCCTTTTTAGCGGTCGTGGCACCGAGCTGGTGCCCGGCCTCACCAGTGCCATTCACAAGCAACCGATCTCTGCACCAGTTCGCTGTACCTTTGCCGGTCTGGAAGGGGATGAGCAGTGTGACCTGCGCCACCACGGTGGCCCGGATCGGGCGCTCCACTACTATCCTGCCGATCACTATCTCTGGTGGCAGACCTGGCAAACCGCACTGGACTTGCCTGCGCCACGTACCCCCTGGCAACCTGCCGCCTTTGGCGAGAACCTCTCCGGTATCGGTCTGACCGAGGTGCAAGCCTGCATTGGCGATGTCTATCGACTCGGCGAGGCACTGATCCAGATCAGCCAGCCGAGATCCCCCTGTTTCAAGCTCAACCAGCGCTTTGGCTATGGCCAGATGTCGCAGGTGATACAACTGAATGGCCGTTGTGGCTGGCTGCTGCGGGTGCTGGAGGAGGGGAGGGTGTCGCCGGAGTCGGCCATGGAGCTGGTAGACAGACCCTATCCCGAACTGACGGTGAAGCGCACGGCGGATATCCTATTCAATCAGGTGCGCAATGAAGCGGATCTGCTGATGTTGCTGGAGAATCCGGCCCTTTCCCCCAACTGGCGCCAGCATGCAGCCGACTGGCTGGAGCATGGCACTGTGGCTGACTGGCAGCGCCGTCTGCTGGGACCGGCATCCCTGCGCCTGGCCTGACAGTCGGTTACCGGAATGTCACCAGCTGGCTGCAGCCCGGTAAACGGATGAAAAGAGTGCTGAATAGTTGAGCGAACAGCACTTTTTTTCCTGCAAAATGCAAAAAAGGCTTGTGTCAGGTCTGGGCTTTCGGTAAATTCCCGTCCCGCAGACATCGGTGTGTAGCGCAGCTTGGTAGCGCACTTCGTTCGGGACGAAGGGGTCGGAGGTTCGAATCCTCTCACACCGACCAAATTTGAAAAGGCCGCTCAATAGAGCGGCCTTTTTGCATTTTCCTTCCAGTTACTCGGTTTTTCATTAGCTGCTGACCTGTTACCTGGCCAAGTGATCTGACTTGATGTATGCAGGGTCGAAGCAAGCCCACAGACATTAAAAGGGCCACCGCTCGGTGGCCCATCGGTGGAGTCTGATCCTGACTCCGGCACTCTAGATTGTGGCAATCTCGCTATGGGTCTTGTCTATGGTGCCCTCCTTGCGCGCCAGGCGCTTACTCAGATATGCCAGTGCTGATGCCGCAAAGCCTTGAAACTGTGTTGAGGCAGCAAGGCCGCGTGCTTGGGGTACTCACTAATGAAATGTTCTATTCCCTCCATCAGTTGTGCACGTAATGAAATAACGGGCTCATGCCAGGCTTGCAGGCATAGATGGCCGGGGATCAACTGCTCCTGATAATCTTCCAGCAGCTGTTCTGGCCAGGGTTCAATACCGGAATTGCGTTGCAGCAAATAGTGGGCGGCGGGTTCACGGGCATAAATGAACTGAATTTGGGCCAGATCGCGTTGGCATAGCGTTTGACTGTTGATATGACAGGTCAAATATTTTCCCGTTTTCAGATCCAGAAAGTGACCGCGTTGCCGACAGGGAACGATGCGATACCAAGGCAGGGGTGAGGAGAGAGAATACCCCTCAAGCTCCTGTTCCAACCAGTGGCGACACTCGGGTGTCTGCACCTCGTCGAGCATGGACTCGAGCTGTGTCAACAAGGCTCTGGATGGTTTGATGGCCAGTTTCGCACTCATCGCCTGCAATCCTCCCTCTGCACACAATCCCGACTATCAGTATGGACCTTGTTCGGCCAGAGGGGGTAAGGAATCTAATGATTAAAAGTAGATTAGCCGCGTGGTTTTTATGCACTAACTTGGTTCAACCCACCAGATAGGTACCAGTGCCGAAGGCGATGTGGGTGCCCTCTTCGTTGTGCAGCTCCATCCGGGCGACGGCCACCTTGCTGCCTGCCCGGATGATGTGGGCGGTGGCGATAAACTCGTTGCCGCGCCCCGGCCGCAGGTAGTCCACCCGCAGATCTATGGTGCCGAGGCGAGCGAAGCGCTCCTTGAGATAGCTGGGGGAGAACTCCTCCAGCTCGTCGATGCAGGAGGCGGCGACGATCATGCCGCCCGCCACATCCAGCAGCGTGGCGGTGACACCGCCGTGCAGGATGTTGTGGAAGGGGTTGCCGATTAGCTTCTCGTCCATCTTGATGCGCAGTTCCACCTTGTCGAAGTCGTAGTGGGTCACCTGCATGCCGATCAGCTTGTTGAACGGCATCTTCTCGGCAAACAGGTTGGCAATGCCACTGAGCGCCATCTTCTTGAGCATCTGTTTCATTCTCTGATCCCAATCCTTGTCATCAAAGCCGAGTAAAAACTCCAGCCAGTCTGCAACAGTTCCTTAACAGTCGCAATGGCAGGTTTATTGTGGGCGGCGGCTGCTTTAGAATGGCGACCCCAAAGGAGAGCCCATGACCGCGATTGCCGAAACCCTGCCAGATCCTCAGCCAGAGAGTCCGCTTGCCCTGCTGCAGGCGGTCTTCGGCTATCAGCAGTTTCGGCCGGGTCAGCTCGAGATCATCGAGCAGATCGTCGCGGGGCGCGATGCGCTAGTCCTCAAGCCCACCGGTGGCGGCAAGTCGCTCTGCTACCAGATCCCGGCACTGCTGCGGCCCGGGCTCGGTGTGGTGGTCTCTCCCCTAATTTCGCTGATGAAGGATCAGGTCGACAGCCTGCGCGCCAACGGCGTAGCGGCGGTCTACATCAACTCGGCCCTCAGTCGGGAGGAGATGATTCAGAACTTCGCCGCCATGCGTCGCGGCGAGATCAAGCTGGTCTATGTCTCCCCCGAGCGACTGTTGCAGCACGAGTTTATGGATCGGCTGGCCGAGCTGCCGCTCGGGCTGTTCGCCATCGACGAGGCGCACTGCGTCTCCCAGTGGGGCCACGATTTCCGGCCTGAGTATGCGGCGCTGGGGCGACTCAAGCAGTGGTTCCCGCAGGTGCCGGTGGTAGCACTGACCGCCACTGCCGACGAGGCGACCCGCAGCGACATGCTGCACCGGTTGGAGCTCAACGATCCCTTCATCCACACCGCCAGCTTCGATCGCCCCAATATCCGCTACAGCCTGGTGGAGAAGTTCAAGGCGGCCGAACAGTTGTTGCGTTACGTGCAGAGCCAGAAGGGCAACTGCGGCATCGTCTACTGCTCCAGTCGCAACCGGGTGGAGGAGGTGGCCGAGCGGCTATCCCGCCACGACTGCAAGGCCGCGCCCTATCATGCGGGGCTGCCGCTCGAGCAGCGCCAGCAGACCCAGGATGCCTTCCTCAAGGATGACATCGAGATCGTGGTGGCGACGGTGGCGTTCGGTATGGGCATCGACAAACCCAATGTGCGCTTCGTGGTGCACTACGACATCCCGAAGAACATCGAATCCTACTATCAGGAGACCGGCCGCGCCGGGCGCGATGGCACTCCCGCCGAGGCGCTGCTGCTCTACGATCCCGCCGATATCGGTCGGGTGCGCCGCCTGCTCGACAACATCGAGAACCCGCAGCAGCTGCAGGTGGAGCAATACAAGCTCAACGTGATGGCAGCCTTTGCCGAGGCGCAGACTTGTCGCCGCCAGGTGCTGCTCAACTACTTTGGCGAGTACAACGACAAGCCGTGCGGCAACTGCGATATCTGTCTCGATCCGCCCAAGAGCTATGACGGCACCGAAGATGCCCAGAAAGCACTCTCCTGCGTTTGGCGGGTGGGGCAGAACTTCGGGGTGGGCTATGTGGTGGAGGTGCTGCGCGGTTCCCTCAACCAGCGCATCAAGGATCACGGCCACGACAAGCTCTCGACCTACGGCATCGGCAAGGATCAGAGCCATGAATACTGGATGAGCGTGATCCGCCAGCTGATCCACAAGGGGCTGCTGACCCAGAACATCACTCGCAATCTGGTGTTGCAGCTGACCGAAGCGGCCCGCCCTGTGCTGCGTGGTGATGTGAAGCTGGAGCTGGCGGTGCCCCGCCTGCAGCCTATCTCCAGCCGCAAGGAGAAGCGCAACGGCCTGCTCGATAACGCCAACTACGACAAACGGTTGTTCAAGGAGCTGCGAGGCCTGCGCAAGCAGATTGCCGAGGACGAAGAGGTGCCGCCCTACGTGGTGTTCAACGATGCGACCCTGGTTGAGATGGCTCAAGTGATGCCGATGACTGAAGACGAGATGCTGGCCATCAACGGCGTCGGTCACCGCAAGCTGGAACGCTTCGGTGAAGCCTTTATGGACCTGATCATCGACTACTGCCGTCGTTAGGGTCGATTAGGCAGCCTAATCGACCACGGTAAGCGCGGCTCGGAAGAACCTCGGTTCAGACGCGAGGTTATTTCAGGCTGGCGTAGAAGGCGGCCAGATTGTCGATATCCGCATCGGTCAGCGGCGCCATGAAGGGGTCCATCAAGGGCTCTTTGCGGGTGCCATCCTTGAACGCTTTCAACTGTTTCACCAGATAGGCGGCATTCTGACCCGCCAGATGGGGATAGTTGGGGATCATCGCCTTGCCTTCCACGCCGTGACAGGCAGCACAGACCGCCGCTTTGGCTTTGCCGGCTTCGATATCGGCAGCCTTGGCCTGATGACCCCACGCCAGTGCCAGCAAGGGCAGGGCATATACCCATTTTTGCATCTTCTTCTCCTTGAATTGAAAAATGATGGTCGCCAGTTAGCGCAAGCATGGCTGACGGCAGTATAAAGAGTGACACGAGCATACGCAGGGACGAATGGTACAACCATGAAGTTGATCAACACTTTTGCGACCGAGTTGCCCTGGGCCTGTGAACCTGTGGTGCCCCAGCCGCTGCAGCAACCCCGGTTGCTTCATCTCAACCGGGCTTTGCTGGATGAGCTGGGATTGGGAGGCATCAGCGAGGCTGACTGGATCGCCTGTTGTGGCGAGGGAAAGGTGCTGCCCGGTATGCAGCCGGTAGCTCAGGTCTATGCGGGCCATCAGTTTGGGGGTTATAGCCCGCGGCTTGGGGATGGCCGCGCGCTGCTATTGGGTGAGCAGCAGGCGCCTGATGGTCAGCGCTGGGATCTGCACCTGAAGGGGGCAGGAAAGACGCCGTTTTCCCGTTTTGGTGACGGCCGCGCCGTGCTGCGCTCCAGCATCCGCGAATATCTCGCCTCCGAAGCGCTCCATGCTCTCGGCATCCCGACCACCCGGGCGCTGGTATTGGTGGGGAGTCAGGAGCCCGTTTATCGCGAGCAGGTTGAGACAGGGGCGACTGTGCTGCGCACCGCCCCCAGCCATCTGCGCTTCGGTCATATCGAGTATTTCGCCTGGAGCGGGCAGGGGGAGAAGATCCCGCCACTCATCGACTATCTGCGGCGCCACCACTTCCCCGAACAGGAGAGTGGTGCCGAACTGTTTACCGAAGTGGTGCGCCGCACCGCGCGGTTGATTGCCAAATGGCAGGCGGCGGGGTTCTGTCACGGGGTGATGAACACCGACAACATGTCGCTGCTCGGCCTGACGCTGGATTACGGGCCATACGGCTTTATCGATGCCTATGTGCCGGACTTTGTCTGCAACCACTCGGACCCTGCGGGCCGCTACGCGCTGGATCAGCAGCCCGCGGTCGGTTATTGGAATCTGCAAAAGCTGGCGCAGGCGCTGGCTGGCCATGTAGACGGTGATGCGCTGGCTGCTGCGTTGGCCCAGTACGAACGGCAGCTGATGCTGCACTACTCCGAACTGATGCGGGCCAAACTCGGGTTGGCGATGTGGGAGGAGGATGACCCGGCGTTGTTCCGTGAGTTGTTCCGGTTGCTGGCGGCTAACAAAGTGGATTACCACCTGTTCCTTCGCCGTCTCGGTGAGGTGACGCAAGAGGGGGCGTGGCCTGCATCTCTGCTGGCCCTGTTGCCTGAACCACTGGGTTGGCAGGCGTGGCTGGAGCGCTATCGGGCGCGGCTGATGCTCGAAGGCAGCGAGGATGCCGTGCGCAAGGTGCAGATGGATGGCATCAATCCCAAGTATGTGCTGCGCAATGCGCTGGCCCAGCAGGTGATAGACGCCGCCGACGCAGGGGATATGCGGCCTTTCGAGCGGCTGTTCGCCGCCTTGCAGCGCCCCTATGATGAACAACCCGAATATGAGGATCTCGCCACCCCGACTCCGGCATGGTATTGCGGTGGTGAGCTCTCCTGCAGCAGCTGAGAGACAGGGAATGAGTTGGCAAATCAAACAGGTAGATAGCGAAGCTGGCGTGGTGACGCTGGATTGTCCGGCACTCGACTGGGACACGTTCCCGCTGTTGGCGCAGGCCTTGCTGCGAGAGTGGGAGCTGCAGCCGCTCGAGCAGGATGCGGGGGCCGACCGCCATAGCTGGTTGCTGGTGTTTGAAGGGAGCCAGTTTCGGCTGGAGTACGAACACTACAGCGGCTGCTGGCTGGAGGCGGTGCGCCCGGCGGATCGGGAGGCGCTGCTCTGGCTCGCCAGACAGCACAAGGCGTGACTATCGCCCACAAGGCCTGCAAGGCCTGCTCTGCCGCTGGCCAACCTGGACAAGCGTAATCGCATAAAGATTGAACTATCGGTTTGGGGGCGTATAATCTCGCCCCTCGATTATCGTCAATGGTGGCGATATGGGTTCCCTAACCCCATTAACCAAAAAGGTCACAAGATGAATTTGACCCCTGCGCAGTACCAAACGGCGCTCGTTCGCCTGTCGTTGTTCCACATCCTGATCATTGCCAGCAGCAACTATCTGGTGCAGCTGCCGATCACCGTGTTTGGCTTCCATACCACCTGGGGTGCGTTCAGCTTCCCGTTTATCTTCCTGGCGACCGACCTGACAGTGCGGATCTTCGGTGCTGGTCTGGCACGCAAGATTATCCAGACCGTGATGCTGCCTGCGCTGGCAGTCTCCTATGCGCTCTCTGTGCTCTTCTTTGAAGGGAGCTTCCAGGGCGTTGGTCATCTGGCCGAATTCAACCTGTTCGTGGCGCGTATCGCACTGGCCAGCTTTATGGCCTATCTGGTAGGGCAGTTCATGGATGTGGTGGTGTTCAACCGCCTGCGTCTGCTCAAGCAGTGGTGGATTGCGCCAGCGGCCTCCACCCTGTTCGGTAATCTGGTCGATACCATCGCTTTCTTCAGTGTGGCCTTCTGGCGCACCACAGATCCTTTCATGGCAGAGCACTGGGTCGAGATCGCAACCGTCGATTACGTATTCAAGTTGCTGATAAGCCTTGGTTTGTTCGTGCCGCTCTACGGTGTCTTGCTGCGCTACCTCAGCCGCAAGCTGGTGGGCGAGGCCGGATTATCCAGCCTGCACACGGCCACCCGGCAAGCCTGACCAGATTGACCACCCTTCGCGGTGGTCAATTTTTTTGCACTTTCTGCAAATAGCGCTTGCCTACTTAAATGAGAATGATTATTGTTAACTTGTTTTCCGGGAAAGACTTCATTCGTTCCAACGTGATGGACTTCTTGTGAAGGCACGACATTGCTCACATTGCTTCCAGTTAAGGGCCAGTTTATCTGGCCCTCTTTTTTTGTCATTTTTCAGCAAGTTGCAGGCATAAAAAACGGGAGCCAAGGCTCCCGTCGTCACTCTGCCTGTGGCTTACTCGATATCGAGTGCCTCGGGGGAGAGGATCACCCCTGTGGTATCGGCGTAGAGGTGGTCGTCAGGCAGGAAGGTCACGCCACCGAAGTTGACCGGCAGATCGGTCTCCCCTACATCCTTGCTGTCGGCACCGACCGGAATGGCAGCCAGTGCCTGAATGCCGATATCCAGATCTTCCAGAATATCGACTTCGCGGACGCAGCCGTAGCAGACAATCCCTTCCCAATCATTCTCGGCCGCCGTGGTGGCGATGTCGCTGTCAATCAGGGCACGGCGCATGGAGCCACCGCCATCGATCAGCAAGACACGTCCCAGCCCATTCTCTTTGACGAGTTCACGGATCAGGCCATTCGATTCGAAGCATTTGACGGTGGTGATGACGCCGCCGAAAGAGGCGCGGCCGCCGAAGGAGCAGAGCATGGGTTCAAGCACATCCACCATGTCCTGATAGATGTCGCACAGTTCAGAAGTATTGTATTCCATAGTGTCAAATCCACGGCTGGAAACAGGTGCAACCAGTATAAGGAGTGGGTGTGGCATTTCAATGAATATTCCTTGCACAGATCACCTGTCGCCGCTTTTCTGCATAAGCTCAATGCAGTTCACTGCCAGTTTGCGAGAGGTCCATCGTGCTTATCCGTCATAAGTTGATCCTGAATACCGTGCTGGTTGCCGTTGCCATGCTGGTACTGAGCGGCCTGTTTATCTACTCCAGCCAGGTGCACCGTCATCTGACCGAAGCCCAGCGCAATATCGACCAGCTGGAGATCGCCATGCTCAACTTGCGGCGGGCCGAGAAGGATTTTCTGATCCGCAAGGATATGACCTTCGTCGAGCGCTTCAATCAGGGGCTGTCAGATTTTCACCAGCACAACCGGGAGCTGGTGACTGATGACAATCTGGCGGCCGTCGAGGGGGAGCTGACCAGACTGGATCAGCAGATCAGCGGTTATGGCAAAGCCTTCAATGATCTGGTGGCCCAGCAGCAGAAGATTGGTCTGGGGCCTGAGGAGGGGCTCTATGGCAAGCTGAGGGCGGCGGTGCATGAGGTGGAGAATGGGCTCAAGCAGCTGGATCAGCAGGGGCTACTCATCACCATGCTGCAACTGAGGCGGGCGGAGAAAGACTTCATGCTGCGTTCCGATATCCAGTATCTGGAGCGTTTCGAGACCTTGCACAAGAGTTTTCAGGATAGCCTTGCCACTTTGCCGGAGGCGGGTCGCGGCAAGCTGGAGCAGGCCAGCAAGCAGTACCGGCAGGACTTTGTGGCGCTGGTGCAGGGGATGCAGGTACTGGGGCTGAAAGAGGATGAGGGGCTGCGCAACCAGATGCGGGATCTGGTGCATCAGACCGAACAGGGGTTTGCCGCCGTCGATCAGCACATTGTCGCTGAGCTGGAGCGGCAGAGCGCTCGCCTCAACAGCCTGATGCTGGTCTGTGGCGGGGTGATTGTGGTGCTGATCGGCATCATGAGCGTGCTGCTGGGGCGCAGCATCGACCGTCCCATTACTAAGGTGAATGATACCGTCAACCGCATTCGTCAGGATAATGACCTGCGCCTGAAGATAGAGCTGCGCGGGGCAGATGAAATGGCCCAGCTGGCAGGTAATCTCGACGTGATGCTGGGCGGGTTTCGCGACCTGATTGGCGATGTGAAGCAGAGCGTGCACACCCTGACCGAAGCGGCGGATCACCTCTCGGCCAACGTCAAACGCACCAGTGAAGGGGCGGCGCGCCAGCTGCAGGAGACCGATATGGTGGCGACCGCGTCCACCGAGATGGGCTCCACCATCGAAGAGATCGCCCGCAACACCGAGCAGGCGGCCAACAATGCGCAGGCGACCAACAACAAGGCGATGGAGGGGCGGACTGCGGTCGAGAACACTGTCGAGCAGATCCGCTCGCTGGCGGGCAATCTGGAGAGTTCATCTCGCGAGGTGAGCCAGCTGCAAAAAGAGAGCGAGACCATCGGCTCCGTGCTTGACGTGATCCGCGGCATTGCCGAGCAGACCAACCTGCTGGCCCTCAACGCGGCCATCGAAGCAGCCCGGGCAGGGGATCAGGGGCGCGGCTTTGCGGTGGTGGCCGATGAGGTGCGCAATCTGGCCATCCGTACCCAGAAATCGACCCAGGAGATTGCCGGCATCATCAGCTCGCTGCAGAAACAGACCGGCAGCATCGTCGAGGTGATGGCAACCTGCCGCGAGCAGGGCAACCGCAGCTCGGATCAGGCCAGTACCGCAGGGGAGTTGCTGGGGCAGATCACTCAGGATGTTACCAACATCATGGACATGAGCACCCAGATTGCGGCAGCCATCGAACAGCAGAGTCTGGTGGCCAACGAGGTGAACCGCAACGTCAACAACATCCGCGACATCGCCCAGGAGTCGAGCATCATGGCAGAGGAAAATGCGAGATCCAGCGAGGGTCTCAACGAGCAGGCCCAGCTGCTCAACAAGGCGGTGGCAAAATATCGGGTTTAGTGAGCGGACTGGCATCCTTGTGAGGTTTTTGCACCAGAGTGGCAATGATTTGATCGTAATGGCTGTTATTGGGGTAATTCGCTCATATAATCGCCGCCACTATGATGATTCGGAAGGATTCGATGGCAAAGTTGCTGGTGGCCGTATTCGGGCTGCTCTGTTCCTGTCTGGTGTTGGCAGGCTCGGCGCCTCAGGCTACCCCACTCAAGCCCGGTATGGAACCGCTGCTCAGCTGGTTCAACGGGGCCTTTACGAGCCGGGAGCAGGCCAGTTACGACAGCCGCTTTACCAGTGCCGAGCTGCGTCTGATGGAGATTTGGCCCGGCTATCAGGGCTATCGCTGGGTCTATGCCGAGCAGTATCTGAGCATGCGCTCCGTCCGCCCCTTTCGCCAGCGTATTTATCGCTTCTCACCCGCCCCTGACGGGCGGATCCTGATGGCAGAGCTGACCATGCCCCGTGCCACCGATTTTGCCGGTGCCTGGCATGATCCCGCCCTGCTCGACAGTCTGACCCCGCAGCAGCTCTCCTTGCGCCACGGTTGTGAGATCTGGCTGACACGCACTCCCTCCGGCGAATATGCCGGTCACACCCGGGTGGGCCACTGCTCCACCGATTTTGGTGGTGCCACGACGCTGGTGCAGCATATCTGGATTGGCCCCGACAGCGTCAGATTGCTGGATCGCGCCTATGACAACGCAGGGAGCCCGCGCTGGGGCAGCCCGGGTGAGGGGTATGTCTATTTGCGTCGTTCCAAAGGGTTTGGCCAGTAGGGGAGAGTGCGTCTGGCTGCGGGAACATGAAGGATGAAAAACAGGGATCGTAAAAAAGGCGCCCATTGGGCGCCTTTTTCAGAATTCTTCAGAAGTAAAATTACTTCTTGGTGGTCATCGCACCGAAACGCTTGTTGAACTTGTCTACGCGGCCGCCGCTAGAAACTTCTTTCTGCTTGCCGGTGTAGAACGGGTGGCACTCGGAGCACACGTCCAAGTTCAGATCTTTACCGATGGTAGAGAAAGTGTTGATGACGTTACCGCAAGAGCACTTGGCGGTGATGGCTACGTAGTCAGGATGGATACCAGCTTTCATGGACAACCTCAATTAATTGGCCGTGTCGCCATCCGATCTCTTGTCGGACACCACACGATTGTTGAACACAGTTTCAAAGGCTGCGAATAATATAGGAAATGCCTGAGATCAGGCAAGTGGCTTCGCAGAAAAAATAGGCAACACCTGGTGAATTCTTCCCAAACGCTGGATCTGGTTCGTGTCGCTGTCCCGGTACCGTTACGCCGTCACTTCGACTATCTCTCTCCCCTGCCGTTACCTGCCCCCGGTTGCCGGGTCGAGATCCCTTTCGGTCCCCAGACCCTGGTCGGGCTGGTGGTGGAGCACCCGGCCGACAGCCAGGTGCCCCGCAACAAGCTCAAGCCCATCAAGCGCGTACTCGATGCGACGCCGGTGCTGGGGCCGGATATTCTGGCGCTGATGAACTGGAGCGCCAGCTACTACCAGCATCCGCTGGGGGAAGTGCTGCCCCACGCCCTGCCGGTGTTGGTGCGCAAGGGGGAGCCTGCTGCTTATCGTGAACTGGAGTTCTGGTTTGCCACCGAGGCGGGCATGGCCATCGATCTCAACGAGCTCAAGCGGGCGGCCAAGCAGCAGCAAGCGCTCGCCTTGCTGCGCAAGGGGCCGCAGACCCCCTCCGCCCTCAAGCAGGAGGAGATCCAGAGTGCAGCACTCAGCGCACTGGAGAAGAAGGGGCTGCTGGAGAAGCGTTCACTGGAGCCGAGCCACGATGGCGACTGGGCTGCCCGCTTTGAGCCGGGGGAGGGGCTGCGCCTCAATGGCGAGCAGGCGCTGGCTGTCTCTGCCGTTACCAGCCAGAGCGACAAGTTCGGCGCCTTTCTGCTGGACGGCATCACAGGTTCCGGCAAGACCGAGGTCTACCTGAGCATCCTCGAACCCCTGCTCAAGGCGGGCAAGCAGGCGCTAGTGATGGTGCCGGAGATCGGCCTGACCCCGCAGACCATCAACCGCTTCCGGCGCCGCTTCAACGTGCCTGTGGTAGCGATGAACTCGGCCATGAACGATCGGGAGCGGCTTGATGCCTGGCTCGCCTGTCGCGACGGCGGCGCCGCCATCCTGATCGGCACCCGCTCCGCGGTGTTCACCCCGTTTCACAACCTCGGCATCATCATCATCGACGAGGAGCACGACGGCTCTTTCAAGCAGCAGGACGGTTTTCGCTACCACGCGCGGGATCTGGCGGTGATGCGGGCTCATCGTGCCGGTATCCCCATCCTGCTTGGCTCGGCCACCCCGTCGCTGGAGACGCTGCACAACGCCCGCACCGGCAAGTATCACCATCTCACCCTGACTCGCCGTGCCGGCAATGCCCAGACTGCCCGTCAGGTGATCCTGGATATCAAGAACGTGCGGTTGCAGGCCGGGCTCTCTCCCCAGCTGGAGCAGCTGATGGCGGAGCATCTGGTGGCGGGTAACCAGGTGATACTGTTTCTCAATCGCCGTGGCTATGCCCCGGCTCTTATTTGCCACCAGTGCGGCTGGAGTGCCGCCTGCGAGCGCTGTGACGCCTGGTACACCTGGCATCAGGCTGGACGACGACTGCACTGCCACCACTGCGACAGCGTGCGCCCCTTGCCCCACCACTGCCCCGAGTGTGGCAGCAACGAGCTGATCGGATCGGGAGTGGGCACCGAACAACTGGAACAGCTGCTCACCACGGTTTTCCCGCAATATCCCGTAGTGCGCATCGATCGGGACAACACCCGCCGCAAGGGGGAGCTGGAGACTCACCTCGGCGACATCAAGGCGGGCAAGTACAAGATCCTGATCGGCACCCAGATGCTGGCCAAGGGCCACCACTTCCCGGATGTGACCTTGGTGGGGCTGCTGGATGTGGATGGCGCCCTGTTCAGCGCTGATTTTCGCGCAGCTGAGAAACTGGCCCAGCTCTACACCCAGGTGGCGGGCCGTGCCGGTCGCGCCAGCAAACCCGGGTTGGTGGTGCTGCAGAGCCATCATCCGGAGCACGCCCTGCTGCAGGATCTGACCCAGAATGGTTACGGCCACTTCGCCGATACGGCGTTGAAAGAGCGCCGCCTGCTGGGGCTGCCGCCGTTCAGCTATCAGGGGCTGTTTAGGGCCGAGGCCAACGGCCGCGACGAGGTGCAGCTGTTCCTCGCCCGCCTCGCCGATACCCTGCGCAGCGCCCGCTATCCCAACGTTCAGGTGCTGGGGCCCATCAGCGGCTTTATGGAGCGCAAGGCGGGCAAATTTCGCATGCAGTTGCTGCTGCAGGGGCCGAACCGGGCACCGCTGGCCCAACTGCTGGATTGGGCGGTGAAGGAGCTGGAAGGCTGGCCCGAGACCAAAAGGGTGCGCTGGAGTCTGGATATCGACCCCACCGAGCTGAGTTGATAGTGCCGGAGTCGGTCGCTGGCAGCTCTCGTCAGCGACCGGGTTTGCCATGCGGGTGCGGGGTTCAGATCCGCAGATCGATCTGCTGCACCCAGCCTCCCTTACCTTGTTCGGTGAGATAGAGGCCGGATTGGCGCAGCACCCCCTGATTGCCGCTCTCCCCCAGATGGTTGAAGGGGGTGTCGAGGGGACGTAGCAGGATGGCGCCGATCCCCAGCTCCACCAGAGCGATAGGGGCGTGCTCGGGATGCCAGAACTGCAGGGCTGAAAACTGGCTATCCCCCTCATCCAGCACCCCGTTGCCATCCTCATCCAGGGTTGCCAGCTCGCCGAAGCCATTGCCGGAGCGGGCACCAAACAGCTCGCCGCCATCGTCTATGGTGCCGTTGCCATTGCGATCCAGCGCCACAAAGCCGCTGCCTTCCCGCAGACCCGGCAGGCTATCCTCTTTGCCATCCTGATCAATATCGAAAGTGACACGTGCCTCGGTCAGATCGGCAATCTTGCCATCCAGACTGAGCACCAGCGGATCCTTGAGGGCATTGAGGGTGGTGCGTCGCTGGCTCACCTCCAGCTGACGCCAGTCGAGCACAAAGCCGAGATCGAGCTGAATAGTCTGACCATCTTGAGTCGCTACGCTGGCCGATGCCACCACGTTGAGCTGCTCCTGTTGCAGCAGGGTGTCAGTCACCTCCACCAGTTGATCCGGCTCGTCGGCTTGAGCAGCGGCGTCTCTTTGGGTCACTCCATCGCCTCCTTCTTCGGAGGGTTTGATCGGCTTGGGCAGCTCGATTTCGTGGCCCAGCATCGCCTCAATCATCAGCTTGATCAGTCGCTGGCGGTTATCCAGCCCATCGTCGGGAATGCCATCCTGCTCTTTGCCGACGTCCGCTGCGGGCGGGGAGGGCGGTGTTGCTGCTTGCTGACTGGCGGCGGATTGCCTTGCGGTTTGCAGCGTCAGGGCGCTGGTGAGGGTCAGGGTGCTGCTGCGTTCGCCGGCCGCGGCCGTGTTGTTGCCCTCCGGTGGATTGACGGCGGGTGGCACTGGCCCGAGGTTGCGCACCTTGCGGCTCTGGGCCTGTTGTTGCCGGTATTGCACCTCCCCCTGGAGGTCGTAGTGATCGATGCGCATACGTTCGCCCTCGGCGCTATACATCTGGTCAGTTATCGACCAGCCAATGAGCAGGGCTTAACACCAAATCGGACTAATCAGAGAGGTGGTTAGTACTAGGTTGCAAGGTGGTGACGTGGCAGGATGGCAAGAGACTGGATGGTGGCGCAGTGGTTGAACATTTTCAGGTAGCGCTGCGCACGCTGGCTGACAAGCGGCATCGGTGAGGATAGGGAGAATTACATGAGAAATTGTCTGGTGATGGGTGTGGCGGGATATGGTGGATTCCTGTCTGGCGCCCCTTGCATCAATGATGTTGAGGGCTTCACTCATGCGTAACTGTCTGGTGATGGGAGCGGCAGGATATATCGGTTCCTATCTGGTACCCCACCTGCAGACCCTCGGCTACAAGGTGATTGCCGGGGCGCGCCGTCCCTGCCGATTGCCTGAGGGGGTCGAGTTTCGCCTCGCCGACAGCCTCAAGCCCATCACACTGCTGCCTGCGCTGGCGGGCATAGATACCGTCTTCTATCTGGTGCATGCCATGGGGGCGGGGGCCGATTTTCACCGATTGGAGCAGCAGGGGGTAAAGAACTTCGCTGCCGCCGCCCGTGCTGCCGGGGTGCGCCGTATCATCTATCTCGGGGCAATCCAGCCCGAGCAGTGCAACAGCCGCCATCTCAACTCCCGCCGCCACTGTGGCGAGCTGTTTCGCGAATCCGGTGTGCCGACGGTGGAGCTGCGCGCCGGCATCATCATCGGGCCCGGTTCGGCGGCGTTCGAGGTGATGCGGGATCTGGTGTTCAACCTGCCGATGATGGTGACGCCCAAATGGGTGCGCTCGCGCACGCCGCCGATTGCGCTGTCCAACCTGCTTCACTATCTGGGCGGGTTGGTGGAGGCCGACGAGGTGGATGGCCACATCTTCAATGCGGTCGGCCCCGAGCTGCTCAGCTATCAGCAGCAGTTGCAGAAGTTCGCCGCCCATATCGGCAAGCGCTGCCCCATCATTCCCATCCCGTTTCTGAGTCCGCGCCTCTCCGCCTGGTGGCTGCAGTTCGTCACCTCGGTGCCTCAGCCGGTGGCCAAGGCGCTGGTGGGGGGTCTCAAGCACGATATTCCGGCCGATGATGGCCCGCTGCGGGCCCTGCTGCCACAGACTCTGCTCAGCTTCGACGAGGCGCTGGCGGAGAGTCTGGCGCTGGAGCAGAAGCTGGGTGCCGAGCAGCAGGGGCAGGAGACCCCCCTCGGCCTGCGCTGGCGCCATCCCGAATATGGCTTCTACGACCGCACCGCCAGCGGCGAGGCCATCTGTCTCGCCTCTCCCGAGGTGGTGTGGCAGGTGTTGCAGCAGCTGGGGGGTGAGCAGCGCTACTTCTACATGAACGAGCTGTGGGTGGTGCGCGAATGGATGGATCACCTGATTGGCGGCCCGGCCCGCACCCGTGGCCGCACCAATCCGGATCGTTTCGTGAAGGGGGACATGCTCGACTCCTGGCAGATCCTCGGGGTGGATGAGGGGCGCAGGCTCGATCTCTTGTTCAACATGAAGGCCCCGGGCGTCGGGCGGCTGGAGTTCAACATCCTGCCGGAGGAGTCCGGGTTGACCCGCATCCGGGTCACCGCTCACTGGCACCCGCAGGGCGCCTGGGGGCTGGCCTACTGGCTCGCCATGCTGCCGTTCCACCTCTTTATCTTTCAGGGGATGACCGAAGCCATCGCCCGTCAGGCCGAAGCGAGAGCGGGTATCCCGGTGATGGATTAACCCCTCTTCACATCATTTCCGCTGATAGAGTGCCCCGTTCGGGGCACTTTGTATGCGGCGGCCATGCCCGGTTATGACAGATAGTGGTAGGCGTCTTATGGCAAAGGCTGGCATCATGCCGCGGTCTTGTTTACCGCGGATAGATAATCAGTCAGAAAAAGAAGGGATTATGAAGAAAAAACCGTCAATTTTGGGGGGCGCCTGCATCATTGCCAGCGTCTGCGTGGGAGCCGGCATGCTCGGTCTGCCGAGTTCTGGGGCGGGGGCCTGGACCCTCTGGTCGGTGCTGGCGCTGACCGTCACCATGGTGATGATGACCCTCTCCGGCTGGATGCTGCTGGAATCCTTCCAGCACCACGATATGCGGGTCTCCTTCAATACCGTGACTCGCGAGCTGCTGGGGGAGAAGCTCAATCTCCTCAACAACCTCTCGGTCTACTTTGTTGGCGGCATTCTGCTCTACGCCTATATCACCTCCTCCGGTGCCATCCTGCAGGGCATTCTGGGGATCGACAGCAAGCTCGCGTCCGTGCTGTTCGTGGCGCTCTTCTCTGCGGTGGTGTGGCACTCGACTCGCGCTGTTGACCGTATTTCGGTGGTACTGATCGCCTTCATGATCCTCAGTTTCGCCCTCGGTGTGGCCGGGCTGCTCGGCAGTATCAAGCTGCCGACCCTGCTCGATCTGGCGGGCAGCGAGAGTCGTTATGCCCCTTATGCCATGGCGATGCTGCCGGTGGCGCTCACCTCGTTTGGCTATCACCACTCTGTTGCCTCCCTGCGTGCCTATTACCAGAACGAGCAGCAGGCCAGATGGGCCATTCTGGGGGGAACCCTGATCGCGCTGGCGCTCTACGTGCTCTGGCTGCTGGGGATCTTCGGCAACCTGCCCCGCCAAGATTTTGCTCCGGTGATTGCCAAGGGGGGTGACGTGAGTGTGCTGCTCTCCGCGCTTTCAGGGGTGATCGAATCGGAGAAGGTGGCCAGCGCCATCAACGGCTTCTCCATGGCGGCCATCCTCTCCTCCTTTATCGGGGTGGGGCTCGGGGTGTTCGACTACCTGGCTGATCTGTTCAAGTTCGACAACAGCCGCGCCGGTCGCAGCAAGACCTGGGCGGTCACCTTCCTGCCGCCGTTGGTGCTCTCTCTGCTCTTCCCGTTCGGTTTCCTGCTGGCCATCGGCTATGCCGGTGCCGCCGCCACCATCTGGACCTGCATCATCCCGGCATTGCTGGTGCTGCGCACCCGGGCGCGGGCCGAGCGGGGCGAAGTGACCCCCCATTTCGTCACCCCCGGCGGCAAGCTGATGGCCTGGCTGCTGATCCTGTTCGGATTGGCGACCGCGCTGTTCCACTTCCTGTCGATGGCAAATCTGTTGCCGGTCTATCTGGGCAACTGAGTCAGGTCTACAGCTCTGACAGAAAGGGCGGCAAGGCCAACTTGCCGCCCTTTTTGCACCATTTTTACCCCATACAGCAGGATCTATAACTAAAGTGGTAGGTGTGGGTGGGGTAAGGTGCTGAAATAACTGGTCTGATCTGGCTGGCGGTAGCATGATCTGCTGGGCATGCCCGCCGCTTTCTTTTATGATCCCCGCCCTTCTGTGTGCCCCCTGTCGGCACCTCATTTGCACCAACCACATCGGGGTCCCCCATGTCCGATCTGCGTCAAGAAGCACTCGATTACCACGCCCTGCCTGTACCGGGCAAAATTGCCATCGCCCTGACCAAGCCTGCCGAAACCGCCCGTGATCTGGCGCTGGCTTACAGCCCGGGTGTTGCCGAGCCGGTGCGCGAGATCGCTGCCAACCCGGCCGATGCCTATCGCTATACCGGCAAGGGCAATCTGGTGGCCGTCATCTCCAACGGCACCGCGATTCTGGGTCTGGGCAATCTGGGGCCGCTGGCCTCCAAGCCGGTGATGGAGGGCAAGGCCCTGCTGTTCAAGCGCTTTGCCGGCATCGACGCCATCGACATCGAGGTGAAGCACGAGACCAGCCAGCAGTTTATCGACACGGTGGCGGCCATCGCCGATACCTTCGGTGGCATCAATCTGGAAGATATCAAGGCGCCGGAGTGTTTCGAGATTGAAGAGGCGCTGATCGCGCGCTGCGACATTCCGGTGTTCCACGATGATCAGCATGGTACCGCCATCGTCACCGCCGCCGGTCTGCTCAACGCGCTGGAAGTGCAGGGCAAGCAGATCAGTGACAGCCGCATCGTCTGCATGGGGGCGGGGGCTGCCGCCACCGCCTGCATGGATCTGCTGATCAAGTGTGGCGCCAGAGCGCACAACATCTTCATGCTGGATCGTCAGGGTGTTATCCACACCGGCCGCAGCGATCTCAACAAGTACAAGCAGCGCTTCGCCAACGAGACCCCGCTGCGCACCCTGATGGATGTCATCGAAGGGGCGGATGTGTTTGTCGGTGTTTCAGGCCCCGACGTGTTGCCCGCCGAAGCGGTCGCCCTGATGGCGCCCAACCCGGTGATCTTTGCCTGCTCCAACCCGGACCCAGAGATCAAGCCTGCGCTGGCCCACGCCGTACGCCGCGACCTCATCATGGGCACCGGCCGCTCCGACTACCCGAACCAGATCAACAACGTGCTCTGCTTCCCCTTCATCTTCCGCGGTGCCCTCGATGCCCGTGCCAGCCGCATCAACGATGCCATGAAGATTGCTGCGGTCGAGGCGATCCGCGCGCTGGCCAAGGAGCCGGTGCCGGCCGAGGTGCTGACCGCAGCCGGGGTGAGCGAGCTCGCCTTCGGCAAGGATTACGTCATTCCCAAGCCGATGGATGCCCGTCTGCTGCCGCGGGTTGCCCGCGCCGTGGCGCTGGCAGCGGTGGCCTCCGGCGTCGCCCGCATCGAGCTGCCCGCGGACTACATGCTGTAATCCGGCGTTGCAAACGGCCCCATAGCGGGGCCGTTTTTATTTGTGCTTCTGACGACAGCCAGAGACGCCAGTCGGGTGACAGGTTGGGGCTGATGGAGGCAAATCGGGTTCAAAGGTGGTCAAACAGCGCTCTCCTCTGACACAATATTGCCACTATGACGCTAACGAGAATCAAGATGCAGCAGCCTGTCAGCGGCCGTTTGGCCCACGCCCTCTCCTTCTTGCGCCATGATGGTCGCCACTTTGCCCAGTTTGTCTGGGGCCGTTTCCAGCAGGACAGATTGACGGTTACCGCCGGTTATCTGGCCTATGTCACCCTGCTTTCGCTGGTGCCGATGATCGCCGTGGTCTTTGGCATGATGTCCGCCTTCCCGGTGTTCCAGAGCCTCAAGCAGGCGATGGAGCAGTTCGTCTACCACAACTTCGTGCCGACCGCGGGCGACATGCTCAAGGAGTACATCGACGGCTTCGTCGCCAATGCCACCAACACCACGGCAGTGGGGATTGGGGCGCTGGTGGTGGTGGCGTTGATGCTGATCTCCGCCATCGACAAGAACCTCAACTACATCTGGCGTTCGACCCAGGGCCGCCCGCTGGCGCAGGCCTTTGCCATGTACTGGATGATCCTGACCCTGGGGCCCGTGCTTATCGGGGCCAGTATCGCCATCTCCTCTTACATCTTCTCGCTGCGGCTGTTTGGTGCCGAGAGCCTGTTCGGCATCGGCTATCTGCTGCTGCGCGGCTTGCCGTTCCTCTTCTCGGTGCTCACCTTCCTGCTGGTCTATACCGTGGTACCCAACTGCAAGGTGCGGCTGATCCACGCCTTTATCGGTGCGCTGGTAGCGGCGACCCTGTTCGAGCTGGCCAAGCGCGGCTTTGCCATCTACATCACCAACTTCCCCTCCTATCAGGCCATCTACGGCGCGCTGGCCACCATCCCGATCCTGTTTGTCTGGGTCTATCTCAGCTGGCTGGTGGTGCTGCTGGGGGCTGAAACCACGGCCTGCCTTGGCGAATATGAAAAACCGGCGAGCGAGGAGCTGGGCTAAGCCATCGCCTTGCCCACCGGTTTATTGGTAGCATCGACGACCGCCCCTGCGAGGGGGCGGTCGTTCTGTTTTCAAAGGAGAGGGATGTGATTGCATTGATTCAGCGGGTCAGCGAGGCCAGCGTGACTGTCGAGGGGGAGGTGACCGGCGCCATCGGTCAGGGACTGCTGGTACTGCTCGGGGTTGAGCAGGGGGATGACGAGGCCAAGGCCGACAAGTTGCTGCATCGGGTCAGTGGTTATCGCATCTTTCCGGATCAGGAGGGCAAGATGAACCTGAATGTCAGCCAGATCGGCGGCAGTCTGCTGGTTGTCTCCCAATTCACGCTGGCGGCGGATACCAAGCGAGGGATGCGTCCCAGCTTCTCCTGCGGTGCTCACCCGAGCGAGGCCGAGCGGCTCTATGACTACTTCGTGGCCAAGGCTTCAGCCAGCGGCATCCCGACCGAAACCGGCCGTTTTGCCGCCGACATGAAGGTGGCGCTGGTCAACGAGGGGCCGACGACCTTCTGGCTACAGGTCTGAGGATGTTTCGTCCCGCGGTGTGACGTGGACGATCACGTTGATGAGCCCCGCTACCGGATAGGGGGTTGCCGGGCCAATCCACTGTTCGATCAGTGTCAGGGCGTGGGTTAGCTCAAGCGCGGTGCGCGGCAGCAGGTTGATCACCAGCGTGCCGCAGAGGCGGGGAGCCAGCGCCCGGTAGAGCCGCTCCTGAAACAGCAGCAGCGGGTTGCCATCCTGACTGAATAGATCGAGCAGGATGAGGTCGTACTGCTGCTCGCTCTGCTCCAGAAAGGCGAGGGCATCGGCCTGATGGAGTGCCGGAGCAGCGCGTTCATCGCTCTCCTGATGCTGGAAAAACTGCTGATAAACGGTCAGCACCTCTTCGTCGAGGTCGACGCACTCGTGGCGGGCATCGGGCCAGCGTTGGCAGAGATGGCGAGTGAGATCGCCGCCCCCCAGCCCCAGTTCGAGTATCTGTGTGGCCTGCTCCGGCAGCAGGCAGGCGATGACCCGTTGATGGGGCAGACAGAGGGTGGCGGGGTCGGCGAGCGACATGGCGGATTGCACCACGCCGTCTATCTCCAGCCAGCGGTGCTGGTCATTTTCCTGTACCGTGAGGCGGCGCTGGGGTTTGACGCTGAGGTGCAACAAGTGATCGGCTTGGTACGCTTGCAGATTGAAGTCCATGAATTTGCACGGCAAGATGGTTTCCGACCAGTGTAACTCAAGGATGAAACTATGTACCGGGTAGTCACCCCTCAGACAGTCGCCGAGCTGGATGCCTACTACCAGTTGCGCTGGGAACTTCTGCGTAAGCCCTTCAATCTGCCCGTCGGTTCCGAGCGGGACGAGTACGACACCGTCGCCATTCACCGGCTGATGCTGGCACCCGATGGCACTCCCATCGCGGTGGGCCGCCTCTTTATCGGCGGTGACGAGGCGCAGATCCGCTTTATGGCGCTGCGTCCCGAATATCGCGGTCAAGGGCTGGGCGCCCGAATGGTGGAGGATCTCGAGCAACTGGCCCGCAGCGAGAAGGTGAAACGGCTGGTGATGAACGCTCGTCAAGAGGCGGTGGAGTTCTATCGCAAGTGCGGCTTTCTCGAAGTGGGGGGCGGCCCCGTCTCCTTCGGCCGGATTCCCCATCGCCAGATGATCAAATCCCTGAGCCCGTTGCAGACTATCCAGTACCGGCCGGAGTGGTGTCAGGATCTCACCACCCGCTGGTCGCGCGGGGTACCCATCAGCGAGAAGATGGGGATGCACATCAGCCACTACGATGGCCAGACTTTCCACCTCAAGGCCAATCTGGCGGCCAACTTCAACGTGCATGGCAGCATGTTCGCCGGCAGTGTCTACAGCCAGTGCGTGCTGGCGGGCTGGGGGCTGATCTGGCTGCAGCTTAAAGAGGAGGGGCTGGTGGGCGAGCCGGTGCTGACCGAGAGCACCATCAAATATCATGGCCCGGTCGATGAGGAGCCGGAGGCGCGGGTGGCCCGCGAGGGGATGCCCGCCGTGCTGCAGCCGCTCAAACGGGGGGAGCCTGCCACCTTCAGCCTCAAGATCCAGCTGTTCAGCGGCGGCAAGCTGGCGGCGGAGTTCTGTGGTCACTACGTGGTGCAGCCGCCCCGCCGCCCGGGCCAGTAACCGCGTCGTTTCCCCATCAAACAACAAGGCCTCATCATGAGGCCTTGTCTGTTTTTACCCTTGTTGGCTGTCGCTTGTCTGCCCGGCTTGTGTCTGCACTTGGGTTTGGTTTTGGGCTTTCGGTGCGGGAGCCGGTCGCCAGAGTGGGGCGCTGTTGCCTTGCGGCGGATAGCGTACTCCCACTTCCCAGCCGCAGGCGTCCTGCTTTTGCGGGAAGCTCCAGGCCAGCGTGGGGGCAGTCAGCGGCCCGCGCCACTGGCCGAGCAGCTCGGCGCAGCGGTTGCCGTTGAGGATCCCCAGATCGAGCTGCCACTGCTCGTTGACCAGATCGATCCCCCCTTGCAGCGCCAGCAGATGGGTGATGGTGGAGGCGCCAGCCTGCTCGACTTGTAGTTGCCCCTTGTCGATCTTGCCCTGCAGCTTGATGCGGTAGAAGGGGGTGTCACCCTCCTGCATCGCCTGCCACAGCTGATCCGGCGTCAGGGTGGGCGGGGTCGCCCCCTTGAACCACTGATCCAGCAGCGGATCTATCTTTACCTTGTCCCAGAACGGCTCGTCGGCATCGAGGGCAAAGCTGCCCTGCAGGGTCTGGCGCCACTCGCCCGCCGTTTTGCCATGTTCGGCTTGCAGATCGGCGCTCACGTCCGCCTTGCCAGCGAACGAGACAGGGGAGTGGAATATCTTGCCCCATTGCTGCAGATCCAGCTTGGTCGCCTGCAGTTGGAGGCGGCTGCTCTGGCCCGGTTCGCGGCCCCACTGGCCACTCAGGCTGAGAGTGCCCTCATCCGGCAGCGAGCTGGTGAGTTTGCCCAGTTGCCAAGAGCTGGGGGTCAGCTCCCCATCCAGCTCGCCGTTGCGGGCGCTGAGGCCATCCCACACCAGCTCGAACCACTTGCTCTCGATACGGGCACGGCCGAGCAGCGGGCCGGGTTGGTTATCGCGCAGGGCGAGATCGCTCAGATAGAGCTGCCAGCCGGTCAGCGACAGAGGGATGGAATCGTCGAAGGAGAGCACCTTAAGCTTGTCGAACGCCAGCTTGCGGATATCCACCTGCTGCGGGCGCCAGCCCTGCCAATCCTGCCACCACCCCTGTGGCAGACTGATATCCATGCCGCTCAGCGCCACGTCTTTCAGGGTCAGCTTCTGCTGCTGGCTATCGAGGGAGAGCTCGACATTGAACTCCCCTTCATAGGCTTTGCCCCGCAGTTCCCCGTCGATCTGTTGGGGCGAGAAGGCGAGCTTGCCCTTGATCTCCTCCAGCTGGAACAGGCCACGCCCCATGTCGCCCAGGGTGCCGCTCAGGTAGCCGGTGGGCTGGTTGCCCGCCTGCCAGTTGAAGGCGGTGAGCTGGCCGCTGAAGTTGTTGAAGGAGAGCTCCTGATTGATGTCGTTGAGGCTGATGTTGTCCAGCTGGCCGCGATCCAGCGACACGCTTTGCAACGGGAAGCGCTGCGGGAAGCCTTGTTGTGTCAGATCCCCCAGCTCCACCCGCATGCCGCGCGCCTTGAGGTCATGCAGTTGCAGGGTGCGGGCGGGCCAGTCCAGCACCATGCCGGTCTCCAGCAGACCGTCGAACAGGTTGGTCACCAGCTTGTCGGTGCGCAGCACTTCTCCTTCCAGCCGCCCTTGCAGGTTGAGACGGGCGAAGGTGAACTGCGGAGTCTCCAGCTGGCCGATATTGAGGCTCAGGTTGGCCTGTGGCTGGCGTTTCGGATCGATCAGCTCCCAGTCGCTCAGGGTGGCATTGAGGCCGCGCAGGGTCAGCTCGGGGCTTTCCAGACTGAGCCGGTCTATGGTGCTGTCACTGATGGTGAGGGAGTGCACCGGCAGGCTCGGTAGCTGGTTGGGCAGCGGCAGCTTGATGGCGGGACGAATGAGATCGAGATGGGCGATGCGCACGTCGCGGCTCAGCCAGTCGATGCTCTCGATCTCCAGATAGATCTTGTCGAGGGAGACCGCATCGCCGTAACGCACCTGCTCAGCCAGCAGGGTGTAGGGGTGCAGCGGGTTGAACACCAGTCGCCCTATGGTGACCGGCACGCCGGTCTGCTGGCTGATCCAGCTGGCGATGGGGCCTTTGGCGCGCTCGGCGTCGAACAGGCCGAGGGCAACCCAGACAAACAGCAGCAGGAAGGCGAAGGTGTAGAGCAGGCCGCGTAGCCAGGAATTCATGGTTGCTTTCCTCCTGTTTTGGGGTGGTTGTCAGGCGTTTGAGTAGTGGTCTCGCAGACCGAGCCAGCGGCGGATCAAGGGTTCGACATGGCTTGGGTGCCTATCCATGAGGAAGCGCGCCATTTTTTGCACCTGCGGAATAAGCGGCTGATCTCGCACCAGATCGGCGATCTTGAGGTCGGCCAGACCGGTCTGGCGAGTGCCGAGCAGTTCCCCCGGGCCGCGCAGTTCCAGATCCCGCTGGGCGATCAGGAAGCCGTCGTTGGTCTCCCGCAGCACCCCGAGCCGGCTCTGGGCCGTCTTGGACAAGGGGGCATGATAGAGCAGCACGCAGTGAGAGGCTACCGCACCACGGCCAACCCGCCCACGCAACTGGTGCAACTGCGCCAGCCCGAGCCGTTCCGGGTTCTCGATGATCATCAGGCTGGCGTTGGGCACATCCACCCCCACCTCGATGACGGTGGTGGCGACCAGCAGTTGCAGTATGCCCGCCTTGAACTCCTCCATCACCCGCTGTTTCTCCACCGGCCGCATCCGGCCATGTACCAGCCCAATGTGCAGGCCGGGCAGCAGGGTCTGCAGCTCGGCGGCGGTATCCTCGGCAGCCTGACACTCCAGCACCTCCGACTCCTCGATCAGGGTGCAGACCCAGTAGGCCTGCTTGCCCTCGGTGCAGGCGAGCTTGACCCGCTCGATCACATCGCCGCGACGACTGTCGGGCAGCGCGACCGTGGTGATGGGGGTTCGGCCCGGCGGCAGTTCGTCGATGACCGAGGTGTCGAGGTCGGCATAGGCGGTCATCGCCAGGGTGCGGGGGATGGGGGTGGCGGTCATGATGAGCTGATGGGGATGTACCCCTTCCCGCTCCCCTTTCTCGCGCAGGGCGAGGCGCTGATGCACCCCGAATCTGTGCTGTTCATCGATGATGACCAGCGCCAGACGCTGGAACACCACCTGCTCCTGAAAGATGGCGTGGGTGCCCACCACCATCTTGACGCTGCCATCGGCGATGGCGGCCAGCGACTCTTCCCGCGCCTTGCCTTTCTGTTTGCCCGCCAGCCAGCCGACTCCGATGCCGAGCGGCTCCAGCCACTTGGCGAAGTTGATGGCGTGCTGTTCCGCCAGCAGCTCGGTCGGCGCCATCAAGCCCACCTGACAGCCGTTGCCGATAGCCTGCAGGGCCGCCAGCGCCGCGACCAGCGTCTTGCCGGATCCCACATCCCCCTGCACCAGCCGCATCATGGGGTGGTTCTGTTGCAGATCCTTGCTTATCTCGGCCACCACCCTGCTCTGGGCGCCGGTGGGCTTGAACGGCAGGGCGCCGAGCAGCTGTTCGACCAGCGCAGGCGCCGGTTTGAGGGCGCGGGCCAGCTGGGTTTGTGCCTGAGCACGTACCTTGAGTACCGAGAGATTGTGAGCCAGCAGCTCCTCCAGTACCAGTCGCTGCTGGGCCGGATGCTGGCCGCTTTCCAGCAGCGGCAACGCCACCGAGGGGGGCGGACGGTGCAGCAGCTTCAGAGCAGCGGCCAGTTCAATCTGATGGGGATAGAGTCCGGCGGGCAGCAGCTCCTCCACGCCATAGAGGTCGAGCTGGGCCAGCGCCTGATCGGTGAGGTTGCGCAGGGTGAGCTGGCGCAGCCCTTCGGTGGTCGGGTAGACGGGGGTGAGCGCCTCTTCGGTCTGACCGGCCTGCTCCTCGCCGAGCAGCTTGTACTCGGGGTGGGCCATCTCCAGCCCGTATTTGCCGGGGCGAACCTCGCCAAAGCAGCGGATCAGACGGCCCGCCGCCAGACTGTTTTTCTGGGCGGCGGTGAAGTTGAAGAAGCGCAGGGTGAGGGTGCCGGTGCCATCGCTGATGCGACAGACCATCATGCGGCGGCGCCCCATCACCAGCTGAGTGTCCTGGATTTCGCCCTCGACGGCGCCGTGCAGGCCGGGCGGCAGATCGCCGATGGGCCACACCTGGGTGCGGTCCTCGTAGCGCAGGGGAAGGTGGAACAGCAGATCCTGTACCGTGGCCAGCCCCAGCCGCTCGAGCTTCTCCAGCATCTTGCTGCCGACACCCTTGAGGCTATCGAGAGGAATTTTATCCAATTTCATCAATTAGATGCCCGAAAACACTGTAAATATGTCCAGATGATAGGGGTTGTTGAGGGGCCGATGCAAGCCGAGTTGCTGCTGGCTGGGCCGTCAAAGTGGGGGAAACGGCGGATACAACAAAGGCCTGCCGAAAACGGGAGGCCTTTGTGCGGCTGCCAACAGGCAAGGTGCGGGCGCATGGCGCCCGGAGTCAGATGATGCGTTTGAGCAGCAGATGGGCCTTGACCCGGTGGATCCGTCCCAGCAGCTTGCGCACCTGTTCCGGGTAGTCCTGGATCTGCTCCACCTGATCGAAGTGACTGATCCGCTTGGTGTTGGTCAGGATGTTCTCCCGCTCCGCGTTGAACTGGGGACGCAGCAGGTGGCGACGATCGTGTACCAGCAGGCCATTCTCCAGATCCAGCGCCCAGGCGCGGGGGTTGAGGTTGTTGCCGGTGAGCAGGGCCCACTCGTCATCCACGAAGATCCCCTTGAGATGGTAGGAGTTGCGCTCGCAACACCAGAGCATCAGGTTGAGGCGGCCGTCGTCAATGTGACGCTGGTTGCGTTCGGCAAACTTGCGCAGGTTGGTCTCGTAGAGATAGGGCAGGCCACCGATGGTGGAGAACTTCTCTTCCGGTGGAATGAAGAAGTCGTTGGCGGTCTTGTCGCCCACTACGATGGTGACTTTGCAACCGCGCTGCAGCAGATCCTCGATATCCTTGCTCAACTCCTTGGGCGGGTTGAAGTAAGGGGTGCAGATGAAGATCTCCCGCTCGGTGGCGCGCACCAGATTGCGGATCATCAGGTTGAGCTGATTGTTGCGCTTGCCCAGACCCACCATGGGGGTGACGGCCACCTCCTGAGTGTTGACCGGCATGGTGCTGAAGCGGTACTGGCTCTGGCGCAGGCTCTGCTTGAAGCGGCGGATCGGCCCCTTCAGCTGTTTGGCGCTGGGGATATCGCTGTGATCCAGTCGCTGCACCGCGTCGCTCTTCACGAACAGGTCATCCACATAGTTGACCATGCTGCGGGCCAGCTCCGGGCTGGTGATCTGGTGATAGCGATCGAAGCGGTAGCGATCCTGCTGGTGCAGGTAGATGTCGTTGAGGCTGGCACCGGAGTAGAGCACCACATCATCAAAGATGAAGCCCTTGAGGTGGAGCACGCCGAGCAGCTCGCGCCCCTTGACCGGTACGCCGTAGATTTCGATCTGGTGCTCGTGTTCGGCAGCCATGGCCTGATACATCAGGTGGTTGCCGCCCTGCTTGCCCTTGCCGATCAGGCCGCGCTGGGCACGGTGGAAGTCGACGAACAGCTTGATGTCGAGGGCCGGATTGCGCTGCTTGGCGGCGTAGAGGGCGGAGAGGATCTCCCGGCCTGCTTCGTCATCCTGCAGATAGAGCGCGACCAGATAGATGCGCCGGGTGGCACTGGCGATAAGCGCAAGAATGCGGCGTTTGAAATCCTGGGCGCTGTAGAGCACTTCAAACTGATCCGCTGCGACGGCGATCTGGGGCAGGCGCGCCAGCAGTTGTCGATAATGGGCCGATGAATGCATAGATAAACCTGAAATCACGGGGTTAAGCGTTCCACTCGGAGCGATGAATAGGCGATTCTAGCAATCTCGCCCTCTCAGCCAAAGAAAGAATCATCAGAAAGATGAAAAAGGCCTCACGAGTGAGGCCTTTTTGTCAGCATTTCGCCCTTGTCAGAGGAAGCTGTAGATGATCATCGCCATCACGCCGCCGGTGGTGCCGATGATGGTCTCCATCACGGTCCAGGTCTGCAGAGTCTGCTTCTCGGTCAGGCCGAGGTAGCGGTTGGCCAGCCAGAAACCGGAGTCGTTGACGTGAGAGAGCACGATGGCACCGCCGCCGATGGCGATGGTGACGGCCGCCAGCTGGGCACCGTTGAGGCCGAGCGGCTCCAGCATCGGCAGCACCAGACCACAGGCGGTCAGCATGGCGACGGTGGCAGAACCCTGAATCACCCGCACCGCAGCGGCCAGAATGAAGGCCAGCGCGACGATGGGCAGACCGGAGTCGGCCAGCATGTTGCCCAGCGCGGCGCCTACGCCGGAATCAACCAGCACCTGCTTGAACACGCCACCGGCACCGGTCACCAGGATGATAACACCGGCGGGCTGGATGGCGCTGTTGCAGACGCTCATCACCTCGTCACGGGACATGCCGCGGCGAATACCCAGCAGGTAGAAGGCGGCCAGACAGGCGACCATGATGGCGGTGAAGGGGTGGCCGATGAACTCCAGCCAGTTGTGCAGGGTGGAGCCCGCCTCGACGAAGCGACCGACAATGGTCTTGAGGCCGATCAGCAGCAGCGGCAGACCGATGAGGCCCATGGCCAGCCCGAAGGAGGGCAGGGATTTGCTGTCATCGTGTACGCTGTTCTGGGCATCGGCAGGCAGCGGCACATCGACGATCTTGCTGATGAAGTCACCGAACAGCGGGCCAGCCAGGATCAGCGCCGGTACGGCGGCGATCAGGCCGAACAGGATCATGTAGCCGAAGTCGGCACCCAGCTGGGATGCCACCAGGATCGGGCCCGGCGCCGGGATAAGGAAGGCTTGGCAGGTGGCGATACCGGCCAGCAGAGCGATACCGATCTTCACCACGCTGCCGCCGCCACGACGGACGATGGCGAAGGCGACGCCGATCAGCAGCACCACGGCTACGTCAAAGAAGAGCGGCAGGGCGCAGACAAAGCCGGTCAGGGCCATGGCCCAGTTGGCGCGCTTGACGCCAAACTTGCCGAGCAGGGTGTGGGCTACCCGGTCGAGAGCACCAGTCACTTCCATCACCTTGCCGAACATGGCGCCCAGCGCCACCACTACCGCGACGAAACCGAGGGTGCCACCCATTCCTTTCTGGATGGTGTTGGCGATATCGGCCGGGTTCATGCCGGCGGCGAGACCCGCCACCATGGAGACCAGGATCAGGGCTACCACGGCGTGGAGCCGGGCCTTCATCACCAGGAAGAGCAGCAGCACAATCGAGCCGGCGGCCGTCATGATCAGGGAGAGGTCAGACATTGTTATGCGTTCCTTTTTCCAAGTTCAGAGTGACACCTTGCCGATCCGTCGGCAAACCATATCTTTATGATTTATTTAGATTTATGGCAAGGGCTCAACATCATATGCCCAGGTGACTATGGGTTTGCTCAGTCTGTGGCAGACTTCACATTTTCAATCGTTACCGGTAACATGTTACCGGTAACGTGTTAGATTAGAACCCATCAACAGCTGGTTTTTTGAAAAGTGGGACAGAGGTCAAATTATGGCGGGTAAGTGCATTATCGTGATGGGTGTGTGTGGTAGCGGCAAATCCAGCGTGGGTCTGAAAGTGGCCGAAGCGCTGGGCGCCAAGTTCATCGATGGTGATGACCTGCACCCCAAGGCCAACATCCAGAAGATGGCTGGCGGCAACCCCCTCAACGATGAGGATCGTGCCCCCTGGCTGGAGCGGATCCGCGACGCCGCCTACAGTCTCGAGCAGAAGAACGAGACCGGCATCATTGTCTGTTCCGCCCTCAAAAAGAAGTACCGCGACCAGATCCGCGAAGGCAACGAGTCGGTCAGCTTCATCTTCCTCGATGGCAGCCAGCCGCTGATCCTCGAGCGGATGCGTGCCCGCAAGGGCCACTTCATGCGTGAAAGCATGGTACAAAGTCAGTTCGATACGCTGGAGCGCCCGGATGGCGAAGCCGGTGTATTCCACATTGATATCGACGGCACCTTCGAACAGGTGGTTGACCGCGCCGTCACAGCATTGGAGCAAGCCCAATGATTCATCAGGTAATTTCCGACGTCACCGCCCGCATCCGCGAGCGCAGTGTCGCCCGTCGTCAGGCATTTCTGGCCCGTATCCAGCGTCAGGCAGAGCAGGGCAAGACCCGCGCCGCGCTGGCCTGTGGCAACCTGGCTCACGCCGTGGCCGCCTGCAGCAGTGACGAGAAGGGTCGCATTCTCGATATGACCCGCGCCAACGTCGGCATCGTCACCGCCTACAACGACATGCTGAGCGCCCATCAGCCCTATCAGGGCTATCCGGATCAGATCAAGGCAGTGCTGGCCGAGCTGGGCCACAGCGCCCAGGTCGCTGGCGGCGTGCCCGCCATGTGCGACGGCGTGACTCAGGGTCAGCCGGGGATGGACATGTCCCTCTTCTCCCGCGACCTGATCGCCCAGGCGACTGCGCTGTCGCTCTCTCACAACACCTTTGATGCCACCCTGCTGCTCGGTATCTGCGACAAGATCGCTCCGGGCCAGATCATGGGGGCCCTCTCCCACGCCCACCTGCCGACGGCATTTGTTCCTGCCGGCCCGATGGCGAGCGGCATCAGCAACGACGAGAAGGTGAAGGTTCGCCAGCAGTACGCCGCCGGTGAAGTGGGCCGCGATGCCCTGCTGCAGATGGAGTGCGGCGCCTACCATGCGGCAGGCACCTGCACCTTCTACGGCACCGCCAACACCAACCAGCTGGTGTTCGAGGCCATGGGCTTGATGCTGCCGGGCTCTGCTTTTGTGCATCCCCATAGCGAGCTGCGCCGCGCCCTGACCGCCGAAGCGGCCCGCCGCATCAGCGCCATGATCCCGGGTTCCCCGGCCTATCGCCCGCTGAGCGAGGTGCTGGACGAGCGCTCGCTGGTCAACGGTCTGGTGGCCCTGCTCGCCTCCGGCGGCAGCACCAACCACAGCATCCACATGGTGGCGCTGGCCCGCGCCGCCGGTCTGGTACTGACCTGGGATGACATCAGCGATCTCTCCGATGTGGTGCCGCTGCTGGTTCGCATGTACCCGAACGGCCCGGCCGACGTGAACGCCTTCGAACAGGCAGGCGGCGTGCCCGGCCTGATGCGCCGTCTGGCGCAAGAGGGGCTGATCCACATGGATGCCACACCGGTCTTTGGCGAGATGCAGGATTACCTCAGCTGTCCGGCACTGGTCGATGGTCAGTTGGTATGGCAGCCGGTGGGCGAGAGCGGCGACGCGAGCGTGTTGTCGCCTTCCGGTAGCGTGTTCCAGGCCACTGGCGGCACCAAGCTGCTGGCGGGCAATCTGGGCCGCGCCGTGGTCAAGGTCTCCGCCGTGGCTCCCGAGTATCGGGTGATTGAAGCGCCAGCGCGGGTCTTCTCCTCCCAGCATGCGGTGGAAGCGGCCTACAAGGCGGGCGATCTCAATCAGGACGCCGTGATCGTGGTGCGCCACAATGGCCCAGCCGCCAACGGCATGCCGGAGCTGCACAAGCTGATGCCGGTGCTCGGCAACCTGCAGAAGGCGGGTTACAAGGTGGCGCTGGTCACCGATGGCCGTCTCTCCGGTGCTTCCGGCAAGATCCCGGCCGCCATCCACGTCACCCCGGAAGCGTTGCACGGCGGGGCCATCGGCCTGCTTGCCGATGGCGATCTGCTGCGGGTTGATGCGGTAAACGGCAGCCTCGACTGCCTGACCGATTTGAGTGGCCGTACCCAGGCCGAGATTGACCTCACTCTGGAACAAGAGGGGTGGGGCCGTGAACTGTTCAGCGTGATGCGTCGCGCGGTATCGAGCGCCGAGTGTGGCGCTACCATCTTTGACTAAGGAAGAGCTATGCAGAACTGGAAAGTGACCCCGGCCGAGGTGTTTGCCGCCTCCCCGCTGGTACCCGTGATGGTTATCAACGAGCTGGATCAGGCCCTGCCGATGGCCAAGGCGCTGCTCGACGGCGGCATCTCTGTCTTCGAAATCACCCTGCGCACCCCGGTGGCGCTCGATGCCATCGCCCTCATCGCCAAGGCGATGCCGGATGCCATGGTTGGTGCCGGTACCGTGCTCAACTGCGAGCAGTTTGACGCAGCCGTCTCTGCCGGTGCCCGCTTCGTCATCTCCCCGGGGATGACCCCGGCACTGCTGGCCCACGCGGCCAAGAGCACTGCACCGCTGATCCCGGGTGTGGCAACTCCGTCTGAAGTGATGCAGGCGCTGGAAGCGGGCTATGACCATCTGAAGTTTTTCCCGGCCGAAGCGAACGGCGGCACCAAGGCGCTCTCCGCCATTGCCGCGCCGCTGCCCCAGGTGAAGTTCTGCCCGACCGGCGGTATCGGCCCGAAAAACGTGGCCGACTATCTGGCACTCAAGTGCGTGGCCACCGTCGGCGGCTCCTGGATGCTGCCGGCCGATGCGGTCAAGAGCGGCAACTGGGAAGAGGTGACCCGCCTCTCCCGCGAAGCGGTTGAGCTGGTAAAACGCTAAGCATCAGTTGTGCCGAAAACCAAACAGGCCACCCTCGGGTGGCCTGTTTGCTATCAGCGTGACTTAAGTGGGTGAGGGAAGGGATTACCCCAGACTCTCCCCGACATAGAGGGAGAAGCCGATATCCTTGCGGGTGTCGGGTTGGGATTGGCCGCTGAGACGAGCCAGCAGCATGGTGGCCGCCTCCCGACCGATCGCTTCCCGCGGGGTGGCGATACTGGCCAGTTTGGGGGTCATGGCGTGGCCGATGTCGAGAGCGTTGCAACCGGCGATGGCGATCTGCTGGGGCACCGGGATCCACTTGGCCTGACACTGCAGCAGAGCACCCACCGCCAGGTCATCGTTGGTGCAGAACAGGCCGTCGAGGTCGGGATAGCGTACCAGCGCCTGATCCAGCAGCTCGCCCCCCAGAGTGAAGCTGGAGGATTGTTCGGTCAGCAGATGCTGGCCGGTGAGGCCGAAGTCGGTCATCGCCTGATAGTAACCCTCCATCCGCAGCTGGGTGCGCACGTCGAGCCGCGCCCCCAGATAGACCACCTTGCGTCGGCCCCGGCGCAGCATCTCTGTTACCATGGCCCGGGCCGCGGCTCTATGGTCCATACCGACCACCATATCGATGGGGGTTTGCGGCAGATCCATGGTCTCCACCACCGGAATGCCAGCGGTGGCGATCATCTTGCGGGTACGCTCGGTGTGCTGGCTGTCGGAGAGGATTAGCCCATCCACGTGATAGGAGAGCAGGGACGCGACCTGCTCCTCTTCTCGCTCCGGGCTGTAGCCATAGTGGGCCAGCAGGGTCTGGTAACCGGCCGGTCGGGTTACCGACTCGATGCCATGGATCACCGCCGAGAAGACCTGGTTGGAGAGGGAGGGGATCAGAATGCCGATCGCCTTGCTGGTCGCGTTGGAGAGAATATCCGGCGCCCGGTTGGGGATATAACCCAGCTCTTCCACCACAGCCGCGATCCGCTCGCGGGTCCCTTCCGCTACGGTCTGCGGGTCGCGCAGATAGCGGCTGACAGTCATCTTGGTCACGCCGGTCTGGTCGGCGATATCTTGCAGGGTGGGGCGGCGCTTGCGGGTGGGGCTCATAGGGGTGTCCAGCGTGGATGTTACATGTAACATTACCGTTTTTGGCGGATAAAGTCAGCATATGAAGCCGTTTTTGCAGGAGTTTTCCGATGATCAGAGGCAAGCAGTTAGTGGATGTCCGGTTCGAGCAACAGGATGTGGAGGGGGAGCAGTTCTCGGAGTGCCGCTTTATCGGATGCAACTTCTCCTGGCTGGATTTGAGCGATAGCCGCTTCATTGACTGCAGCTTCTACGATCGGGAGAGTGAACGGGGCTGCCTGTTGCAGGGTTGCGATCTGCGCGAGGCCAGCTTTCTACGCTGCGATCTCACCATGGCCGATTGCAGCCGCAGCCAGTGTCTGGGGTTGGAGATGCGCGACTGTCAGGCGGTCGGTATCAACTTCAGCCATGCCAGCTTCGCCAACCAGATCACCGCCAAAAGCTACTTCTGCGAGGCCCATCTGACCGGCAACAACTTCAGCTACGCCAGCTTCGAGGGCTGCCTGCTGGAGAAGTGCGAGCTGACCGGCAACCGTTGGCAGGGGGCCAACCTGTTTGGTGCCTCGCTGGCGGGTTCCGATCTTAGCGGCTCTGAGTTTGGCCAGATTGACTGGACCAGCTTCAAGCTGCAGGGCTGCGATCTGCGCCAGTGCGATCTGCCGGGGCTGGATCTGCGCCGGGTCGATCTGCAAGGGGTGCAGATCAACGAGGATCAGCAGCAGACCTTGCTGGAGCAGATCGGTCTGGTTGTCTTCTCCTGAGCCGAGCGAAAAATTAGGTAATTTTTCATCAAATGGGAGCGACAGCGGGTTGCTGTACTCCTGAAACGACAAAAGCCTGCGTGATGCAGGCTTTTGCTAGTGAGCGTGTGATGCGTTTGTCGGCCGGGTTGACTCAACCCTTGGCCAGCCATTTGGTCGGGTTGATGGCCTCGCCCTGATAGCGAATTTCGAAGTAGAGGCCCGGTATGTCCTGGCCACCACTGTCACCGACCAGTGCCACTGGTTCACCCTGTTCCACATTCTGGCCAACCTGACGCAGCAGCGACTGATTGTGACCGTAGAGGCTCATGTAGCCCTTACCGTGATCGATTACCAGCAGCATACCGAAGCCGTCGAGCCAGTCGGCGTAAACCACTTGTCCCGGTGCGACCGCCTTGACCTGGGTTCCTTCGCTGGCGCCGATCAGGGTGCCTTTCCACTTGAGCTGGGCGGTGCGCGGCGAGCCGTAGGCGATGAGGATCGGCCCCTGTACCGGCCAGCGCAGGCTGCCATTGGTCTTGAGCCCGCTGTAGTAACCTGCGGTCCCAATCCCAGAGCCTCGCTCCGGTTTGGTACTGGACATCTCTTCGACCGGTTCTGCCGGTTTGACGGTTTTGTTCTGCTGGGCGGCAAGTCGTTGTTGCTCGGCGCGGCGCTGCTCGGCCAGCTTGCGCTGACGCTCCTGTTCCGCTTTCAGCTTGGCCAGCCGTTCCCGTTCGGCCCGTTCGCGGCGCTCCTGCTCTTCCCGCTGGCGGCGCAGCTCCTCCAGCCGGGCTTTCAGCGCTTTCTCCGCCTTGACCAGCTTGGTGAGCTTCTGCTCGTCATCCTGTACCGACTGCTGCAACTGGTTGCGCACCTTGGCCCGGCTCTGCTGGCTGGCCAGCAGGGTCTGGTGATGCTCTTGCTGTTCGGCAAGCAGGGTTTGCAGTCTGGTCTCGGTCTCTTTGGTTGCCTGCTGGTTTTTCGCCAGCTTGTCGCGGGTGGCGCGCAGGGCGTCGATGGCCTCGATGCGGGCCTTGTTGAGGTAGTCGTAGTAGTCGAGGGAGCGGCTCAGTTTGGCCGGATCCTGCTGATTGAGCAGCAGTTTGAGGTAGTCGTGGTTGCCCGCCTGAAAGGCGCTCTCCGCCTGTTTGGCCAGCAACTGCTTCTGATGTTTGGCTTGAACTTCCAGCGCTAGCTTGTCTTTTTGCAGGGTCGCCAGCGTCTGCTGGTTCTGCTTCAACTGCTGCTTGGTCTGGTTGAGTTTGGCGGCGGCGGCCGAGATGGCCTGCTCGTCAGCCTTGAGCTGGGTATTGAGCTTGGCAAGCTCCTGCTTGCTGAGCTTGATGGTCTTCTGTTGCTCTTTGATCTGGGACTGCATGGTCCCCAGCTGCTGATTGGCGGCCAAAGCCGGTGTGCTGGCGCCAAATGACAGGCAAAAAAACAGCGCGCCGGCCAACAGGCCGACGCGACTGGTTTTGTTTGAAATAACTTCGCATCCCCGCATGGGGAAGGATTATTTCAGAATCATCAGGGGCTTGCCAGTCATTTCCGGCGGCACCGGCAGACCCATCAGGGTCAGCATGGTGGGGGCCAGATCGGACAGTTTGCCACCTTCAACTACCTCGGCTTTGCGACCGAAATAGATGAGAGGAACCGGCAGATTGGTGTGGGCGGTGTGGGCCTGACCAGTCTCTTCGTCCAGCATCTTCTCGGCGTTGCCGTGGTCGGCAGTGATCAGGCACTCGCCACCCACTTCGGCCAGCGCGTCGGTGACACGACCGATGCAGTGGTCAACGGCTTCACAAGCTTTGACGGCGGCATCGAACACACCGGTGTGACCAACCATGTCGCCATTCGGGTAGTTACAGATTATGACGTCGTACTTGCCGCTCTTGATGGCCGCAACCAGCTTGTCGGTCAGCTCTTCAGAGCTCATCTCCGGCTGCAGGTCATAGGTCGCCACTTTCGGGCTGGCCACGATCTCGCGATCTTCGCCGGTGAAGCAGGACTCTTCGCCACCGTTGAAGAAGAAGGTGACGTGAGCGTACTTCTCAGTTTCGGAGATGCGCAGCTGGGTCTTGCCCTGCTTGGCCAGCCACTCACCCAGGGTGTTGACCAGAGCGGTCGGCGGGTAGGCACAGGCAGTTTTGATGTCGGCCGCGTATTCGGTCAGCATCACGAAGTTCAGCTTCGGCTCGACTGCACGGGCGAAGCCGGTGAAGTCGGTGTCAACGAAGGCGCGGGTGATTTCACGGGCACGGTCGGCACGGAAGTTCATGAAAATCAGTGCATCACCATCTTCCATCGGTGCAGCTTCGCCGATGCGGGTGGCTTTGACGAACTCGTCGTTCTCGTCGCGGGCATAGGCGGCAGCCAGTGCTTCGGTGGCGCTCTCGGCGGTGAATTCGCCCTTGCCCTGAGTCATCAGGTCATAGGCCTGCTGCACGCGATCCCAGCGGTTGTCACGGTCCATGGCGAAGTAACGACCGATCATGGAGGCGAAACGACCCTTGCCCAGCTTGGCGAAGAGGGCGTCGAACAGCTCGATGGAGGACTGGGCGGAGCGCGGCGGAACGTCACGGCCATCCAGGAAGGCGTGCAGGTAGATCTTCTCGGCGCCACGCTTGGCCGCCATTTCGATCATGCCCATGATGTGCTCTTCGTGGCTGTGTACGCCACCTGGGGACATCAGGCCCATGATGTGAACGGCTTTGCCGTTGGTGACGGCAGCGTCAACTGCCTTGGCCAGCTCGACGTTCTGGAAGAATTCGCCGTCCTGGATGTCTTTGGAGATGCGGGTCAGCTCCTGATAGACGATGCGACCGGCACCGATGTTGACGTGACCCACTTCGGAGTTGCCCATCTGGCCATCCGGCAGACCGACGTCCAGGCCGGAGCCGGAGATCAGGGTGCTGGTGTAGTCACGGGCCAGACGATCGAGGTTGGGAGTCTTGGCGGCAGCGACGGCGTTGTGCTCTTGCTTGGTGCTGTAGCCCCAACCGTCCATGATGACCAGAACCAAAGGTTTCTTAGCTGTTGACATAAGACTATGTCCTCTCGGATTGGAAAAAATGCGGGAAATGAAACTAGCGTAATATTACTACATCTGCCGAAATAGTCACCTGATAGCCAAGGGGCGCTCCCGCGGCCCCGCAAGCCATGCCCTTCCTGCCATGCTCGCTGCCCAAAGATGATGGGAGCCTGCTCGCGCTTTGCCGCCAAGATGGCTGATCTTATCAATACCCCCATGTATACTCGGGCCCTTGTCTTGGTCCCTGGATAGTAGAAGATGCAAGAGTATTTGGATTTTGCGGCCCGTAACCCGCTGCTGACCGCAGCCTGGTTGGGCCTGGCTGGCACCCTGGTTTACACCACTGTGCGTGCCCGTTTTTCTCCGGTAAAAACCGTCAACAATCACACCGCCACCCTGCTGATCAACCGCGAGAATGCCACCGTGGTGGATATTCGCAGTCAGGAAGAGTACGCCAAGGGCCATCTGGCCGGTGCCCAGCACCTGCCGCTGACCCAGATCCAGAGCAATAATCTGGGCCCGGTTGAAAAGCATAAAGATGCCCCCATCATAGTGGTGTGCGAGTCGGGAATGACTGCGGGCGGCGCGGGCCGTCAGCTGAGCAAAGCTGGCTTCAAGCAGGTTTATGTGCTCGGCGGTGGCATGGCCCAATGGCGTGCAGAAAATCTGCCGGTAACCAAGAAACGCTGATTTAAGCAGGGCCTGAGCCCACTTATCCATATAACAAGGAATCAAACGAAATGGCTGACGAGATCAACAACCAGGAAGTACAACCGGAATTCCACATCCAGCGTGTTTACACCAAGGATGTCTCTTTCGAAGCGCCGAACACCCCGCACATCTTCCAGAAAGAGTGGCAGCCGGACGTCAAGCTGGATATGGATACCAAGACCAACATCCTAGCTGAGAGCGTGTACGAGGTTGTCCTGACCCTGACCGTGACTTGCAAACTGGAAACCGAAACTGCCTTCCTGTGCGAAGTACAGCAAGCCGGTATCTTCACCATCGGCAACCTGCCGGAGCCGCAACTGGCTCACTGCCTGGCTGCCTTCTGCCCGAACATCCTGTTCCCGTATGCCCGCGAAGCCGTGGCCAACATGGTGAGCAAGGGGTCCTTCCCGCAGCTGAACCTGGCACCGGTCAACTTCGATGCCCTGTTTGCCCAGCACATGGCGCAAGCACAGGCCCAGCAGGCGACTGCGGAAGCCTGATAATGGCTGACCAGATCGCTATCTCGGTCTTGGGGGCGGGGTCTTATGGCTCCGCCCTTGCCATTTCTCTGGCGCGCAACGGTCATCCGACCCTGCTGTGGGGTCACGACCCCGCCCATGTCGCCGAGCTGGAACAAGACCGCTGCAACAAGGCGTTTTTGCCTGATGTCCCTTTTCCTGCCGATCTGCAGCTGACTGCGGATCTGCAACGTGCGGTACAAGCTGCTCCCGTGCTGCTGCTGGTCGTGCCAAGCCATGTCTTTGGTGATGTGCTGACCCGGATCAAACCCTTCCTGCGCCCCGATACCCGTATCGCCTGGGCCACCAAGGGTCTGGAGCCGGACAGTGGCCGTCTGCTGCAGGACGTGGCCCGTGAAGTGCTGGGTGACGAGATACCGCTGGCGGTGATCTCCGGTCCCACCTTCGCCAAGGAGCTGGCTGCCGGTCTGCCGACCGCCATCTCGGTCGCCTCGACTCACGATGAGTTCGCCGACGATCTCTCCCATCTGCTGCACTGTGGCCGCTCGTTCCGGGTCTATACCAATCCGGACTTCGTCGGTCTGCAGCTGGGCGGGGCGGTGAAGAACGTCATCGCCATCGGTGCCGGTCTTTCCGATGGGCTAGGGTTTGGCGCCAATGCCAGAACCGCGCTCATCACCCGGGGTCTGGTGGAGATGCAGCGTCTGGGTGCGGCGCTGGGTGCCGATGCCAAAACCTTTATGGGGATGGCGGGGCTCGGGGATCTGGTGCTCACCTGTACCGACAACCAGTCGCGCAACCGTCGCTTCGGGCTGGCCCTCGGGGCTGGCAAGGATGTGAACACCGCCATGACCGAGATCGGTCAGGTGGTGGAGGGATATCGCAACACCAAAGAGGTGCATCTGCTGGCGGCCCGCTGCGGCGTCGAGATGCCCATCTGCGAGCAGATCTTCAAGGTGCTTTACGAGGGTAAGAACCCGAAAGAGGCGGCCATCGCCCTGCTGTCGCGAGACAAGAAGGACGAGTAATCTGCCGATTGCCCATGCAAAAGGCCCCTCCAGATGGCGGGGCCTTTTCTTTGCTGCAAGGGCTGCAAATCAGTAGTAGGAGTGGTCGCCGCGCTGGTGCTCGGTGGCGTCTTTCACACCGTTGAGCTCACCCGGGAACTTCTCCAGCAGCTGCTTCTCGATTCCCTCTTTCAGGGTGTAATCGACCATGGAGCAACCGTTGCAACCACCGCCAAACTGCAGGATGGCCAGTTTGTCTTCAGTCAGCTCGACCAGGGTGACTTTGCCACCGTGACCGGCCAGCATGGGGTTCACTTCGGACATCAACACGTACTCGATGCGCTCGATCAGCGGCGCGTCATCGGCCACTTTACGCATCTTGGCGTTCGGTGCTTTCAGGGTGAGCTGGGAGCCCATCTGATCGGTCACGAAGTCGATGGTGGCATCCACCAGGAAGGGGGCGCTCAGGGGATCAACCATGCAGTCGAAGCCACTGAAGGGCAGGTGTTGATCTTCCGGGTCCACGGCATCGGGCGGGCAATACGATACGCCACACTCGGCATTCTGGGTTCCCGGATTGACCACAAACACCCGGATATTGGTGCCATCAGGCTGTTTTTCCAGCAGTTTACGGAAATGGGCCTGGGCGGCGTCGGAAATGCTGATCATCACTATCCTCATAAACCTGAGTGTACGACTAGGGTATTCATGATAACGCGGTTATTAATGCTTGGGTAGCATGCCGATGGCTACTTGCTGTGCCGCAGGGTACGACAGATTGCCCACACTTCTACCTTTGTGATGCCGCTCTCATGGATCAAACGGCTGAGCTGACCGGCGGTGGCGCCTGTGGTCACGACGTCATCGAGCAGGGCGATATGGCGATAGTGGTGGGGACGGATCCGGAATGCCCCGCGCAGATTGCGCCGCCGCTGCCCGGCGCTCAGGGTTGTTTGCTGCGGTGTTGCCTTGATGCGCTGCAACAGGGTGTTGTCGCAGGGAATGCCGGTGAACTCGCCAAGGGCTTGTGCGATCTCCTCCGCCTGGTTGAACCCGCGCCGCCACTGCCGCCACCAGTGCAGGGGAACCGGAATGATCGCCTCCGGCGGCTCGCTGCCATCCAGATGATCGGCCAAGAGGCGTGCCAGTAGCGGCGCCAGCAGGATCTGGCCGGAATATTTAAGCCGGGGGATCAGCATGGGGTAGGGGGTTTGGTAGTCGCCAATCACCTGCAACCGCTCCCAGGGGGGAGGTCTGCGCTGGCAGCGACCACAGACCGGTATGCTCTCTTCTATATAGTCAGTCAGCGGTGCGGCGCAGAGGTGGCATCTCGGCTGTGACTGGTGCAGCGCCTGCCGACACCAGCTGCAGAGCAGGGGCTCGTTGTCACAAGGCTGATGACAGAGCAGGCAACTCCCTTGCCAGTCACCGTGGCTGCCGAGCAGCGGGCTTGCTTTAGCGAGCAGTCGCTTTAACATGCTGACCCCAAGAGCATGAACAGGGATCTTGAGTCTAGATGAGCATATCGGTAGAGCAGTTTGGCCAGGGGCACGATCTGGTGCTGTTGCACGGGTGGGGGATGAACGGTGCGGTCTGGCATGGTGTTGCCCAACAGTTGGCGTCCCACTATCGGGTTCATCTGGTGGATTTGCCCGGCTTTGGCAACAGCCCGCTGGCAGACGAGGTGGATTACAGCCTGCCCTGGCTTGCCGAGCAGGTGGCCGCCATCTTGCCGCAGAAGTGCCATCTGCTTGGCTGGTCGCTCGGCGGTCTGGTGGCAAGCCAGTTGGCGCTGGCTCATCCCGAGCGGTTGCACTCCCTGATCACGGTAGCCAGCTCTCCCTGCTTTATGGGGCGGGACGAGTGGCCCGGAATTGCCCCCAAGGTGCTTACCGGCTTCAACCAGATGCTGGCGGGGGATTTTCGCCAGACCATAGAGCGCTTTCTGGCGATCCAGGCAATGGGCAGTGAACATGCCCGGGACGATATCCGCCAGTTGCGTCACTGGCTGGCCGAGCGCCCGGCGCCCCAGTTTGCTGCACTCGAGGCCGGGCTGACGCTGTTGGCCGACATTGACCTGCGCGAACCGCTGCGGGAGCTGGATCTGCCCTGGTTGCGGATCTATGGCCGACTGGATTCATTGGTGCCCAAGGCGGCCATTCCCCTGCTGGATGATCTCTACCCTGTCAGCCGCAGCGTGACCCTTAATAAGGCCTCACACGCACCTTTTATCTCCCACCCTGACGAATTCATTGAAATCGTTCGAGATTTTGTTGGCTAAAAAACAGCCGGCAAGCTTCATTAATCCTCTGGTCTGGCGGATAATTAAGCTGTGACCAGAGGAGTAACATCATGCGTATTGATTCTGCTTTCAACAGCGGGGTACAGGGATTTCAGCGAGCCGAGCAGATTGCCGACAAGGCATCCAATCAGATCGCCCGCCTCAACACCCCCAGCGGGGATCAGGTGCAAGTGACCGATGAGCTTGTCAATCTCAAGGTGGCCGAGCAGCAGGCTGGCGCTTCAGCCAAGGTAGTGCAGACCGCCAGCGAGATGATGGGAACCCTGATCGACATCCGGGTGTGAGATGAACATCAATGTCAGTCTGCCCCCCCTTATCCCGACACAGCTGCAACCTCAGGTGGAAGCGGCGAGGACGGATAATCGCCGGGCAGAACTGATCCCGCAGGCCCGAGCGGGCCAAGCCTCCGTTGCCGAATCCGAAGTCGGCTCCCAAAAAGAGAAATCCAAAGCCGGTCAGGCCTCCAGCAATCAGACCTCCCAGAACAGCCGTGAAACCGGGCAATTAGCCCCGACGACACTGCCAGACAATCGCTTTGTCGAGGCCACCGGTGAGGATGGGCAGCGCAAGCAGCAAGATCCCAAACAGCAGGAGCAGCAACAGCGGCAAGAGCAGCAGGTTCAGGATCTTGCCGAGCGTGACAAGGAGGTGCGCACTCACGAGCAGGCGCACCAGTCTGCGGGTGGAGAGTACGCCAGCTCGCCCACCTATCAGTTTACGCAAGGGCCGGATGGCAAGCGTTATGCGACGGGTGGCGAAGTCCAGATCGATACCAGTGTCGTACCCGGTGACCCTGCCGCTACCATCGCCAAGATGCAGCAGATCCGCGCTGCAGCGCTGGCGCCCGCTGAGCCTTCCGCGCAAGATCTGGCCGTCGCGCGCAGCGCCGCCGCCAGTGAAGCCAAGGCGCGCAAAGAGCTGATGGCCGAGCAGAGCGCGAAATCGGGCGGTGTGCTGAGTGCCTATATGGACAAACGCAACAGCGTCATCGCGGGCCACTATCAACAGGCTGTCAGCCCGGCTTCTACCCAGTCCCTCAGTCTGCATATCTGAATCACCCTCGCCAAACTTTCAGCTGCTTTGCCTGTTTTGCAACTAACCTGAAGATCAGGCCCATTCCAATTTCACAGGAGCTGTCATGCATTTCGATGAAGTCAAAGCGGAAGATTTCACCACCTTCTCCCGTGTACCGCCTCCCCACCTGCAGATGGAGCAGTTTCTGATGCAGCTCGGGGGAGGGGGAACTGAAGGAACCAGTTTCAAGAAGAAAGTGATGCTGGCGGCTGGCTGGAGTCACACCGGCGTCGTCTCTTACGGCAAGTATCCGCAAGAGGCCTGCAAGGCATTCAACCGACTGCGGGAGGTGCTGGCCCAGCATGGAGAGCCCGAGAGCATTCTTGCTGCCCTGGCGCAGTGATCCTGAGCTTCGCGTGTAAAAAAGCCCCTTGCGGGGCTTTTTGCATTCAGAGGCGTTCCGGACGGTGTCGTTACTTTTTCGCTTTGGATAGTGCTGCCGCAAAGGCGTTGCCCATGGCACCACCCATAGGGGGGCTTTGCCGCGGCTCATTTCTTGGCTTGGTGTTGCCGGCACTGCTGTTGCGCGCTTCAGCCGGCTTGCGGGAAGCTTGCCCCGCTTTCTCGTCAAGGCGCATGGTGAGGCTGATCCGCTTGCGCGGGGCGTCCACTTCCAGCACCTTGACCCGCACAATGTCGCCGGCCTTGACCACCTCACGGGGATCCTTGACGAAACGGTCGGTCAGGGAGGAGATGTGCACCAGACCGTCCTGATGAACACCGATATCGACGAAGGCGCCGAAGTTGGTGACGTTGGTGACTACCCCTTCCAGTACCATCTCTGGCACCAGGTCGCTGATCTGCTCCACACCTTCCTTGAAGGTCGCGGTTTTGAACTCGGGGCGCGGGTCGCGGCCCGGCTTGTCCAGCTCGCCGATGATGTCGGTGATGGTGGGCACGCCGAATTGCTCATCGGTGTAATCGGCCGGTTTCAGGCTGCGCAGCAGGCTGCTGTTGCCGAGCAGGCTCTCCACAGTCTGCTCCAGCTTGGCGAGGATCCGCTCCACGACCGGATAGGACTCCGGGTGTACCGCCGAGCTGTCGAGGGGATTGCTGCCGCCGCGAATGCGCAGGAAGCCAGCACACTGTTCGAAGGCTTTGGGGCCGAGTCGGCTCACTTTCAGCAACTGCTGACGGCTCTTGAAAGCGCCGTGCTCATCCCGATAGGCGACGATGTTCTGGGCCAGCGTCTGGGAGAGGCCGGAAACCCGGTTGAGCAGGGCGACCGAGGCGGTGTTCACATCGACCCCGACCGCGTTCACGCAATCCTCAACCACGGCATCCAGCCGGCGGGCCAGCTGGCTCTGGCCGACGTCGTGCTGATACTGGCCGACCCCGATACTCTTGGGATCGATTTTGACCAGTTCGGCCAACGGGTCTTGCAGGCGGCGGGCGATGGAGACGGCGCCACGGATCGAGACGTCGAGATCCGGGAACTCCTGAGAGGCGAGTTCGGAGGCGGAGTAGACCGAGGCCCCCGCTTCGCTCACCACTATCTTCTGCGCCTTGGCGGCGGGGTAGCGCTCGAACAGGTCGCTCACCAGGCGGTCGGTCTCCCGCGAGGCGGTGCCGTTGCCGATGCTGATGAGCTCGACCTTGTGTTTCTGGCACAGCTCGCTCAGGGTCTTGAGGCTTTGATCAATCTGGCGTTTTGGTTCGAACGGATAGATGGTGGCGTGATCGACCAGCTTGCCGGTGGCATCCACCACGGCAACCTTGACCCCGGTGCGGATGCCCGGATCCAGCCCCATGGTGCAGCGCATGCCGGCCGGGGCCGCCATCAGCAGATCCTTGAGGTTCATGGCGAACACCTTGATTGCCTCCTCCTCTGCCGACTCGCGGATACGGCCGATCAGCTCGGTCTCCATCTGAAGCGACAACTTGATCTTCCAGGTCCAGCTCACCACCCCTTGCAGCCATTTGTCGGCCGGGCGGTTCTGCAGATTGAGATTGAGGTGGTGGGCAATGATCCCTTCGCAGGGGCTGGCACTCTCATCGTCACCGGTGACCAGAGCCAGATTGAGGATCCCTTCATTGCGGCCGCGCAGCATGGCCAGCACCCGGTGGGAGGGGGCCTTGTGCAGGGGTTCGTCGTGTTCGAAATAGTCCTTGAACTTGGCCCCTTCCTGCTCCTTGCCTGCCACCACGCGGGCGCGCAGGGTGGCATTTTGCCACAGGTAGTCGCGCAGCTTCTCCAGCAGGTCGGCCTGCTCGGCGAAGCGCTCCATCAGGATATAGCGGGCGCCGTCGAGGGCCGCCTTGCTGTCGGCAATGCCCTGTTCGGGATTGAGGAAGGTGGCAGCCGCTTGCTCGGGATCCTGCATCGGGTCGCTGAGCAGCAGGTTGGCAAGCGGCTCCAACCCGGCTTCGATCGCCATCTGCCCCTTGGTGCGGCGCTTGGGCTTGTAGGGGAGGTAGAGATCTTCCAGTCGGGTCTTGCTGTCGGCGCCGTTCAATTCGCGCATCAGATCGGGGGTCAGCTTGCCCTGCTCTTCGATGGAGCGAATGATCACCTGACGGCGGTCTTCCAGTTCACGCAGATAGCCGAGGCGGCTCTCTATAGTACGTAGTTGGCTGTCGTCCAGACCGCCGGTCACCTCTTTACGGTAACGGGCGATAAAGGGCACGGTCGAGCCTTCATCCAGCAGGCGCACTGCGGCCTGCACCTGCTCCGGGCGAGTATTGAGCTCACCGGCAATCTGTCTCTCTATGGTTTGCATCATGATGTTGTTGAGGGCCTCTGTGGTCGAGTCCGCGCCATCAGGCGCCAAGTGTGAGCACTATATGGGGTCGTGTTGCGGGATGCCACCCTGCGCCGGGGTCTGCACCCGTCAGACTGATAAGTCGCAGGGGAGAGCGCATATCTTGCCATTGCACCTGTGACTCAGGATGTGTTTGTGGCAAGCCGCTCACCAGTAGTCCGGCTATTTGGGGTAGCTGATCTCGTTGATATACCAGCAGACGTCACCAACTGGCGTACGGACGATGGCCTCATCACCGACCTCTTTCTTGAGCAGGGCGCGGGCCATGGGGGAGTCGATGGAGATGTAATCCTTGCGCTCGAAGATCTCGTCATAGCCGACGATGCGAAAGCGCTTGGTCTCGCCCTCTTCGTTTTCCACCTCGACCCAGGCACCGAAGAAGACCTTGCCCTCCTGCGCGGGGGCATAGTCGACGATCCCCAGCTCTTCGAGACATTTGCGCAGGTAACGCACCCGCCGATCGATCTCCCGCAGCCGCTTCTTGTTGTACTGGTAGTCGGCATTTTCGCTGCGATCCCCCAGACTGGCGGCCCATGCCACCTTCCTGGTGACCTCGGGGCGCTCCTGGCGCCAGAGGAAATCGAGCTCTTCTTTCAGCTTGTTGTAGCCTTCGCGGGTGATCAGCTTTGTCTTCATGGTGATGCGGACCTGGTCAAAGAGGGGGATTCATCGCTAACTGCTCGGGAATATTAGCTTTTGTCCTCTTGCTGTCGAGAGAAATTGCGCCAGCTTGGCGGGAGCCATTCAGCGGAGCTGGTCTGGAGGATGGCTTGATGGCCGTCACGCTCTGATCATGGGTAATAACCGGTAACATATTTGTGCTTTGCTCCCGCTATATCCCCCCCTAGTATTGGGGGCAGCTAAAGAATGAAGAGGCAAAGCAATGAGTCAGCAGCAATACAAGGTCCTGGTCGTGGACGATGACCTGAAATTACGTTCCCTGTTGGAACGCTATCTCACCGAGCAGGGATTCGTAGTGCGCGGCGTGGCCAATGGCGAGCAGGCCGATCGCTTGCTGACTCGTGAAAACTTCAGCCTGATGGTGCTCGACCTGATGTTGCCGGGGGAGGATGGGCTCTCCATCTGCCGCCGTCTGCGGGAAGCGGGCAACCAGATCCCGGTGCTGATGCTCACCGCCAAGGGGGATGAAGTGGATCGCATCGTCGGGCTCGAGATGGGGGCTGATGACTATCTGCCCAAGCCGTTTAACCCCCGCGAACTGCTGGCGCGGATCCGTGCCGTACTGCGCCGCCATACCGTCGAGCTGCCGGGGGCTCCCTCTGCTGCAGAAAAGGTGGTCAACTTCGGAGCTTTTCAACTCAATCTCGCGACCCGCGAGCTGAGCCGGGATGGCGAGCCGATGGCGCTCACCAGCGGTGAATTTGCGGTGCTCAAGGTGCTGGTCAGCCATCCGCGCGAGCCGCTCTCCCGCGACAAGCTGATGAATCTGGCCCGTGGCCGCGAATACACCGCCACCGAGCGCAGCATCGACGTGCAGGTCTCTCGCCTGCGCCGCCTGCTGGAACAGGATCCGGCCCAGCCCCGCTACCTGCAGACCGTTTGGGGTCTGGGGTATGTGTTCGTGCCAGATGGTGACGGTGCATGAAAAAAGTCGGCAGCATGTTTTCCCGCATGCTCTGGTTTCTGGCCGCCGTCCTGGTGGTCTATCAAGCGGTCTCCTACGTCACCTTCTACAACTATCTGCTGGCGCCGACCGTCAAGCAGATCAGTCACTTGCTGGCCAATCAGGTCAAGCTGATCTTTCCGGTCAACACCGAACAACTGGCGCTGAGTGAAGATGCCGAGGCGCTGGTCTATGTGACGACCGGTACCGACATCTATACCCAGAGCGAGGCGGTGCAGCATGGCTTCAACGATGCCAAGCCGTACCCCTATCTGGAGGAGAATATCAGCCGCGAACTGGGTGGCCCGGCCAAGGTGCGGGTCGAGATCCAGGATCACTACATCATCTGGATCCAGCCGCCGCAGGCCAGCAAAATCTGGGTGCGGATCCCGCTGACCGAGATTGAAGATGACGATATCGAACCCCTCATCATTTATCTGAGCGTGCTGCTGGTGATCACCCTGTTTGCGGCCTGGCGCTTTGCCCGGCAGCTGGTGCGCCCGCTCGAGGATCTCGAGGCTGGTGCAGTTGCTGTTGCCAGGGGCCATTTCCCCGAGGCGCTGGGGGAGCTGGGCTCAAGGGAGGTGCGGCGGCTGACCCGCACCTTCAACCATATGTCGCACTCCATCAAGAGCCTGATCGAAGAGCGTAACCTGATGATGGCGGGGGTCTCCCACGATCTGCGAACCCCGCTGACCCGTATCCGGCTGGCCACCGAGATGATGTCCTCCGGTGACGAGTACCTCAAGGAGAGCATCAACGCCGACATTGATGAGTCCAATGCCATCATCGATCAGTTCATCGACTACATCCGCCCGGACGAGGGGCAGGATTTTGAGCCTATCGACCTGACCCAGCTGGTGCATGATACCTTGCTGATCTACTCGGAGCAGGGGCTGGAGGTCGATCTGGCGCTGCCGCAAGAGGCGGTGCGGGTGGCCTGCAATCCGGTCAGTATCCGGCGGGTGTTGAACAACCTATCAAGCAACTCGCAGCGTTATGGGGCGAGCCGCTTGCATGCCGAGCTCAAGGACGATGGGCACTGGGTGCGCTTGCGCCTCTCCGATGATGGCCCCGGCATTCCGGAGCAGGACTATTCCCGGGTGCTCAAGCCTTTTACTCAGGGGAATGTGGCGCGGACCGTCGGCGGTAGTGGGCTGGGGTTGGCCATCGTGGCCAAGATAGTCGCCCAGCACCACGGCACTATCCGGTTGGGAAGCTCGGATCTCGGCGGCCTGCTGGTCGAGATGCGGCTGCCGAAACATCAGCCACAGGAGTGGATGGATTGAGAGAAGGGCGTATCCGTGGATACGCCCTTTTGCATGGTCAGCTCTTGGTTTCGACTGATGCTCGATAGCGTTTGCCGTACTTGAGCTGCTGGATCAGCAGGGCGGCAACGATGAGCGCCAACCCGATGGGGGTGGCCGGATGGATGGCTTCGCCGATCAGCAGATTGAGCAGCACCAGTGAGGCAAACGGCGAGATAAAGATGAGGTTGCTGATGGGGGCCGTGTTGGTGGCATGGCGCAGCGCCATCAGCCAGAGCACGAAACCGAAACCCATTTCGAACAGTCCCACATAGATGGCTCCAGCCCATCCCTGCCAGGCGGTCATGGCAAAATCGGAGAGCAACCAGGTCGCCACGAAGATAAAAGGCAGGCTGATCATAAAGCCGAGCAACAGGCTGACAATAGGATCGCCCTGATTGCGGGTGTTGAGGATCCAGTAGCTGGCCCAGATGAGGGTCGAGACCAGCGCCAGCGTCACGCCGAGGGGGCTGTCGAAATGGAGGCCGAATACATCCCCTCTGGTGGCGATCACCAGTGCGCCAAAATACCCCAGCACGATAGCGACGCCATCGCGCCGACGCAGCTTCTGGCCGAGGAAGGGAACGGCCAGCAGACTGAGGGTAATGGCCCAGGTGTAGTTGAGGGTCTGTGCCTGCTGGGCAGGCAGCAGATCATAGGCTTTGAACAGCAACAGGTAGTAGAGAAAGGGATTCAGCACGCCCAGAGTCAGGTAGTAGAGAGGGCGGGCCTTGATGTAGCTCCCCAGCAGCGGCAGTTTGCCCTGTTTGGCGACGACGGCTGTCAGCGTGAGAGTCGAGGTGAAGGCGGCCACAAGCAACAGTTGCACAGGTTCGAAATAGGCGAGGGAGATCTTGAAGGCTGTGGCGACCGTCGACCAGAGGGCAACGGCGCAAAGGCCATACTGATAGGCTTTCTTTTGATCTTTGAGCATGGGATGTCGTTCCACTGACAGAGGCAAGCGCACAGTCTACCAGTCTGCTTGTAACATTGTCGTTACCTGGGTGTTGGCACAGAGTGCGTTGCCGCAGGCGAGATCCATCTGCCACATAAAACTGAGCATAATCTGTTCGCTCTTCCTTGCGCAAATTTGAAAAATCCGTATAATCCCCTTCGCTTACCCATGAGGTAAGCCAGACGATATGTCTGCTGCTGAGTTTCCTGTTTACAGGAGCCAGCCATACAGTCCTCCCGATATGGGGGGAAACGTGAAAAATCACACCTCTGGCGGGAGAAATCTCGGTCGGGCGGTGTTGATTTATGTTCTTTTATCTATTGGAGCTCTGTCAATGCAGAACCAAAGAATCCGTATCCGCCTGAAGGCTTTTGATCATCGCCTGATTGATCAATCCACTGCGGAAATCGTTGAAACTGCTAAGCGCACTGGCGCGCAGGTTCGCGGTCCTATTCCGCTGCCGACTCGCAAAGAGCGCTTCACCGTCCTGATCTCCCCGCACGTCAACAAAGATGCGCGTGATCAGTACGAGATCCGCACTCACAAGCGTCTGGTAGACATCGTTGAGCCGACTGACAAGACCGTAGACGCCCTGATGCGTCTGGATCTGGCAGCTGGTGTAGACGTCCAGATCAGCCTGGGTTAATTACGGAAAGAGGTTGATAACAATGACAATCGGTCTTGTAGGTCGCAAAGTGGGTATGACTCGCATCTTCACTGAAGATGGCGTTTCTATCCCGGTGACTGTTATCGAAGTTGAAGCTAACCGTGTAACTCAGGTCAAATCTGTAGAAACCGACGGCTACAACGCTATTCAGGTTACCACTGGCGCCAAGAAAGCCAGCCGTGTGACCAAGCCGGAAGCTGGCCACTTCGCCAAAGCTGGTGTAGAAGCCGGTCGCGGTCTGTGGGAATTCCGTCTGAACAACGGTGAAACTTTCACTGTTGGTAGCGAGCTGAAAGTAGATCTTCTCGCTGACGTTAAGCTGGTAGACGTTACCGGCACATCCAAAGGTAAGGGCTTTGCTGGTACTGTTAAGCGCCACAACTTCCGCACCCAGGATATGACCCACGGTAACTCCTTGTCTCACCGCGTTCCGGGTTCTATCGGTCAGAACCAGACTCCGGGTCGTGTATTCAAGGGCAAAAAGATGGCTGGTCACATGGGTGCTGAGCGTGTAACGACTCAGAACCTGGAACTGGTTCGTGTTGACGCTGAACGCAACCTGCTGCTCATCAAAGGTGCAGTACCGGGTGCAACCAACGGCAACGTGATCGTCAAACCTGCCGTCAAAGCGTAACGTCTGAGGAGATAGTAATGGAATTGGTAATGAAAGACGCCAAGAGCGCTCTTGAAGTTTCCGAGACTACCTTCGGGCGCGAATTCAACGAAGCTCTGGTTCACCAGGTCGTCGTTGCATATGCCGCTGGTGCCCGTCAGGGTACTCGTGCGCAGCTGACTCGCTCTGAAGTGTCTGGTGGCGGCAAAAAGCCGTGGCGTCAGAAGGGTACTGGTCGTGCCCGTGCTGGCTCCATCCGTTCGCCCATCTGGCGTTCCGGTGGTGTGACTTTTGCTGCTAAGCCGCAAGATCACAGCCAGAAAGTAAACAAGAAGATGTACCGCGGCGCTATCCGTAGCATTCTGTCCGAGCTGGTACGTCAAGAGCGCCTGATCGTTGTTGAGAAGTTCGGCATCGAAGCTCCGAAGACCAAAGAACTGATCGCCAAGCTGAAAGAAATGGAACTGACTGACGTTCTGATCGTGACTGCTGAAGTCGATGAGAACCTGTTCCTGGCTGCTCGCAACCTGTACAAAGTTGACGTGCGTGACGTTGCCGGTATCGACCCGGTCAGCCTGATCGCTTTCGACAAGGTTCTGATGACTGCTGACGCAGTTAAGCAAATCGAGGAGATGCTGGCATGATCCGTGAAGAGCGTCTGCTGAAAGTTCTGAAGGCTCCGCACATCTCTGAAAAGAGCACCATGGTTGCAGAAAAGCAGAACACTATCGTGTTCAAAGTTGCTGTTGATGCTACCAAGGCGGAAGTCAAAGCTGCAGTTGCGAAACTGTTCGAGGTCGAAGTTGAGACCGTCCGTACCCTGAACATGAAGGGTAAGACCAAGCGCGCAGGTGCACGCGTAGGCCGTCGTTCCGATTGGAAAAAGGCTTATGTGACCCTGAAAGCTGGTCAGGACATCGACTTCATGGGCGCAGCCGAGTAAGAGGAGTTCTCAAAAATGGCAATCGTTAAGTGCAAGCCTACTTCTCCGGGCCGCCGCCACGTCGTCAAGATCGTCAATCAAGAGCTGTACAAGGGCAAGCCCTTCGCCGCTCTGCTGGACAGCAAAAGCAAGTCCGGTGGTCGTAACAACAACGGCCGTATCACTACCCGTCATATCGGTGGTGGTCACAAGCAGCACTACCGTATCGTCGACTTCAAGCGCGACAAAGACGGTATCCCGGCTAAAGTAGAGCGCCTGGAATACGATCCTAACCGTACCGCTAACATCGCTCTGGTGTTGTATGCAGACGGTGAGCGTCGTTACATCCTGGCTCCGAAAGGCCTGAAAGCTGGTGACGCGATCGCTTCTGGTGCTGATGCAGCCATCAAGGTAGGTAACGCCCTGCCGATGCGCAACATCCCGGTTGGTTCTACCGTTCACGCTGTAGAGATGAAGCCTGGTAAAGGTGCCCAGCTGGCTCGTTCCGCTGGTACTTTCATCCAGATCCTGGCTCGTGAAGGTAACTATGTAACTCTGCGTCTGCGTTCCGGCGAAGTACGTAAAGTTCTGGCCGAGTGCCGCGCTACCATCGGTGAAGTCGGTAACTCCGAGCACATGTTGCGTCAACTGGGTAAAGCCGGTGCAAACCGCTGGCGTGGTATTCGTCCGACCGTTCGCGGTATGGCGATGAACCCGGTTGACCACCCGCACGGTGGTGGTGAGGGTCGTAACAAGGGCATGCAGCCTGTGTCCCCATGGGGCCAGAAGGCTAAAGGCTTCAAGACCCGTAAGAACAAGCGTACCGACAAGTACATCGTACGTCGTCGTAACAAGTAATTGTTAACATAGAGGAATCACCATGCCACGTTCTCTCAAGAAGGGTCCATTTATTGACCTGCACTTGCTGAAGAAGGTAGAGAAAGCGGTGGAAAGCGGGGATAAAAAGCCGGTTAAAACCTGGTCCCGTCGTTCAATGATCATCCCGAACATGATCGGTTTGACCATCGCTGTCCATAATGGTCGTCAGCACGTTCCGGTTTTCGTTACCGAAGAAATGATCGGTCACAAACTGGGTGAATTCGCACCGACTCGTACTTATCGCGGCCATGCTGCTGATAAGAAGGCTAAGAAGCGCTAAGGGATAAATGATGGAAGCTATCGCTAAACACCGTTATGCCCGTACTTCTGCCCAGAAAGCTCGTCTGGTAGCCGATCAAGTACGTGGTCTGTCCGTAGACAAGGCTCTGAATATCCTGACCTTCAGCCCGAAAAAGGCTGCAGTGCTGGTTAAGAAAGTGCTGGAATCTGCCATTGCAAACGCTGAGCACAACGAAGGCGCCGATATCGACGCGCTGCGTGTTGCTACTATCATGGTCGACGAAGGTCCCTCCATGAAGCGCATCCGTCCGCGTGCCAAAGGTCGTGCGGATCGTATCCTCAAGCGTACCGCTCACATCACTGTAGTGGTATCCGACGCTAAGGCTGGGAGATAAGCAATGGGTCAGAAAGTACATCCTAATGGCATTCGCCTGGGTATTACCAAGCCTTGGAATTCTACCTGGTTCGCGAACACCAAAGACTTCGCTGACAACCTGTACAGCGATTTTCAAGTACGCCAGTTCCTGACCAAGGAACTGAAAAACGCGTCCTTGTCCAAGATCACCATTGAGCGTCCGGCCAAGAGCATCCGTGTGACCATTCACACCGCTCGTCCGGGTGTTGTCATCGGTAAGAAAGGCGAAGACGTTGAGAAGCTGCGCAAAGCTGTAGCCACTATTGCTGGCGTGCCTGCTCAGATCAACATTTCCGAAGTCCGCAAGCCGGAGCTGGATGGCAAACTCGTTGCCGACAGCATCACTTCCCAGCTGGAGCGTCGTGTAATGTTCCGTCGTGCTATGAAGCGCGCCGTACAGAACGCAATGCGCCTGGGTGCCAAGGGCATCAAAGTGGAAGTTTCCGGTCGTCTGGGCGGCGCTGAAATCGCGCGTACCGAATGGTACCGTGAAGGTCGTGTGCCGTTGCACACCCTGCGTGCCGACATCGACTACGCAACTTCTGAAGCCCACACCACTTACGGTGTGATCGGCGTTAAAGTTTGGATCTTCAAGGGCGAAGTTCTGGGCGGTCTGGCTGCTGTTAACGCTGCCGCTGCTCAAGAGCAAGCTCCTGCAAAGCCCAAGCGTGACAACAAGCGCCGCGCTGCTAAGTAAGGAGATTCGGTAAATGTTGCAACCTAAGCGTACTAAATTCCGCAAGACCCACAAGGGTCGTAACCGCGGTCTGGCCACCTCTGGTAACGAAGTATCCTTCGGTACCTTTGGCCTGAAGGCGACATCCCGTGGTCAGCTGACTGCTCGTCAAATCGAAGCAGCCCGTCGTGCCATGACCCGTCACGTTAAGCGTCAAGGTAAGATCTGGATCCGTGTGTTCCCGGACAAGCCCATCACCGAAAAGCCCCTCGAAGTTCGTATGGGTAAAGGTAAGGGTAACGTGGAATACTGGGTTTGCCCGATCCAGCCTGGCAAGGTTCTGTACGAGATGGACGGTGTACCTGAGGCTCTGGCGCGTGAAGCGTTTGCCCTGGCCGCAGCTAAGCTGTCTGTTCAGACCACTTTCGTAATTAAGACGGTGATGTGATGAAAGCCCAAGATCTGCGTCAAAAGAGCGTCGAAGAACTGAACCAGGAGCTGCTGGGCCTGCTGCGTGAGCAATTCAACATGCGCATGCAAGCGTCCACCGGCCAGCTGGCTCAGACTCACACTCTGAAACAAGTGCGTCGTGACGTCGCACGTATCAAGACTGTACTGACTGAGAAGGCAGGTGCGTAATGACTGACAAGATCCGTACTCTGCAAGGTCGTGTAATCAGCGACAAGATGGACAAGTCCATCACTGTTGCTATCGAGCGCAAGGTAAAGCACCCGATCTACGGTAAGATCATCAAGCGCACTACCAAGCTGCACGTGCATGACGAAAACAACGAGTGCAAAGCTGGCGACCTCGTGGAAATCCGCGAATGCCGCCCGCTGTCCAAGACCAAGTCCTGGACCCTGGTTGCCGTTGTAGAAAAGGCCTAATCGGTACTTTGTAGTCCAAGCGGCCCCTTTCAGGGGCCGTTTGTTTTTTAGGCTACCTTTTCTGAAAATCCTGTGTTATAGTTTCGCGCCTTTTGAAGGCAGCCAGATCCCATTAGGGATAAGAAGTAAACAAAGCGGAGCACTAAGATGATCCAGATGCAAAGTATGCTGGGTGTTGCCGACAACTCCGGCGCTCGCAGTGTAATGTGTATTAAGGTTCTGGGTGGCTCGCACCGCCGTTACGCCGGCATCGGCGACATCATCAAGGTTTCCATCAAGGAAGCCATTCCTCGCGGTAAAGTGAAGAAAGGTGATGTGTATAACGCGGTGGTCGTACGCACCCGTAAAGGCGTTCGTCGTCCGGACGGCTCTGTCATCCGTTTCGACAACAATGCGGCTGTGTTGCTTAACAACAACCAACAGCCAATCGGTACTCGTATTTTTGGCCCGGTGACCCGTGAACTGCGTAATGAGAAGTTCATGAAGATTGTGTCCCTGGCACCCGAAGTACTGTAAGGAGTCGAACGATGGCAGCTAAAATCCGTCGCGAAGACGAAGTGATTGTTCTTACCGGCAAAGACAAGGGCAAGCGTGGCAAAGTCACTCAAGTCCTGATTGCAAAAGGTAAGGTAATCGTGGAAGGCATCAACCAGGTGAAGAAACACCAGAAGCCGGTACCCGCACTGGGTCAGGCTGGCGGTATCGTCACCAAAGAAGCCCCCATCGATGTATCAAACGTAGCGCTGTTCAACTCTGCCACAGGCAAAGCTGACCGCGTTGGTTTCCGGATTGAAGACGGCAAAAAAGTCCGTTTCTTCAAATCCACCGGCGAACTTGTGAAGTAATTGGAGTTTAACGATGGCGAAACTGCATGATTACTACAAATCCGATGTAGTAAATGAACTGTCCAAGCAGTTCGGTTACAAGACTATCATGCAAGTCCCTCGGATCGAGAAAATCACCCTGAACATGGGTGTTGGTGAAGCGATCTCTGACAAGAAATTGCTGGAAAATGCTGCTGCCGATATGGCTGCCATTTCCGGTCAGAAGCCGCTGATCACCAAAGCTCGCAAATCTGTTGCGGGCTTCAAGATTCGTGAAGGCTACCCGATAGGTTGTAAAGTAACCCTGCGTGGCGAGCGTATGTGGGAGTTCCTGGAACGGCTGATCTGCATCTCCGTACCGCGTATCCGTGACTTCCGTGGCCTGAACGCTAAAGCGTTCGACGGTCGTGGTAACTACTCCATGGGCGTGCGTGAGCAGATCATCTTCCCGGAAATCGACTATGACAAAGTCGATCGCGTCCGTGGTCTGGATATCACCATCACCACTTCCGCGAATACCGATGAAGAAGGCCGTGCTCTGCTGGCTGCCTTTAACTTCCCATTCCGCAAGTAAGGTTAGGGTTATGGCTAAAACATCCATGAAAGCGCGCGAAGCAAAGCGTGCCAAGCTGGTAGCCAAGTACGCGACCAAGCGTGCCGAGCTGAAAGCTATCATCGTTGACATGAACGCTTCTGAAGAAGCGCGTTGGGATGCTGTACTGCAACTGCAACAGCTGCCCCGTGATTCCAGTCCGTCCCGCCAGCGTAACCGTTGCAATATTACTGGTCGTCCGCACGGTTTCCTGCGCAAGTTTGGCCTGTCTCGCATCAAGGTGCGTGAGCATGCCATGAAGGGCGAAATTCCGGGCCTGAAGAAGGCTTCTTGGTAACGAATCTCGGGAGTTAGACTTATGAGCATGCAAGATCCGATCGCGGATATGCTGACCCGCATCCGTAACGGTCAGGCGGCGAGCAAAGTTGCGGTTTCCATGCCTTCTTCCAAGCTGAAAGTGGCTATTGCCAAAGTGCTGAAAGAAGAAGGTTACATCGCTGGCTACTCCGTAGCTGGTGACGTGAAGCCGGAACTGGAAATTGAACTGAAATATTTCCAGGGCAAGCCAGTTGTAGAACTGATCCAACGCGTAAGCCGTCCAGGCCTGCGTATTTACAAGCGCACTACTGATCTGCCGAAAGTTATGGGCGGTCTCGGTGTTGCTATCGTGTCCACGTCTAAAGGTGTGATGACTGACCGTGCTGCTCGCAAAGCAAGCATGGGCGGTGAGATCATCTGCTACGTCGCTTAATAGGAGGTAGGAAATGTCTCGTGTTGCTAAGGCACCCGTCACTATTCCTGCTGGCGTAGAGGTGACTCTGAACGGCCAGGAACTGACCATCAAAGGTGGTAAAGGTTCTCTGGTTCGCTCTATTCACGCCGGTGTAGAAGTGACCAAAGAAGACAATGTACTGAAGTTCGCCCCGCGCGGCAGCATCGCTGGTGCTGACGCTCAGGCCGGTACTGCCCGTGCATTGGTCAACAACATGGTAATCGGTGTTACCCAAGGCTTCGAGCGCAAGCTGCAGCTGGTTGGTGTAGGTTATAAAGCCTCCATCAAGGGCAATGCTGTTGCGCTGGCTCTGGGCTTCTCTCACCCGGTAGAGCATGCGCTGCCGGCTGGTGTGACCGCTGAGTGCCCGACTGCTACAGAAATCGTTCTGCGTGGCGTCGACAAGCAGCTGGTTGGCCAAGTCGCCGCCGATATCCGTGCTTACCGCGCTCCGGAGCCCTACAAGGGCAAGGGTGTACGCTATGCCAACGAGCAAGTGCGTACTAAAGAAGCTAAGAAGAAGTAAGGTAACACTATGGACAAGAAAGCAGCTCGTCTCCGTCGTGCTACTCGTGCTCGGAAAAAGATGCAGGAACTGGGAGCTACCCGTCTGGTTGTTCACCGTACCCCGCGTCATATCTATGCGCAGGTTATTGCAGCCAACGGTTCCGAAGTTCTGGCCTCTGCTTCCACAGTAGAGAAAGCCATCAGTGAAGCTCTGAAATACACCGGTAACGCAGATGCTGCTACCGCTGTAGGTAAAGCTATCGCTGAGCGTGCTATTGCCAAAGGCGTTCAGAACGTATCTTTCGATCGTTCCGGTTTCAAGTATCACGGTCGCATCGCTGCCCTGGCAGCTGCCGCACGTGACGCTGGTCTTCAGTTCTAAGCTAGGAGTCGAAGATGGCTAAAGTCGAATCTCAAGCCGGCGAACTGCAAGAAAAGCTCATTGCAGTAAACCGTGTTTCGAAAACTGTTAAAGGTGGTCGTATCATGTCCTTCACCGCGTTGACCGTGGTGGGTGATGGTAACGGCCGTGTAGGTTACGGTTACGGTAAAGCCCGTGAAGTTCCGGCTGCTATTCAAAAAGCAATGGAACAGGCTAAGCGTAACCTGAACAAGGTTGAACTGAACAACGGCACCCTGCACCACCCGGTGAAAGGTGTTCACTCCGGTTCCACCGTGTTCATGAAGCCGGCCTCTCAAGGTACTGGTATCATCGCAGGCGGCGCCATGCGTGCCGTTCTGGAAGTTGCTGGTATCCACAACGTGCTGGCTAAGACCTACGGTTCCACCAACCCAATCAACGTTGTTCGCGCAACTGTAGACGCTCTGGTTCACGGTCAGTCACCGGAACAGATCGCTGCCAAGCGTGGTCTGCGCGTTGAAGAAATTCTGGGGTAATGCGACATGGCTAACACTGTAAAAGTAACTCAAACTCGCAGCTCTATCGGCCGTCTGCCAAAGCACAAGGCGACTCTGCGTGGTCTGGGTCTGCGTCGCATTGGTCACACCGTTGAGCTGGAAGATACTCCTTGCGTACGCGGTATGATCAACCAGGTTTATTACATGGTTAAGGTGGAGGGCTAAGCATGCGTCTGAATACTCTGTCTCCGGCCGCTGGTTCCAAGCGCGTTAAGCACCGTCCGGGCCGTGGTATCGGTTCTGGTCTGGGCAAGACCGGTGGTCGTGGTGTTAAAGGTCAAACCTCTCGTTCCGGTGGCGGTAAAGTCCGCAACGGTTTCGAAGGCGGCCAGATGCCTTTGAAAATCCGTCTGCCGAAGTTCGGTTTCTTCTCTCGCAAATCTTTGGTATCTGCCGAAGTGCGCCTGAACGAAATCGCCCTGGTAGAAGGTGATGTAGTCGACGTGAGCACTCTGAAGCAAGCCGGCGTTCTGACCAAGAACATCGTGTTCGCTAAAGTTGTTCTGTCTGGCAACATTGACCGTGCTGTGACCGTTCGTGGTCTGTCCGTCACCAAAGGTGCACGTGCAGCCATCGAGGCCGCTGGCGGTAAAATCGAGGAATAATCAGTACAATGGCTAAGAAACCAGGATTGGATGTTAAAGCACAGGGTGGTCTGAGTGAACTGAAGAGCCGTCTGCTCTTCGTTCTCGGGGCGATTATCGTTTTCCGTGCAGGCTCTTATGTGCCGATTCCTGGTATTGACGCCGCCGTACTGGCCGAGTTGTTCCAGCAACAGAAGGGCACCATCATTGAGATGTTCAACATGTTCAGTGGTGGTGCACTATCGCGTGCTTCTATTCTTGCGTTGGGGATCATGCCGTACATTTCGGCGTCGATCATTATCCAGCTGCTGACAGTGGTTCATCCTGCTCTTGCTGAACTCAAGAAAGAGGGTGAATCCGGCCGTCGCAAGATTAGCCAATATACCCGTTGGGGCACGCTGGTTTTGGGAACTTTCCAGGCCATTGGTATTGCAACCGGTCTGCCGAATATGATGCAAGGACTCGTGACTCATCCGGGTTTGGGCTTCTATTTCACAGCGGTTGTGAGTCTGGTCACCGGTACCATGTTCTTGATGTGGTTGGGTGAGCAGATTACCGAGCGTGGGATTGGTAATGGTATCTCGTTGATTATTTTCACAGGTATCGTTGCTGGTCTGCCGCATGCCATTGGCGCTACGGCCGAACAGGCACGTCAAGGGGAATTGCACATCCTGCTGTTGTTGTTGCTGGGCTTGATTGTTTTCGCAGTGACTTACTTTGTGGTGTTCGTGGAGCGTGGTCAGCGTCGTATTGTCGTTAACTATGCCAAGCGTCAACAAGGCCGCCAGGTATTTGCCGCGCAAAGCACACACCTGCCGTTGAAAGTGAATATGGCTGGTGTGATTCCTGCGATTTTCGCATCCAGTATCATCCTCTTTCCGGGGACCATTACCTCCTGGTTTGGTCAGGGTGAGGGTAAAGTCGCTGATATCCTGCAACAGGTCTCTATGGTCCTGCAGCCGGGTCAGCCGCTTTACGAGATGCTGTATGCAGCAGCCATTATCTTTTTCTGTTTCTTCTATACCGCGCTGGTGTTCAACCCCCGCGAGACAGCAGATAACCTGAAGAAGAGTGGAGCCTTTATCCCGGGGATCCGCCCGGGCGAGCAGACAGCACGTTATATCGATAAGGTTATGACTCGCCTGACATTGGCAGGTGCGCTCTATATAACCTTTATCTGTCTGGTACCCCAGTTCCTGATGACTGCCTGGAACGTACAGTTCTACTTCGGTGGCACTTCGCTGCTGATTATTGTGGTGGTTATCATGGACTTCATGGCTCAGGTACAAACCCATATGATGTCTCATCAATATGGTGACGTCCTGAGGAAGGCCAACCTGAAGGGCTACGGCCGCTAAAGGTCGGCGTAGTTACGGAGTTAAGCAATGAAAGTTCGTGCTTCCGTTAAGGCAATCTGCCGTAACTGCAAAATCATCAAGCGTCACGGTGTGGTGCGTGTGATTTGCAGCGAGCCAAAGCATAAACAGCGCCAAGGCTAATTTTTTACGGTTAGTACTTGCAACAAATAGTTGTGCTGGCTAATATAGCCAGCCAACTTTTGTTGTGTATTGGTTGACCGCCACGTATCCGCTCACGGGCTTTGTGGTGGTCGTAATCTACTATATGTAGGAGTGAATAGTGGCCCGTATCGCTGGCATTAACATTCCTGACCATAAGCATGCAGTCATTGCTTTGACTGCGATTTATGGCGTCGGTCGTACCCGCTCCAAGGCCATTTGTGCCGCAGCCGGTATCGCTGAGAATGTGAAAATTAAAGACCTGGACGAAGCTCAGATCGAGAGTCTGCGTGAACAAGTAGGTAAATTCACCGTTGAAGGTGACCTGCGTCGTCAGATTTCCATGAACATCAAGCGTTTGATGGATCTGGGCTGCTACCGTGGTTTGCGTCACCGTCGTAGCCTGCCTGTTCGTGGTCAACGTACCAAGACCAACGCTCGTACCCGTAAGGGTCCGCGCAAGGCTATCAAGAAGTAACGGGAAGGTAGAAAATGGCTAAAACTCCGACTCGTGCTCGCAAGCGCGTTAAAAAGCAAGTGAGCGACGGTATTGCGCACGTTCATGCATCTTTCAACAACACAATCGTGACCATTACTGACCGTCAGGGCAATGCTCTGTCTTGGGCTACTTCTGGTGGTTCCGGTTTCCGTGGTTCTCGTAAGTCCACCCCGTTCGCTGCTCAGGTAGCTGCCGAGCGCGCTGGTGAGATGGCCAAAGAATATGGCGTCAAGAACCTGGAAGTCATGGTCAAAGGTCCGGGTCCCGGTCGTGAGTCTTCCATCCGCGCCCTGAACGCGGCTGGTTTCCGCATCACTAACATTACTGATGTGACTCCGATCCCGCACAACGGTTGTCGTCCTCCCAAGAAGCGCCGCGTGTAACGCTGTAGCTACTTGGTCTAGGATTGTTGGAGAAAGAAGATGGCAAGATATATCGGTCCTAAGCTTAAGCTTAGCCGTCGTGAGGGCACAGACCTCTTCCTGAAGTCTGGTGTTCGTGCGATTGATTCTAAGTGCAAGATTGACACCGCTCCTGGTCAGCACGGCGCTCGCAAGCCCCGTCTGTCCGATTACGGTGTGCAACTGCGCGAGAAACAAAAAGTTCGTCGTATCTACGGCGTATTGGAAAAACAGTTCCGCAACTACTACCGCGACGCTGCCCGTCAAAAGGGTAACACCGGTGAAAACCTGTTGCAGCTGCTGGAAGGTCGTCTGGACAACGTCGTATACCGCATGGGCTTCGGTGCTACCCGCGCTGAATCTCGTCAGCTGGTGAGCCACAAGGCCATCATGGTAAACGGCCGCGTTGTGAACATTCCTTCTTTCCAGGTTTCCCCTGAGGACGTGATCTGCGTTCGTGAGAAGGCTAAGAAGCAAGCGCGTATCAAAGCTGCCCTTGAGGTTGCTGGTCAGCGCGAGAAGCCGACTTGGGTAGAGGTTGATGCCGCTAAAATGGAAGGTGCCTTCAAGCGCCTGCCAGAGCGTTCCGACCTGTCTGCCGACATTAACGAACAGCTGATCGTCGAGCTTTACTCCAAGTAAAGCTAGCTTCTAAAGAGAGGACACAATGCTGGGTTCTGTAACAGATTTTCTTAAACCGCGGCTAGTTGACATCGAGCAAGTTAGCCCGACTCATGCGAAAGTGACTCTTGAGCCACTCGAGCGTGGCTTTGGTCACACGCTGGGCAACGCCCTGCGTCGTATTTTGCTGTCTTCTATGCCCGGTTGTGCAGTTACTGAAGTCGAAATTGACGGGGTACTGCATGAGTACAGCAGCAAAGAAGGTGTACAGGAAGACATTCTTGAAATCCTGCTCAACCTGAAAGGTATCGCTGTGAAGCTGGAAGGCAAGGACGAGGTAACTCTGTCCCTGACCAAGTCTGGAACAGGCCCCGTTACCGCAGGTGATATCACTCACGGTGATGAAGTCGAGATCGTAAACCCGGAGCACGTAATCTGCCACCTGACTGGTGCCAATGCTGAAATCAGCATGCGCCTGAAAGTTCAGCGCGGTCGTGGTTATGTGCCTGCTTCTGCTCGTGTTCACAACGATGACGAAGAGCGTCCTATCGGTCGCCTGCTGCTGGACTCCGCGTTCAGCCCCATCGTTCGTATTGCCTACAATGTTGAGGCAGCACGTGTGGAACAGCGTACCGACTTGGACAAGCTGGTCATCGACATGGAGACCAATGGTACCCTGGATCCTGAGGAAGCTATCCGTCGTTCTGCCACTATTCTGGCCGAGCAACTGGAAGCCTTCGTGGATCTGCGCGATGTCAGCGTGCCCGAGAAGAAAGAAGAGAAACCCGAGTTTGATCCGATTCTGCTGCGTCCTGTCGATGATTTGGAGCTGACAGTTCGTTCTGCGAACTGTCTGAAGGCAGAAGCTATCCACTATATTGGTGATCTGGTACAGCGTACCGAAGTTGAGTTGCTTAAGACTCCTAACCTCGGTAAGAAGTCCCTGACTGAGATCAAGGACGTGTTGGCCTCCCGTGGTCTGTCTCTTGGCATGCGCCTTGAGAACTGGCCGCCCGCCAGCATCGCTGACGAGTAATCCAGATTACGGGTTTCACAGATTTAGTTAGAAGGATAAGGTCATGCGCCATCGTTTGAGTGGTCGTCAACTGAACCGGAACAGCAGCCATCGTCAGGCTATGTTCCGCAACATGGCCAGCTCCCTGGTTCGTCATGAGATCATCAAGACGACTCTGCCTAAGGCAAAAGAGCTGCGTCGTGTAGTTGAACCGCTGATCACCCTTGCCAAGACTGATAGCGTTGCTAATCGTCGTCTGGCATTTGCCCGCACTCGCGACAACGCGATCGTGGCTAAGCTGTTCAATGAACTGGGCCCGCGCTACCTGGAGCGCGCCGGCGGTTATACTCGCATTCTGAAATGCGGTTTCCGTGCTGGCGACAACGCCCCTATGGCTTATATTGAGCTGGTAGACCGCCCGGCCGCTGCTGAAGCAGCTGCTGAGTGATAAAGAAAAAGCCGGGCTTGTCCCGGCTTTTCTCTTAATCCATTCTGACACTGCCTCAACTGCCTCAACTGCCTCAACTGCCTCAACTGCCTCAACTGCCTCAACTGCCTCAACTGCCTCAACTGCCTCAACTCATCATTCAACTTCTTCTATATAGAAGGTAAGAGTTGTTCCTGAACCTGGCGAAATGGTGAATTGTCTGCTCATTTCATCCGAACATCGTTGGCCAGCTGGATATCGCCCACCAGTGTCGCGCAGGGATCTACATATACTCCTTTGCCCAGTTGTGGGCGTTTTCCCTTGTAAGGTCTCAGTCGCAAGTCCATCTTGGCCTCCTTGTTTTCGGCCATTCTAGCAACCTGGAGGCGGTTTCTGTGGATAAGTGTGTATAAAAGCTGTGGTCGGAGATGAATAACTAAAAAAGTGCAGTTTTTTGCAATTTTATTGCCGATAAGGGGTTGCCAGAACGAATTCACTCCCTATAATGCGCCTCCATCGACAGGGCAAGCGGCAACGCAAACAACCGGGTCGGTAACCTCGAAAAGCCTTTGCAAATAAGGCTTGACTCGAGAAGGCGGTTGAGTAGAATGCCACTCCCGCAGCAGCAAAAGCTGCGTCGCTCTTTAACAATTTGAATCAAGCAATCTGTGTGGGCACTCACAGCATCGAGCATCAAAAACAATTTTTGATTTTC